>JADZCI010000176.1 GCA_020851655.1 Bryobacterales bacterium
AATGCGATTCCTGTTTGTTCTACCCCTCACCTTCACGCTGTTCGCCGGCGACCTGTTCAAGGACGACTTCTCGAAACTGCCCGCGGGGTTGTTGAGCCAGCCCGTGGGACAGTTGAACGGTGCGATTCAGGAGTACCACTATCTCGCGCACCGGGGCGTTCCCACGGCGCCCTGGGAAAACCCGATCGTTCACCAGGACGCTTGGGTCGTGAGCGACGAAGACGGCATGACCTACGTTGAGCAGCACCTGGTCAACACGAATGACCGCCCCGGCTGGTTCCAGCCGATGTTCATTACAGGCGACCCGTTGTGGCGGTCCTACACCTACGAAGTCCAGATGCGGCCGCTGAGCTTCAAGGACATCACGGGTATCGTATTTCGATACCAGACCAACCGCCACTTCTACTGGTTCGGGCTGCGCAATGGCAAGGAGGCGGTTCTACGGCTCAGGCTGCCGATCGACAACGCGCTCCACGTGGGCAATTGGCGCGAACTCGGCTCGGCGCCGTTCACTTACGACACGCAGCGGTACTACTTGCTCAAAGTCGAAAACGACGGGCCGAAGATCCGGGCGTTTATCGATGGGAAGCTGATTCTGGAGGCGGCGGACAATGACGCCGTCGCGGGACGAATCGGGTTCGCCGCCAACGTTCCCGCCCGCTACCGCCAGGTCCGGGTGACCGCGCCGGACGCGGTGATCGCTTCGATTCAGACCGCGATCCGGAAGCGGGACACCGAGCTCGAACAGCTTCGCGCGGGGAACCCGAAGCCCAAGCTCTGGAAGAAGTTCGAAACTCCGGGTTACGGCGCGGGCCGGAACGTGCGGTTTGGCGACCTCGACGGGGACGGCAAGACCGACATGCTGATCGTCCAGAACATTCCGCGCGTGCGTGGAGACGCCTTTGACGCGATTAGCTGTCTGACGGCCGTCACCCTGGACGGCAAGGTCCTCTGGCAGAAGGGCCGCCCGGACCCCCGCAACGGCCTGTTGACCAACGACACGCCGGTTCAGATTCACGACATTGACGGCGACGGCAAGCACGAAGTGGTGATGATCCGCGACTTCAAGCTGCAAGTCCTTGAAGGGCGGACCGGCGAACCACGGATCTCAACGGCTATGCCGGCGATGGAGGCGGATCTCAAGGAACGCCCGTATGAACTGAATCCGGGCGACTCGATCGCCTTCGTAAACCTCTCGGGCGGCAAGGTGGCTTCCGAGATCCTCGTCAAGGACCGCTACAAGTATTTCTGGGTTTATGACAAGAATCTCAAGCTGCTCTGGCGCGGCTCTGGACAAACGGGCCACTTCCCCTATGCGCTCGACATCAACGGTGACGGCCGGGAGGAGTTCGTGCTCGGCTACACGCTGTGGGGGCCGGACGGCAAGGCGCTCTGGTCGCACGACACGATGTACAAGGACCATGCCGACGGGATCGTCGTGGGCAATTTCACGGGCAACCCGCAGGCGGCGCCGCGAGTTTACGCCTGCGGTTCTGACGAAGGATTCCTGCTGTGGGACATCCAGGGGAATCTGCTGAAGCACACGCACATCGGGCACGCCCAAAGCCCGAGCATCGCCAAGTACCGGATGGATGTCGCGGGCCTTCAACTCATGACCATCAACTTCTGGCGGAACCCGGGAATCATCAGCCTGTTCGACGCCGGCGGCAACCTGCTCGGGCAAGCTGAGCCGGTGCATCATGCCACGCCCATTCTCCCGGTCAACTGGCGCGGAGACGGCCAGGAATTCGCCATGCTCTCGTCCAATATCCACGAGGGCGGGCTGATCGACGGCCAGTTCAGGCGCGTGGTCATGTTCCCCGATGACGGGCATCCGGACCTGGCCTACAACGTGATGAACCTCACCGGCGACGAGCGGGATGAGATCGTCGTTTGGGACACAAAACAAGTCTGGATCTACACGCAGGACCGGCCGTTTACCGGCTCGAGGATCTATGCTCCGGTGCGCAACCCCGATTACAACGAGTCCAACTACCGCACCACGGTTTCGCTGCCGCGCTGGGTGAACGTGAAATGATCGTCGCGGCGCTGGCGCTGCTCGCCGCGCCGCCCTTGCTCGACTACCTCGACGAAATCGAGCGGCGGGCCGTGCGGAGCCTGGAATCCATCCGCCGCGCCCACACGCCCGAGGAGGCCGCGGCGGCCCGTCCCGAATTGCGCCGCAGGCTGGAGCGCGCGCTCGGATATAAGCAGATGCCGTGGCCGCCCAAGCCCAACGGCCGCGTCGTGGGTACGGTGCGGCGCAGCGGCTATCGCATCGACAAAGTGGTGTTCGAATCGCTGCCCGGCGTTCCGGTTCCCGGCCATCTCTACCTGCCGGAGGGCGCCGGAGCGCGGGCGCCGGCGGTCCTGTTCTACAACGGCCACTGGTACGAGGCAAGCAAGACGCTGCCCGATCACCAGGCCTTCGCCATACACATGGCGCGCAGCGGCTTCGTGGTGTTCAGCTTCGACCCGTTCGGACAGGGCGAACGCGGCGTCTCGACGCGCGACCACCGCCGCGTGTCGTCGCTCCTGGCCGGGGTCTCGCAGCAGGGTTTCGCCGAGTATGAGACGCAATGCGCGCTCGAATACCTGTTATCACGGCCGGAAGTGGACCCGAAACGCATCGGCATGACGGGCGCCTCCGGCGGCGGCTACAACACCTGGATCACAGCCAGCCTCGACGATCGTATCCGTGCCGCGGCGCCCGTGGTCGGCACCAGCCAGTTTGCGCTTCAGATCCGCTTCGCACGCGAGAACGACTGGTACCACGCCGCCGAACACTGCCACTTTGTTCCCGGGCTCGTCACCTTCGCCGATAACCACGAGTTGCTGGCGATGATTGCGCCGCGCCCGGTGCTGGTGATCAACTCGGCCACCGATCCCGGCTTTGTTGCCGGCACGGTCATCGACTACGGCCGCGGCCTCTACGCCGCGTATGGCATGGCTGGACAGTTCGGCTACTTCAACGACCCGTCGTCCGGGCACGGCTACCAGCAGCGTAAGCGCGAGGCCGCCTACGGCTGGTTCCTGCGATATCTGATGGACTGGGGCGACGGCTCGCCCGCGCCGGAAGGCCCGGTGGACGTCGCGCCGCCCGATGCGGCCGAACTGCGATGCTTCTCCGGCGGCAAGCGGGCGGCGGGACCTGGGATGGAGGAGTTCGCGCGCAGGCTCGCCGCTGGGATTCGCGCCAGCGGGCCGGCCGTGCCGTCGGCATTCTTCGGGAGCGAACCTGTCCGAGCCACCACGCCCACGCTCAACGGCCAAAGCGAGCAGCGGCTGGCGATTGACGTGGACGGGGTCGCGATTCCAGCGCGGCTGCTGCGGCCGGCCGGAGCGCCCAAGGGACTGCTGGTCACTGTGTTCGACGCGGGCAAAGACACGCTCACCAGCGACGCGGTGGTGCGGCGGGCGCGAGAACGCGGTTGGAGCGCGCTCGGAATCGACCCCCGCGGCATCGGCGAACTGAGCACGGACAAGCGCGGATGGACCGCCGCGGTAAGCCTGCTGGCCGGCGATCACTTTGTGTGGCGCCAGGCCGGCGACCTGCTGGCGGTGGCGCGGGCCGTTGACGCCGCGCCGGAATTCGCACGCGCGCCGCTTGCCTGGTACGCGCGCGGGGACAACGCCGCGCTGGCTTCGGTTTACGCCATCGCGGAGGCGTCGCGCAGTGGGCCGCCCATCGGCGCCTACGCGCTCCGCGAGGGCTTCGTCAGCTTCCGCCAGTTTCTGGACCGGCCGGCGTCGAACCAAGCCTCCTACCGGCTGCTCGAAAAGGACGACCGCGAAACCCGCTTCACCGCGTGGGATCGCGAGATTCCTTTCTGGTACGTTCCCTTCGACGTACTGCGCGTGTTTGACCTGCCGGACCTGCTCGCCGCCTCGCCAGCCAGAGGCACGGTGCTGCATCCAATCGACGGCGATTGGAACCGCATGAGCCCAGCCGCCGCGCGCCGGCTGCTGCCGCGCAACGTGGCGGTGGTGGAGACCGAGCCAGCGCTCATGGACCGGCTGCTACAGTAACGCGCTGGCTCGGGCCCCTCTGTGCCAGCCGCCGGTCACCCCACGGCCTTCTTCATAAACTGGTTCAACCCGGCGGCCACGATGAGCGCATCCATGAGCGCCAGCACCAACATGACCACCCATACCGGCATGTGTTCGACGTGCGGCGTCAAGACGCCGCGTAGTCCCTCGCTGGCGTACACCAGCGGGTTGAGGAGCACCAGTTTCTGAACGATGGGGAAGCTGGCCAGCGCGCTCCATGGGTAATAAGCGCACCCGAACATGATCATCGGCGCAAGCACCAGGCTGAATAGAAGTCCGATTTGAGTCTGCCCCACGCTGCAACCCATCAGCAGACCGACGGCGCTGGACAGCAGCGCCACCAGCAGCGCCATAACGACCGCCTCAACCGGGCGTTTGAGGCTGGCCCCGGCCCCTCCGGAAATCAACAGGTAGGCGGCCGGAGCGACAACGCACCCGGCAACGGCCGTCTGCAACATGCCCGCGACGATCTTCTCCACCGCCAGCCACTGTATGTTCACCGGCGCCAGCAGGCGGTCTTCGATTTCCTTGGTGAACTGAAACTCGGAGATCAAGGGCATTGCCACCGCTTGTATGCCGGTCATCATCATCGTGATCGCCATGATGCCCGGCAACAGGAAGTCCTCGTAGCCCGGCGTCATCATACCGCTGCGTGTCATCACCTGCCCGAAGACGAAGACAAACAACATAGGTTGCAGCATCGTCTGCAACATGAGAGGCACGAAATTGCGCCGCGCGACGTGCGCGTCGCGGGCGAGCAGCGCCAGAAAGGCGCTCATTGCCGCAAACTCCTGCCCGTATGGTGCAAGAACAAGTTCTCCAGGCTCGGCTCGCTGATCTCCAAGTCCAGCAGTTCGGCGCCGCAGGCCGATGCCGCGCTGACGAGCAGCCCCACCAGCGCTCCTCCGCGATCGGCATAGATATCGAGCCGGCCGCCAGTGACTTGCACCTCGCTGACTCCCGCTTCGTTGCGCAGCCGCCCGGCGGCTTCATCGGCGCCCAGGCTTAAGCGCGCGCGGAGCAGGTAGCCTCCGGGAATCGACGCCTTCAGTTCCGCGGGTGTTCCCAGCGCGATCATCTTGCCGTGATCGATGATCGCGATTCGCCCGCACAAGGCGTCGGCTTCCTCCATGTTGTGGGTGGTGAGCAGGATGGTTGTTCCCTCCGCGTTGTATTCGCGTATGATCTCCCAGAGCAGCAGGCGCGTCTGGGGATCGAGCCCGGTTGAAGGCTCGTCGAGAAACAGAACCCGCGGATGATGCATCATGGCGCGGGCGATGGCGACGCGCTGCATCATGCCTCCGGAGTATCCACGGACCAGTTCGTCGGCGCGGTCCGTCAATTGAAAGCGTTCGAGCAGCTCTGACGACAGCTTGTTTCGTTCGGCCTTGCCGATGCCGAAGTACGCGGCATGAAACTGCAGGATCTCGCGAGCGGTGAGCGAGAAATCGAGATTCGGACGCTGCTGCACCACGCCAATCAGGCGCTTGGCTTTCACTTGGTCACGCCAGACCTCGTAGTCGCCGACCCACGCTTCCCCGGATGTCGGCCTGATCCGGGTGGTCAGGATGCCGGCTGTCGTTGACTTGCCCGCGCCGTTGGGACCAAGCAGCCCGAAGATCTCGCCGGGACGGACTTCCAGCGACAAACCCGCCAGCGCCTGGATTTCGACTTTCTTGTTCCTTAAACCCGGCCCTCGCTGGGGGCCAAGCGTCAAGGTAGCCGCGCCGGAAGCCGCCGGCGGCGGAGACGTGTAGACTTTGCACAGATTGACGGTTCTGATTCCAGCTCCGGCTGCCATGGCTCCTCTGAAGTTCCGCTTTTCCCTATCCTACCCGTGACAGCCGCACGACGCTTTCAATGTGAAATGTTTGGGGAAACAGATCGATGAGCGTCAGTCCTTCGAGGCGATATCCACCCGCGGTGAGCTGGTTTAGATCTCTCGCCAAAGTGGCCGGATCGCACGATACGATATTGAGCCGCGCCGGCTTCAACCTCAACAGATGTTCCACGGCTTTGGCGCCCAGGCCGGTCCGGGGAGGATCGGCCAACACAAAATCCCAATCCGCCATGGCGGTTTCAAGGAACTGCTCGCTGCTCATCCTGTGAGCCTCGATGGCGAGTCCGGCAGTGGCCGCATTGGCTTCCAGGTCGCGCACCGCCTGGGCGCTCGATTCCACCGCGGCAGCCTTCGCAAACCGCCGCGCCAGCGGGATTGTGAACAGCCCGGCGCCGGCATACAGATCGAGAGCCCTTGCTCCGCCGGCGCCTTCGAGCGCCGCTCCGATCAACGCATCGAGTAGAAAACGGTTCACCTGAAAGAAGGCGCCGTGGCTCACGCGAAACCGTTCCCCGCCCGCCGCGTACGTGATTTCACCCGCCGCGGCGCCGCGAATGCCGGCCGCGCACCAGTCAAAGAAACTGCGCGCAAGCCGCTTGCCGCCCTCGGTGTCCATGACGTTGACCATCGTCTCGGTTTCATTGGTGAACAACTCCAGCGACCGGATGAACCCGGGCCAGCGGCGGTCCTTCATCATCCGCCGGAGGGTTCGCAACGCCTCGTTCAACTTCGGTGAAGAGATCGGACATTCCTCGATATGCACCAGCTTGTGGGATCCCGCCGCCAGGTATCCGATCTCCCCGTTCGCCAGGTGAAACTGGCTCCGGTTGCGGTACCCCCACGGTTCGGCTTGGATCAAGCCTATGTCCGCCGGAGGTTGAATCTTGCCGACGCGCCGCAAAGTCTCGGCCAGGATTTCGCGCTTCCGCTCAACCTGAAACTCGTAGGGCGCGTGCTGGTAGTGGCAGCCTCCGCAGCGCCCAAAGTACTGGCAGCCCGGCTCAATGCGATCCGGGGAGGAAATGCTTCGGCCGGTTACGCGGACGTTGAGCAGGCCGGCTCGTTTCCGGTCCACCTCGAAACACACGCGTTCTCCGGGCAGCGTGAACGGCGCCAGCACCACTTGTCCGTTCCAGCGCCCCAGTCCGGCGCCGCCGTAAACCCACTTCTCGATTTCTATTTCCGGCGCCGGTTCGGGTGAATTGGTTTCTTCCTGCTCCATCTCGTACGATGAAAGTTCCTTTCTACTGCATGAGACCACGAGTTCTGTCCGGGGTCCAACCTTCCGGCAATCTTCATATTGGCAATTATTTGGGCGCGCTCAAGAATTGGGCGCGAATCCAGTACGACTACGAGAGCTTTTTTTGCATCGTCGACTTGCACGCGATCACCGTGTATCAGGATCCCGGCGAACTGCGCGCGAAGATTCGTGAAACGGCCGGAGTCTTTATCGCCGCGGGCATCGATCCCAAGCACTCCGCCGTGTTCGTCCAATCCTCCGTCCCCGGACACGTGGAACTGTCCTGGATGCTGACCTGCGTCACGCCCGTCGGCTGGCTCGAACGCATGACCCAGTACAAGGACAAGGCCGCCAAGCAGGAAAGCGTCGGCGACGGTTTGCTCCAGTATCCGGTGTTGATGGCCGCCGACATCCTGCTGTACCAGGCGGCGCTGGTTCCCGTGGGTGAAGATCAGGCGCAACACCTCGAACTGACCCGCGATATTGCGCAGCGTTTCAACTCGCTTTACGGTGAAACCTTTGTCATGCCCGCGACCGGCCTGCCGGCGGTGGGCGCGCGGGTGATGGGTCTGGACGATCCAACCAGGAAGATGAGCAAGTCGGAAACGGGCGCCGGTCACGCCGTAGCGCTGCTCGACCCGCCGGCCGTCATCCGCAAGAAGATCATGCGCGCGACAACCGATTCCAATCCCGCGGTCAACGTCGCCAACGCCGGCCCGGGCGTCCTCAACCTGCTCGGCATCCACCAGGCATTTACCGGCTGGGGTGATGAAGCGATGAAAGCGCACTTCGAAGGAATGCGCTACGGCGACCTGAAGAAGGAGGTCGCCGAAGCCGTGGCCACGGGGTTGGAACCGCTCCAGCGCCGCTACCGGGAGATCACCAGCGAGCCCGGATACCTGGATGGAATCCTGCGCGAAAGCGCCGAACGGGCCAACGCGGTCGCCAATACGACCGTCCGGACGGTGAAAGAGCGGATGGGTCTCTACGCCGCCCCCTGAGACATGCCAGAAGCGGCGGCCACACAGTCCTACACGCTCTCCGCCTATGGCCGGCTACTCAGAACCAACCGCAATTTCCGGTTGCTCTGGTCGGCGCAGGTGGTCAGTGAAATCGGCGACTGGCTCTACTCGGTCGCCATCTACAGCCTGCTGCTCGACCTCACCGGCAGCGCGAAATCCGTCGGGCTGGCAGTCGTTCTCCAACTCCTGCCCCAAGTGTTTGTCGCCCCGACCGCCGGCGTGATCAACGACCGGCTGAACCGTCGCGCGGTCATGATCTTCGCCGATCTCGCACGCATCTTCATCGTCGGCTCGATGCTGTTTGTCCGCAGCGTCGACATGGTCTGGCTCATCTGGATCCTTCTCTTCATGGAAACGTTGATGTGGGCGCTGTTCGAGCCCGGCCGCAGCGCTATTCTGCCCTCGATTTGCCGCGGTGACGACGAGTTGCTGGTGGCCAACGCGCTCTCCTCCACAACGTGGGCCGTGAATCTGACAATTGGCTCAGGCATCGGCGGCCTGATTTCCGTGCTGTTCGGGCGCGAGGCGGTTTTCGGTTTGAACGCGCTCTCGTTTGTTTTCTCGGCGTACCTTTTGAGCCGCATGACGGTGCGCGAAACTCATGCCGATGACCTGCCGCCCATGCGAGTGCTGGACCTGCTCGATTTCAAGCCGGTGTGGGAAGGCATTCAATACGTCAAAGGCGACCTGAAGATGGTGGCCACGCTGCTCGTCAAGGCGGGCATGGGGCTGCTCGGCGCGCATTGGGTGATCCTGCCGGTGTTTGGAGAACGCATCTTCCCGATTCACTCGGCCGGCCTCGACGCCTCTCGCGGAGGCGCGCTGGCAATGAGCCTGCTGCTCGGTTCGCGCGGAATCGGCGCGCTGATCGGTTCCTTTGCCAGCGGCTATATCAGCCGCAACGAGAACCCGAAAATGCGCCGGGGCATTTTCTGGGGCTTCATCATCGTCGCGATTTCGTACATGTCTCTCAGCGCGGCGCCGACGCTGTGGCTGGCTTGCTTCGCCGTGATGGTGGGACATGCCGGCACCTCCACCGCATGGGTCTTCTCCACCACCATGCTCCAGCAATCCACGGAAGATCGCTTTCGCGGGCGCGTATTTTCGGCCGATTTCGGTGGGCTTTTCCTGGTAATGTCCTGTGTCAGCTTCCTTGCCGGAGTTCTGGTGGATTCGGGCAGCCCGATTCGAGAGATCGCCTTCTGGACGGGCGTTCTGGGCTTTGTTCCAGCGTTTGCGTGGCAAGCGGCGCAGCGCCTCTGGAGGCGCGATGAAGCGTAAGCCCGCCCGGATTACGAAACGCGGCATCCTGCGTTTGGGACAGTTCGACCCATCGCCCGACCGAGACCGCGACATCCGCCGAACCATCCGCCAGATTCCCAAAGGCCAAGTCGCCACCTACGGGCAGGTCGCCGCCGCGGCGGGGTATCCGCTCTACCACCGGCAGGTGGCCAGACTGCTTCGCAACAGCGGCGATTCCCTGCCCTGGCAGCGCATCCTCGGCGCCGGCGGACGCATCAGGCTGCGCGGCGCCATGGCGCTGGAACAACGAACCCGGCTGGAGACCGAAGGCGTCCGCTTCCGCGGCCAGTGCGTCGACATGGCGGCCCACCAGCACGTTTTCCGCACCTGGGAGCAACCCTGCCCTTAACAGCGCGGCTGCCGCCGTATACTGTCTCTCATGCCCGCTGGATCCCTCAGTCTTCACATCACCGATTTGCTGGACGCCCCGGCGAGCGCCGCCGGGCTGGAAGTTTCCTTCGCCCCGGTTTCGGGCTCCGCCGGCGGGGCAAACGTGAGTGCCCGGTTCAGCGGCCTCACGGAAACCGTGTTCACAGTGGAAGGAATCCATTGCCGCGGCGGTCCGGGCACGCTTTACCGGGTGGACATCGAGGCGGCCAACTTCCGCCATTTTGCGTTCTTTCAAACGATTTCAGAAGGCGGCGCCAACACTCCGCCGGAAAGCCACTTCCGGCTTGTGGCCGATCCCAAGAGGGTGGAGAACATCGATGCGCCGGAATTCGCCCGGTTGCCGCAAGCCTCACAGGACAGCCTGAATGCGGCAAGAATGCTTGCCCCGTCAGAAGAAGACCGTGACTTGCGCGGGCTTCAAGGCG
>JADZCI010000177.1 GCA_020851655.1 Bryobacterales bacterium
GCCTTCAGATGCTGAGAAGTTATACCTTGACGCCCAACCTCTTGTTCTCTCCACCTACGGGGCGGAGAGCGCGGAAGCCGCCAATCTTCTCAGTGGTTTGGCGGATGTCTACGTGGAACTTGGGAAGTATGACAAAGCAACGCGACTCGGCGAGCGCGCAATCGGCCTTCTGGAGGCCACCGGAAACGATCTGCCGCGACTGGGCGTTGCTCAGTATACCGTCGCAAAGGCCGCCTGGATGCAGAACCGCAACGATGAAGCCGAGCGTTTGCTCCGGCGCTCGATACATGGTTGAGATCATTAGGCCCTCAGCACATGACCTATTTGACCGGTCTCGTAAGCCTCGCCACCCTGGTATCCAAAAGGAATCCAAGCGAGGGCGGCCGGTTGTTTTCCGAAGCGTTAGGATCGCTGGAGACGCAACTCGGCCCGAATCACTACGTTGTCGGATCCACTCTGGTCCTCTACGCCCAGAACCTTCAAGACCAGGGGCACAAGCGCGAAGGCAAGAATCTGAAGCGGCGAGGCGAAGAGATCCTTGCAAGGCATTCCCGCGAAAATCTGCTGGGGCACACGCTCGACCTCAAAGCGTTTAACCGGGCGAATACGCGCCAGTAAGGGGCCACCGCTCCGGTGGTTCCAGGCGCTATGATGCAGAGACAAACATGGGATTTCTGCCTGCGACCGCTCTGCTTGCCGCCGGACTGCTCCAACCGCAGCCTGCACTGGAGAACGAATGGGCTCGCGTTATGCGCGTCACCGCAACCGGGGGACTGAAGACTCCGCCGCATGACCATAAGATGAACCGGGTAATGATCTACCTCGACCCGGGAAGACAGATCACCCGCGCGGAGAACGGCGAATCCCAGGACGTTTCCTGGAAAGCCGGCGACGCGCTCTGGAGTCCCGCCTCGGGAACCCATACGGCGGAGGTCATCGCAGACAAGCCGGTGACGCTGTTCGAAGTGGAATTGAAGAAGCCCGGCGGAACGTCAAGAAAAGTGTCCGGCGAATTGGACCCGGTCAAGCTTGACCCGAAACACTACCATGTGCGGTTCGAAAACGAACAGGTGCGTGTCCTGCGCGTGAAGATCGGGCCCGGCGAATCCGCCCCGCTGCACCAGCACTCGCTGCCGAGGCTGGTGGTTTACCTGACTCCAATGGATATCGAGGTGACCAGCGCCGAAGGCAAGACGGAGCGGGTCACCAAAGCCGCGCGGGAAATCTCGTTCGCGGGACCGGCGCGCCACAGTGAGAAGAACGCCGGCAGCGGCGCTTTCGAAGTCGTGGTCGTCGAATTCAAATCGCAGTGAGGTCAGTGGCCCGCGGCCATCGCGGGCAGAATGTTCTGGTTCACCCGGAACAGGTTGCCCGAATCGTAGCGCGCCTTGACCCGCCGCAGGCGGGAATAGTTGGTTCCATACGTCGCTTCGATACGCGCCGGACCTTCCTCCATCATGAAATTCACGTAGGCGCCGGCGGCGGCATAAGGATGCACGGCATCCCAGTAATCCCGCGCCCAGGAGACGATGGTGTCCTTCTTGGCCGGGTCCGGGTCGACACCGACAATCACCTCGGCCCACTTCGCTTTCCGGTGCTCGAACGGCGTGACGGACTCACCCACATCGTGCACGGCGCCGTTGATCGGGTACATGTGCATCGTGCTGTGCATGGTCGCCGGGTTGGAACCGTGCCGGACGTGAGCTTTGATCGCATCCTGGCTGAGATGATCGACGAAGTCGGTTTTCCAGTACCACTGCAGTCCAGGCGGGTATAGTTCGTTGAACAGACTGTTCAACACTGGCAACGGCATCGGCATCAGGCGCCGCAGCAGTGGTTTGGGCCACGTGCCGGTGACCGCCAGCAGGCGGTCCGTCTCCTCCGGACCCGCGGTGGAGCACCACATCACGGCGCAAACCTTGCGCAGGTGGAGTTCCTGGGGGAACATCGGCGCCGGAGGCACGACCATGAACGCGAAAAAGCCGTTGATCTGGCGGGGAGCGTCTGTGATGAACTCCTCATAGCGCCGCATCACTTCCGGAGCATCATCGGTGGCCCAGAAAATGGGGCCCGCCGTCACCATGCCAACCGGAGCGAGATCGAAGGTGAACTGCGTCACCACGCCGAAATTCCCGCCGCCGCCGCGCACGGCCCAGAACAAATCGGGGTGTTCACGTTCGCTGGCGCTGACAAAGCTGCCGTCGGCGAGCACCATGTCAACCGCTTTCAAGTGATCGACCGTCAACCCGTACTGGCGCGCCAGGTGCCCGATGCCGCCACCCAGCGTCAGTCCCCCGACCCCGGTGGACGAGATCATGCCGGATGGCGCCGCCAGTCCGAAGGGGAATGTGGCGTGATCGACGTCCGCCCAAACACAGCCTCCGGAGACATAGGCTGTTCTGGCCGGGGGATCCACGCGAACCGTCCGCATCGCCGACAAGTCGATGACGAGCCCGTCATTGCAACTTCCCAGACCCGGCCCGTTGTGCCCGCCGCCGCGGACAGCCAGCGTCATGCCTTGCTCGCGCGCATGGTTCACACAGGCCATCACGTCGGCTGCGTCCACACAGCGGGCAATCGCATCAGGACGCTTGTCGATCATCCCGTTGTAGAGTTTTCTTGCCTCGTGGTACTGAGCGTCTCCCCGTTCAATCAAGGCGCCACGCAGCTTTGACTTCAGATCGGCGTAATTCATTGCGCGCCGTTCCTTTCCCAGTGTTCAAGCCTCGTTTACGCCTGCCAAGGCCCCGTTGGCAGGATTACGAATAAGCTCCCTTAATGCCAGGATAGTCCTCAGGGAGAAACGAGACAAGGTTCCATTCGATTGCCCGGCGCTGCCGCCGGGCAATCGGGTTAGTGCCGGGGACTGTCTACGGAGTTACCGGCGAATACAAGTCCTTCATGCGGAAAGTGCGGTAGTTGGACTGGGTGGCACTGAGGCTATAGACGACATCGCCGGCCTGAGTGTTCTCGGTCGTCAACGTCGGAGTGGCGCCTTGCAGGATGCCCGAATCGCAGGACATATTGCCGGTGGCGAGCATCTGGGCTTCGCCAACCGCCTGTGCGTAGACGCCAACGTCCGCGTTTACGTTGAGATTGGCGATCAAACGGTCCTCGGCGATGGCATACAACTGGCAGCGGCTGTGCGCCTGATTGTTGTAGTTGGCGCGGCGCGTGTTGCCGTTATCGTAAAGGGTCAACACGCGAAATCCCCCGGGAAAGAGGCGCCCGCCAAACTCGATCTCAGGATCGTGCTGGTGGGATTGGAGCGGGTAGCCGATATCGTGCTGGCCTCCGGTGCCGTTGGCCGCCACGGCGAAGGTTGGAATGGGAGCGCCGTTCGGGCCGCCGATGGCGCCGGGGCCGAGTTTCCAAAGCACGCGGCCATCTCCCGCGCCGTGATCGTAGTTGATCTTGAGCACGGCATCCTGGTGCCGTATCGAGATGATGATGTTGCCGTCATAGGCCGTGTATTGGAGCGAGTTGGAATGGGTCCAGTCGTTGGCCGACGGGAACGGGTTGCTGAACGGCGGGCAACCAGCGGTACCCAGCGGGTTCGTACATTTCTCCCCGAGTACGGCCGCATGATTGGTGTCCAGGTGATCCGCAAAGTCCCACGCCCACTTGACGTTCAGGTTGGAATCAAGGACCAGGATCTGGTCCCCGATGACGTCGCAAGTGTTGGGCGCGCCGCCGGCCGTCCCACACTGCCCGGCGGAGGTCACCACAAACTCGGTCGAACTGAGCGCGAGTATGTAGCCGTTGGGCGCGCCCCCTCCCGGCCGGTACATGCGCCTGACTTCGTGGTGAATCGAGGTCACGGGCCTGGCGCCCATCGCGGCGAGTTGCTCGTTGATGTCGCCCACCGAGGTCTCGATGGTCGTGTTACCGGCCAGGTCCACCTCTCTGAGACCACGCAGATAGGGATCGTTGCCGCCGACCGTTCCCAGATACCGCCCGCCGATCTGAGTGCGTACCGGCGGAACATTGGTGGTGTACCACAGCACGCGTCCGGCGAGATCGGTGGCCGCGGAGACCGAACTTTGGATCGGCGAGTGAAGCACAACCGGTTCCGTCTCAGAGCCGCTTCCCGTCGAGCTGAACGACGGCAGCGTTACCGAAGCGGGGATCGCCCCCGTGGTGAACGGCATGTACTGTCCGAAGTTGACGGTGCCCGCCGGGCCCACCACCTCCCAACGCATCTGGTAAGTGGTCAACGGGTACATTCCGGCGATGTGGAAGTTCATGCTGGACAGATTCGGGCGGGCCGACGCCGCGTCGGCGCGGCAGGGTGCGAGCGCCGTGGTCATAGGGGTAGAGATCGCCCCCGGAGGCACGCTGACCGGCATGAACCGCACGCGCATCGAATTGGGGGTGAGGCAGGCGGGTCCCGAAAAGAGCGCCACCAGAGGGTTTGCGGTGGCTGTTACGGCCGCGTTGCCCGCGATCACTCGTGAGGTGATCGTGTAGGCCGCGGTCGCCGAGGCGGAAGTGCCGGCATGAAGATTCTTCACGACCACGTCGACCGTGAAGTTACCGTCAAAACTGGATGGCGTCCAGACCATCTGGTTGGAACGCATGAATCCGGTGCGCGTCACTCGCGGAAAGCCGGCCAACTCCGCGGTGAACTTGTATACGTACGACGGCGCGGGATCGGGATCTCCGCTGACGGTGGCGGTCCAGCGGATGGAAGTGCCGGCCGGGGCTGGGCTGGCGGGGTCTGAAGTCAGTGTGACAGTGAGAGCCGCCGAAGCGGTGCTGGCTGCGCTCACCAAGAAAATGGGCAGAAATGCCGATGCGGTTGTTCGATTCAAGGTAGTCTCCTCGTTCAGCAAAGAATTAGTCGTTTGTCTTGTTTTTTCGAACGGTCGAGTACTCTTCACAACCCCCAGGGGTTTCCTGATTATAGGCCGATCGGCGTGGTCCAACAATGATTTTTCGAGATGCGGGATTGAAGATTGCGGGCTAGGACCGGGAGCCGGCATCGAGGCGCCAAACCGGAGCGTCGATGTAAACTCTTGACTCCGGTCAGCCTCGCAGCAGGATGATGCGCCGGTCGATTTCCCGGGCGATGGCTTCGCACTTGGCTCCTATTGAAGGATCCGGAATATAATGTATCTTCCTGTCGGGCAGCGCCTCGGCCGCCGATCCATAATTCATCCA
>JADZCI010000178.1 GCA_020851655.1 Bryobacterales bacterium
CGCGCCGATGCGCCCCAATTCAATCCGCGATAGAATACAAGCGGAAAATAATCTCGGGATCAGTGTTTCCCGGGGGAGGGACAACTCATGGCTGAACTCAAAGATGTAACCCGCCGCGACGCGATCAAAGCGGGTGCGGCGACCATCGCTGGTCCGTTGATCCGAACTGCGCATGCCGCCACAAACTCCGTGCAATTCGGCATGGTCGGAACCGGCAGCCGCGGGACCTACCTTCTCAAACACCTGAAAGGGATCGACTCGGGCAAGTGCGTCGCCATCTGCGACATCAATCCGGACGCCTTGGACAAAGCGCAACAGACGATTGGCGGAACGCCCGCCCGCTACAAGGATTACCGCGAGCTGCTGGCGGACAAGAACGTGGAGGCGGTGTTTGTCACCACTCCGCTGTTCATGCACTTTCCGGTCACCAAGGATGCGCTCGAAGCCGGCAAACACGTCTTTTGCGAGAAGAGCCTGGTGTTCCGTCCCGAAGAAGTTCATGCCTTGCGCGCACTCGTCCTTTCACGGCCCAAACAGGTGCTGCAGACCGGTCTGCAACGCCGGTACAGCAAGCTCTACCAGGCGGCGCGCGGGATGATTCAGCGCGGCGTTCTCGGCGAAGTGACACACGTGCAGGCGCAATGGCACCGCAATCCGGGCTGGAAATACGCCAAGGAAAAAGGTGATCTGGGCAACTGGCGCCTCTTCCGCAAGTACTCGGGCGGCGTCGTAGCCGAACTGGCATCCCACCAGATTGACGTGGCCGATTGGATGTTGGGCATGACCCCGGAGTCGGTGATGGGGCTGGGAACCCGCGACTTCATGAACGATGGCCGCGACATCTTCGACAACGTTCAGTTGATTTACAAGTATCCCAAGGGCCGCCGCCTGGTTTGGACGGGCATTTCCACCTCTTCGCACCTGCCCGCCCTGCTGTGCCAGCGTACCGAGATGGGCGAAATCATCATGGGCACCCAGGGCAGCCTGCACATCACCGTGGGCGATGACAACAACAGGGCGCTCGCCATGTGGTTCAGAGAACCCAACCCACCGGCGAAAGCCGAACCCGCCAAGGATGCCAAGAAGGAGAAGTTTGTCGCCGGCGCGACCATGGTCAGCGCCACTGGCGGCAGGGCGTTGCCGGTGTTCCTCGACAAGGACATGATGACCGGCAAGGAGAGCTTTGTCGAAAAAGAGTTGAAGTTCGCCCGGCAATGGCTGCTCGCCAAAGGAATCCTGATGCCCGAGGAAGATGTCAACCCGGTTGATACCGAACTGGACAGCTTCTTTAATGATTGCCGTACGGGAGGCCGGCCCAAGGCGGACCTCGAAGTCGGCTTGCAGGATTCCACCGCCGTCATCCTGTCGAATCTCGCCATGGACGAAGGCCGCACGGTCGCCTTCAGTGAGATTGACAAGATGGGCGTGGCGGGAGAAAAACCGGCCGCCAAGCCCGCGGCAAAGAAAGCCTGACAATTGGCCAGGCGGGATGCCTGGCGGCGGCTCTGAGCCGCACTACACGGGCGCGCCCGGCGTGAGCTGTGCGCCCGCCGTTTCTTTTGCGCCGCTTCGTAACAAGACGCGGCCTGCCGGGTTGAGATTCAACAGGGGGAGGAAGCCGGACTTGGTCATCCGACATCCAGCAGGCAGGTTGTCCGGCGCCACCATCAAAGTGAGACGCCATTTTCTTAAGCTGCTTTTTGTTGCTGTGCTGCTGCCGTGGACCGGAGCCATCGCCGCTCCGCCCAACATCATTCTCATCCTCACCGACGACCTGGGGCCGGAGTTGGAGGAGTGCATGATCAACCGCGCCCCCAATTGCGGCCTTGGGGGAGACGCGTTCATGCCCACGCTCAAGAGCCGGATTGTCGACAAGGGCTTGCGGTTCACCAACTACTATGTCACTGAGTCGGTGTGTTGTCCGTCTCGCGTGACGACGCTTCGCGGCCAGTATCCGCATTGCTCGGGCGTGGAAGGCAATAACTATCCCGGCGGCGGCTTCGAGCAGTTCCTCGTCAACGGCCAGGAGAAGTCGACCATCGCCACCTGGCTGCGCAATGCCGGCTACGCGACAGGCCTCTTCGGAAAGTACCTCAACGGCTACGGGGAGAAATCAGATCGATACTCACCCACGTGGGTTCCGCCGGGATGGGACGAGTGGCACGGCGCCAACAGCTACTTCTACTACGACTTCTGCCTCATCGAGAGCAAGAATGCCAATGGACTCGGGGGCGACATCGGCCAAATGAACTTCTATTCGAGTTCAGGCGGTCCTCCCACCGTCGTGTCCGGACCCTTCTACGACATCTGTTACAACAATGCGCCGGCGCAGGGGAATCAGACGGTCAACTACATGGCGGATGTGCTGGCGCAGCAGACGGCCGGCTTCATGGAAGCCAGCGTGCGCGCAAACAAGCCGTTTATGGCGTACGTCGCGCCCTACATCCCGCACTTGCCGGCCACCGTGGCGCCGCGCCACCGGAATCTCTTTTCGACCTCGGCCGCGCCGCGGCCTCCTTCCTACAACGAAGCCGATGTCAGCGACAAACCGTGGCCCTGGAACAACGATTTCAACAACCCGCTGATTTCAGCAACCGAGCAGGCGGCGCTCGATGCCGTGTTTCGCCGCCGCATCCGCACGGAGATGGCGCTGGACGACATGATCCGCACGCTGACCGACAAACTGGAGTCGCTGGGCATTGCCGGCAACACGTACATCATCTTCGCATCGGACAACGGCTATCACCTCGGGCAGCACCGCCACGTCGGCTTTCCGAATTTTGTCGAGTGGGCGAGTGGAAAGTCGTCCATGTACGAGGAGGATGTTCGTGTTCCGTTTTACGTGGCGGGGCCAGGCGTAGCGCAAGGACAAACCCGCGATCAGGTCGTCCTGAACACCGATATCGCGCCCACCATCGCAGCCCTGGCCGGCGTGCCCGGCGCCGACGGCTACACGTTTGACGGGCGGTCCGCTGTGCCGCTGTTCGGTGAAAATTCGCCCAACGGACGGGTCAATTTTCTGATGCAGGCTGGCGATGAGTTCTCGAAATTGCTGGGGTACTTCAAGTGGGGTCTGAAGATGCGCGACACCAGCCTCAACCGGAACTGGACGTATGTCGAGTACTACAGAAATCCCGCCTCTCCGGCTTCCGGGCCCAGCAACGATACGCGGGAGTTTTACGACCTGGCGCTGGATCCGTATCAGTTGCAGAACGTGTATGACCTGCTCACCCAGCCGGTGCGGGATCTGTTTGCCGCCCGCCTCGCCGCCTTCACCACCTGTGTGGGCGTCAGTTGCCAGATGCTCGAAAACGCTCCCTTGAGCCAGCCCAGCGGCATCGCGGTTACAGTCGACCCTCCCATGATCAACATGAGCCGGGGCGCCAGGAAGACGTTTACCGCGACCGTGTTCGGAACCTCTAACACCGGAGTGGTTTGGTCCGTTCTGGAAGGCGCCGCGGGCGGGACGATCACCAGCACCGGAGTGTACACCGCACCCGCCACCCTCGGCGACTATCACATCCTGGCGCGCAGCCTCGCCGATCCTTCCAAGAGTTACGCCTCCATCGTCACCGTCAGCACTTGGCCGGTGTTGAACATCAATCCGGCCAGCGTGACGCTCCGCACCGGCCAGCAGCAACAGTTCACGGCGGTCTCGACCGCGCCATTGCCCGTCCGCGCCAGTTGGGGAATCCTTGAAAACAACAGCGGCAGCACCGCCGGCGGACGAATCTCGGCAGCGGGACTCACAGCCACCTACACGGCGCCAGCCTCGCCAGGCGTCTATCACATCGGGGTGTCCTCCAACCAGATCAAGGCTTATGCAACGGTAGCGGTGACCGCCGCCTCACCCGTTAAGATCCAGATTGAACCGCCCAAAACGGTCTACTTGACGTACGGGCAGACTCGCACTTTCTCAGCCGTGGTCCAGGGCGCGACAAACACCGCGGTGGTGTGGAGCGTGATGGAAGGCGCCGCCGGCGGTTCGATTGCGGCCGGCGCCCAAGGCCGTGGACTCTACACCGCGCCGCATGCGGCGGGTACCTTTCACGTCATCGCCGCCAGCCAGGCGGACCCAACCGTAACCGACCAGGCCATCGTCGAAGTGTCCGCGCCGGGGCGCGGCGTGGAGGGCCGGGACTCCCTGGACAAGCAAGGCATCGGGAGACCGTGATCCCGCGGTTCACGTCAGCACTGTTCCTCATCGCCTCCTGGATCGCGCTGGCCGAACTTCCAGTCAAAGAACCGGTCTTTGTGGGATTGGTTTCCGGAGACAAGGAACTTTCGATTGGCGCCTACGACCCGGTGGAAGGCTGGACGTTTGTAGATACCATCCCGAGTGCTCCGGCGATTGGGGCGCCGCTTACGGTTTATGGCCTCGACGGCCGGCTCGGCGTCGTTCACGTGACCGGGATCCTGCGCCATTCCGATTTGTCACGTTGGAACAGCCTCCGTGTTTCGGCCTGGACGCCCGGGCGCGCGGTTCCGGACTTTGATCGGCCGGTGGCCGCCATCGTCTCGGGCGATCATCCGGCGCCGCGCCGGATACCCACCTCGATCCCGGACGATGACGCCACCACAGGCGCCGTGGTGTCCGCCTTTCTCGAGACCAAAGGGCTGGCTGTGCGCTCGCCGGTGATCAAACAGGCGTTGCGAATCGATCTCGACGGGGACGGCACAGAAGAAACGCTGATTGCCGCCGAGGATTTCTCGGCGCTGCGGGACGGACGCGCCGGACCCGCGTACTCCGTGGCTCTGATCCGGTTTGTCCTCAACGGCGAGAGCCGGACTTTGCCGTTTGCTGCCTCGGCCCGCTTCAAGCAGGAAAGCGAATCCCAAGCCGCATTTCAAAAACGCTTCGGCCCGGCCGTGCGCTATCGCTTTCTCGCGTTCCCGGACGTGGAAGGAAAAGGCCGCGCCGCCATCTTTCTGGCCGGAGACGCCTCCTACCTGATGGCCGCCTACGTCTTCACTTTTGACGGCGCCCACGTCGAGCGCGTTCTGTTCGGCAAGGTGATCTTTTAGCGCTTTGGACGGAACATGGGGCCCGGCCATGAATCCGGGGGCCACTCCCGAATCTCACCGGCGCGCTCAAATCGCGCGGCGATGCCGGGATGCCGTTCCAACCATTTCAATCCGCCGTTGGTTCCCAGCACGCACAGCGCCGTAGCGATACTATCGGCGTCGATGCCCCGCCGCGCCACAACGGTCACCATCGGAGCACCGGCCAGAGGGCGTCCGGAGCGCGGGTCGAGAATGTGGGAATAGCGCACGCCATCGATCACGCGAAACTGTTCGTGGTCACCCGAAGTCGAAACCGCGGCGCGCGCCAACCGGAGAACCCGCCCGCTGGCGGAAATTCGCACGCGCCACCCCGGCTCGCCGGGAGGCGCTTCGCCCGCCACGACATCGCCGCTGACCGCGACCAGCGCGTGGCTGAGACCGTGCCTGGCGAGAACCTCAATCGCCTGGTCTCCCGCATAGCCCTTGGCGATGGCGCCGGCGTCCAACTCCACCCCCTCACCATCGCAGACGATGCGCCCGGCGGTGATGCGGAGTTTCTGAAAGCCCGAGGCGGCGCGCGCGCCTTGATCCGGCATTCGCCCGGCGCGCCATGCCTTGGTCAAGCGGCCCACGGTGATATCGAACGCTCCGCCGGTGGACTCTGACAGCGCCAGGGCCGCCGAGACGACGTTCAGCAAATCGGCGCTCGCCGCACCGCCGGCGCAGGCTCGCGACAGTTCGCTTCCGGGCTTGTAGTCCGAGAGCCGCGCGTCGATCCCGGCGATGCGCGCAAACGCCGCGGCAAACCCGCGCTGCGCAGTCCCGGCATCCGGCGCGTAGACGGTGATGCGCACCAGCGTCCCCATGTGCGCTTCCACCGCTTCAAACCGCTCCAGCGCCCCGGCTAACAGCAGCGCCAGGGCCGCGACCACCTACTCTCCCTCCACACCGTTGTTCCAGTACCGGAACATCTCTTTCGCCCCCGGCGTTTTGAGCGGGCGGACCAGGCGGAACCCCAGGCCCTGCGCGTCCGTGTGGTACCAGATGCTCTTGGGCAACTGCGGGTCCTGCACCTTCCAGGACGGGTCCGAACCTACACGCGCCGCGCACCGGCACGCCGCGGCGCCATCGTCCCACGACCCGCCCCGCACCGACTGCGGATACGGCTTGGTGGAAACCAGCCACGGGTTGCGCCGCGATGCCTCGGGCTTGGCGTAGAAATCCGCCGAATACTGGTCGAGCGTCCACTCCATGACGTTGCCCATCATGTCATGCAAGCCCCAGGCGTTCGGTTTTTTCGAGCCCACCAGTTGATACTTGCCCTGGCTGTTGGCCTTGAACCAGGCGTAGCCGCCGAGCTGCGATTCGTCGTCGCCGAACGAATACGCCGTCTTCGACCCGGCGCGGCACGCATACTCCCATTCGGCCTCTGTCGGAAGGCGGTAGAAGTGGCCCGTCTTGGCGCTCAGCCACTGCGCGTACTTGTTGGCCGCGTGCTGCGTCATGCTGATGGCGGGATAGCCGTTGATGCCCATGCCGAAGCTCATCTCGACGTAAGGCTTGGTTGGGTGGCTCCCCGCGTCGACATCCGGCTCTTTGCCGTCCGCCTCCCAAAACTGGAACAGGCGGTACTCGTCCCAGGTGACCTCAAACTTGCCCATCCAGAACGCATCCACAGTGACCGTGTGCTGCGGTCCCTCGTCCTTCTTCCGGCCTTTCTCCGATTCCGGCGACCCCATGACAAATGTCCCGCCCGCCACCGGCATCATCTCGTAGCTGACCGTGGTTCCAGGGATCGTTGTCTTGTAAGTTTTGAATTCCGGCTTGGGTGCGGCGGCGATCTTCCGGGCCAGCCGTTCAGCCAGCGCGGCGTCGTCCTTGACTTGAGCAAAGACCGGGGCAAACGCCAATGTGGATAGGAGCACCCAGCCGTATCGCATTACGAGAACCTCGTCACGCCCGGCCGCGGCATGGGCTGTTCGGGCAGCGCCATATCCCAGGTCAGAGTCTCCGGAAAGACGTGTTCCTGGGAATTCATGGCCTGCTCCCAGGTAATCTGCTGGCCAGTATAGGCCGCCATGCGCCCCATCAACGCCAGCATGGTGCTGGTCGCCATGCGCTCACCGTCGTTGACGGGCTTACCCTGCCGGATCGAGGCGAACAGGACGTCGTGCTCGGCCTGGTACATGTCGTTCTTCTGGCCTTCGAAGGTCCAATTGGTTGCGCCTTCGATCTTGGGCAGCGGTCCGCGCCCGATGGTCGCGTTTCCCTTGCTTCCCAAGATGTAGTCCGCGTTTTCGTTGTAGCAGCCCGGTATCTGGCGGCACGCCATGAACGCCCGGACATTATTGGGATAGAGGTAATTCACTTCAAAGTGATCGTAGATGTTGCCGCCTTGCGCCGGAATCTGCCGCCCGCCAACCGCCACGCAGCTCACCGGCGGCTGATCCTTGAAAGCCCAGGCGATCTTGTCCACGCTGTGCACGGCCTGCTCCACCAGCCCATCCCCGCAGGTCCAACAGAAGTTGTACCAGTTGCGGATCTGCCACTCGACATCGCCCATCCCCGCCGGCCGGTCCGACGCCGGAGGCATCGGCTTGACAGGGCTGGTGTAGTAAGTCGCGTAGTAGGAAACAATGTCGCCAATCGCGCCGCCGTGCACCTGCTCGAACACCGCCTCAATGTAATTGCTGTACCGCCAGCAGAACCCGGCTACCAGCGACAGATTCTTCTCCTTTGCCAGCCGCGACGTTTCCATGACCGAGCGGACCCCCGGAGCGTCCACCGCCACCGGCTTCTCGCAGAACACGTGCTTGCCCGCATCCACCGCCGCCTTCAAGTGCAGCGGGCGGAACCCCGGCGGCGTTGCCAGCAGCACCACGTCCACGCCGCTGTTGATCACTTTCTGGTAAGCGTCGAGACCGGTAAACATGTTGGCGGTTTCGACCTTAACTTTGGGATCCACCACCCGCCTGAGAGCCGCCAGGCTGTGGTCGATGCGCTCCTGATAGATGTCGCCCATGGCCACCAGTTCGGCGTAGTCATCGGCTTTCAATGCCTGAGCGGCGGCGCCCGTCCCGCGGCCGCCGCAACCGACAAGCCCTACTTTCAGCGCCTTAGCGCCCTGAGCGCTCGCTACAATCGCCGGGAAAGCCACCGCCGTCGTGCGCAGAAGATCGCGCCGGTCTGGAATCATGACGTCATCGTTCATGGCCGTTATTCTAGCCGACTCATCTATCCAGAGGTACTGGGCCTTAAATAAAGATAAATTAATCTGAAATAATTCCGTACTTGTGCCGACAAGTTAGGCAAGAGCAATGTGAACAGCTACCCAAAAGGTTGTTCACGGTACCTTCGCAGCAAGCCCGGCGGTGTCTTAGAGGTGTTCCTCCTCCACACCCAAAACCAAGGCCGCCGGGCATTTTTTTCCTCAACCAGCATTAACTAACGACAAACGGGACCGGATTACCGGTCCCGCTTCTTTCCCAGCTTCCCAGGTACGCTCGCCCTAGAGCGTTTTCAAATAGGCAATAACGTTGTCCTTTTCCTCGGCCGTCAAGAGTTCCTCGTAGGCCGGCATGCCGTTTCCGCCTTTGTCGATGATCTCCCGGATCACCGCTTCGGTCGGTTTCTTGCCGTTGGCCAGCTTTTCCTTCTTGAACAGGCCTTTGAGGCCAGGCCCCATTTTCTTCTCGTCGCTGTCGGTGTTATGGCAAACGCCGCACTGCTCAAAGACTTCCTTGCCCTTTTCCGCATCACCCTTTTCGGCATCGCTCTTCTGTTGCGCCCGCACGGCTGCGCCGCTGAGCATGAGCGCTCCGAGTGCCAATGCCGCCACCATCTGTCGTTTCATGGAAACCAGATAACTCCTTCACTCAGGTAGGTTTATCCCTTTACTATACCAGCCTCGCAACCTCAGACCCGTACCAGGTGAAGCGCGTCGGCCAGCATCATCGCCAGTCCGCTAGCGACCAGAAAATAATACGCTGCTTTCGGTATTTTCATGGCGCCCTCCCTTCTCAAAAACCGCGAGCACACCAAGCGCCGGAAAGCGTCCTTTGTTTTGCCGGGCGGTCTCCCCCTAAGAGGCCGCCGAGGCTACCAGCAAGATACTCTCAATCCTAGTGATGTGAGGACGCCTCACAAAGTTGCAGGCTCGCGAACAGCTTTATCGGTTCCATTCGATAACGCCGGAAAATGTCCCGGGAGGGATCAATTTTCTTACAGGGCAAGCTGGCCCTTGTAGATCATGTCCTTCAGTGCGAACTTGGCCTTGACCTCCATCGGCCCCAACACCGTGTGAAACGTAACTTCTTTATCATCCAGCGAGAACCCGGGGGAGCGAGGGAACAGGAAGAAGGTTAGGAAGCCATCGCCGGTCTCGGCGCGTGCGATTTTGACGCACGGGACCGGTTCCTTGCCTTTGGCCGCCAGCGTCGTCGTGCTCTTCATGCGAGCTTCCCATTGCTGCCGGACCTGTTCCCTTTGACGGGGGTCCGAACCACCGCCGGGGAATCCGCCCAGTCCGCCGGGACCCTCACCCCCGCCGCGCCGCCCCAATCCACCACCCTGCGCCGCGATGACGTAGTGGTCCTTGGCGGCTTCCGCCAACATTCCGGCATACTTGGCCTCGGCCTTGATCTCACCTTCCCGGACCGGTTCGCTTTCCCAGCGCACCGTGATCTTGGGCGGCTCGAAGCCGCCACCGCCGGGACCCATTCCTCCACCGGGCATTCCGCCGCCCATCCCGCCGCCTCCACCCATACCTGGACCGCCCATACCGCCGCCTCCACCCCCCGGACCGCCCATGCCGCCACCGGGCATGCCTCCGCCCATCTCACCGCCTCCCATGCCGCCGCCGCCACGCCGCCCGCCACCCATGCCGGGACCGCCCATGCCACCGCCCATCCTGCCGGGATCGAACTCCACCACCGCCCCTTTGACCCACGGAGACCTCGACAACAACTTCTTTACTTCCTTGTCGTTCCAGTCCGCCGGCGCCTTGTCGTTCCAGAATTCCCCGGCCTTCGCCGGCCCGGCCAGTAGTGGCAACCCCATGGCCACGCGCAATCCAAATTCACGCCGTTCCATCACGCTAACTCCTTTAGTGGGCGCGCACACGTTCATCGCGGCGAACCCGGCCACCTGTTAGAACGTTACGACCCCTGTGGCGCGTTACCGCCGGGTTCCAACTCCCAAGAATTCGGTATCCATCGATGCCGGCCGGGCTGGACTCCGGGATTCTTGGAATTCTCCGGGTCTTTACTTGAAGGCGGAGTGACCTCATAATCAGAACGCTAGTGAACGCCAAACGGGCTTTGCCGGCGGCAGAATGCGCCTCGAACGTTGACATGCATGACGAACAGCGAAGAGCGTTATCGAATTCTGGGCCCGATCGGCACGGGGGGCCTTGGCGCCGTGTTCAAGGCGGTCGACCTGCGAATGCAGAGGGTCGTCGCTCTCAAGACTCTTCGAGTTCGCCCCGACGCCCGGGCGCTGGCTCGTTTTATGAGGGAGGCCCAGGCGCATGCTCAACTGAGGCACCCGAATCTGGTCGCAATCTATGATGTTGGCCAATCAGCCGATTCGCCCTACCTTGCGTTAGAGTTCATCGAAGGCCGTTCATTGGCCGACCTCCTCCGTGAACCCGGCGGACTCAGCATCGATTCCGCCGGCATGATCGTCCAGGAGGCCGGCGCAGCCTTGTCCTACATCCACAGCAAGGGGTTCATTCACGGCGACATCAAGCCGAGCAACATCCTGATCGGTGACGACGGGTGCGTGAAGCTTGCGGACTTGGGCTTGACGAGGCCGGCCGGAGAGTCGAGCTTGAGCGACACCGGCACCGTGTCTGGGACCCCGGCGTACATGTCGCCGGAGCAGCTCGTGGGCCGGGACCTTGATGCCCGCTCCGATGTCTATGCGCTCGGGGTTGTGCTGTATCAGGTTCTGGCGGGCCATCTTCCATTCAGCGGCCAGACAGCCGGCGACCTGTACGACAGCATGACCACCTTTATTCCACCTCCGCCGAGCGCCACCAATCCCCTTGTTTCAGCGGACCTTGACCGGGTGGTGATGAAGGCCATGGCCAGGGATCCTGAGCTGAGGTATTCGTCGGTTGAGCATTTCCTGGGGGACCTCACACAGACGATGTCCGGCTTTGCGGCGCTTGATTCGGTCATGGTTGACAGATACGAGTCCCGGGCTGGGTTACCTCCGTGCCTCGATCGCCAAAGTGCGGCGCAACCGGTCCAGCGGCGGCCGCCTGCTCTCGCCCGGCGGCTGGCGATGGTTGGAATCGCGGTTGTCCTCGCACTGTTTGGCGTATCGGCATTCTTTGATGGAGGACGAAGACTTCTGCCGGCGACCACTCTGCTTGCTGTGTTCTCATGCTGGATGCTCTTTCGTTTGTCGTCAGCGCCACCCGCGCCCGGGCCCGGCGGAAGTCCGCACTCGCCAGACCTGGATCTCCATTCACCTGACCCTGCGACCAGGGAAATGATGCCGGTCGAGCGCCTGCAGAAGTCACTGTGCCGCGGCCCGCTCGCAAATGCCTGGCTGCTGGTCCTGACCGGACCTTTGCGAGGCAAGCAGTATCCTATAACCCACGGCGTTGTTGTCGGCAGGTCTTCAGATGCCGGCATAAGCTACCCGGATGACCCCTTGCTGTCGCGGCGCCACGCACGGATCACGATGGAAGAGGGACGGCCCTACATCGAAGATCTGGGTAGCAAGAGCGGAACTGCCGTCAATGGCGTCCTGGTCAGCAGACAGGAATTGTTCGACCGGGACGAAATCCGGCTCGGCGGCTTGACTCTGCTGTTCATTAAGTCGGCCAGCCCCGAGAACCTTACTATAGAGGCCAAGACGCGTATACGGAGTTTCGACTCTCTTTGGGAAGACCTACTGCGTTCGGCCCGCCATGGTTGACGCGGCCCGTTTTGTCGAACTCGCAGGCACGCTGGTTCATGGTTTGCTGCGGCAAGCCATCGGATACCGTGTCGAATACGAGGTTCCGTACTTCCAGGGCATCGCCGGCTATATGGTCGAGGCGCCCCTCTTGTGGATTCGGCACTCGCGTTTTCCTATCTTCTTTGTGGCGTACGACCAGCACCGCCCCGATGTGCTGTCACCCGTCATAGCGCAGCTCCAGAACGCCAGGGCGAGCGAGCACTTTGCCCTCCTGGTTGTCATCCCAACCAGCGACTCGGGAACCGGCAATGAAGCACAGGAGCTTCGCCATCTCGTGGCCGGCTCTGTCTATCGTTGCGACTTTGTCGTGCTGGACCGGCATCATCTGTCAAGTATCATCGGCTCGGGCTCCGCACAGCGCCTGGTGGAAATCATCCTGGAGCAGGGCATTGAACTTTCCAGCATCTCTCCATATGCGGTTCGAGGTCCGGTTTCAGACAGGATGTTCTTTGGACGCGAGCGGGAAATCAAGTCCATTGCTCAGGCAATTCGCACCGGCGACTACGCGGTGCTGGGCGGACGCCGCATCGGCAAGAGTTCGACCCTCCTCAAGCTGGCGCGCCTGTTGAACAACGACCCCCGCTACCACGCGGTCTACTTGAACTGTGAGGACAAGTTTTGCGCATCGGAATTGACCGATGCCCTCGCCCGGGACCTTGCGGGCAATCCTGAACTGGTTGGGCTGCGCGATATCATCGCCGCCGGCCGGCGGGCAGTTCCCAATAAGCAGCTCGTTCTTCTCCTCGATGAAATCGATGAACTTCTCGCCGGTGGGGATGGCGAATCCAACGTCCGGTTCTTCAAGACCCTCCGGTCCTTGTCCCATGAGGATGCCTGCCGATTCGTGTTTTCAGGGAGCCGGACATTGCACCAGCGTCTGAACGATCCCCAATCGCCATTCTTCAACTTCTGTGACCATCTTCACCTCGGCCCCCTGGAAGAGAAAAGCGTAGCCGAGATTGTCACTAAGCCGATGCGGCAGTTCGGCATCCAGATTGATGACGAAGAGCGCTTTATTGACGAGGTGATCCGAATTACTTCATCTCACCCTTGTGTTGTTCAATGGGTATGCAACCGCCTGATCGGGAGAATGACAACACGGCGGCTCTGCCTAGGGGACTTGAACGCGATCTCGGCGGATCCCGAGTATCTGCGTGAATATGTAACGACGTCGTGGGGTGACGCGAGCCCGTTCGAGAAGTTGATCAGCGCCGTTATGCAAGGTCCTGGGTTCACACGCGCGGAAGCCAATCAGGCGCTCGCCGCCTATGGGGTATCCGGCCCACAACGGATCTCAGCCGGGCTGGACATGCTGCGGCTGTACTCGCTTCTCGACTTTGATGGCAACCGCTACTTCTTCAGGCTGGCGCAGTTCCCCCGCGCCCTGCGAAGCCTGGAAGACATGGAATCCTTTGTTCGATCGCTCGTAACTCAAACGGAGGCGTGAATGTTTGTCACCGAAGGACCTGTTGACCCCGAAAGCAGCCTCTTTGTCGGAAGAACCCACGAACTGGCGGCGATGGGACGCTGGCTGCACACCGTCAACTGCGTGGGCGCGGTTCTCGGCGCGCGACAGACCGGAAAGACGAGTCTGCTGCTGAAATTCCGCCACATGTTTCGGAACCAGTACCCATTCACCTACATCGACCTGCAGGCGATCGAGGGCGCCAGCGTGGACGAGTGCTTCACCTATCTGGCCGAAGAAGTGTTGTCCCAAATCGGTTCCGGAGCGGCGGCCGAGCCGGCCCCGCAATGTACGGACGCGAAGGGGTTCCTGCCCTTCCTTCAAAAGCTGGCCCGGACGACAAAGGCACTCCGCCTTGTTATCGCCCTGGATGAACTGGGCGCCCTTCCTCCTCCAACCGCCCTTAAGCTCGCAAGCACGATTCGTTCCGTATTCACCAACCGCCTTGTGAAGACCGAGTACGCGCGTTATGTCTTTGTCCTGGCCGGTGCGACCGATATGTTCGACCTGACTTCAGGACGCAACTCGCCACTGCGGAATGTGACCGAGACCATCTATCTGGGTGATCTGGCGCCACACGAAACCCAACAACTGCTGCATGCCGAGTTGGGTTGTGAGGGCCTGATTCACCAGTTGCCTGACCTCAACCAACGCTTGCACACCTGGACGGACGGGCATCCCTACTGGACTCAGTTGCTTGCCTCGGTGTTGCGCGACTCGCTGAAAACCCAGACCGATGAATCGGTAAACCGCGCGGTCGAATGCCTGCTCCGGACCGAAGACAAGAATCTGCCCTACGTGTTTCAGTTCCTGCGCGCCAACCATGATCTTCTCCGTACATTCGAGGCTGTGTTGGAGGGGGTTCCTTTGCCGTTCCGCCGCTCTAACTCGGACGTGGCCAAACTCGAACTGATCGGGGTACTGAAAGACCGCGACGGACAGTGTGTGGTTCGCAACCGCATATACCGGCAAGCGGTCGAAACCCATCAGCCGCTGGCCATCCGCTTTCTCTCGGCTCGCCTAAGCTTTCTGGGCCGCCAGCTTCTCAGCGCCGTCAATGTCCAGACTCTCTCCCAACTGGTGGCCACGCACGTCCATAGCGCGCTTCAGAACAGGGCCGTCGTTCTGTTTGTGCAAGGCCTTCGCGACGCGGCCTTTTCCGCGGCGGCCGCGGCGGGAATTCCCCTGGAGATTGCGCGCGAGGTTACCTTTGCCCCTGGAAGCGCCCTGCTCGCCGGCCATGAATCCGCCTTCTCTCCGCTCGAACAGGCTTTGAGCGATACCGACCGCCGCTGCCTCGACTGCCTGAAAACCGAGCTCATTGTTCCCATCCGCCTGCGTGGAAAGACTCTCGGCCTAATGAGTGTCGGCCATAAGGGGCTCGGAGAGACATACGCCCCGACCGAAATCGAATACCTGTCCGCCGTGGCGGACCACGCGGCGGCGGGTATCGAGCGCGTGCGGCTGCGTGTTGTGGAAGAGGACCTGGAACGAGCCTACTCACTCCAAGCCGGACTGCTCCCGGCAGAACTTCCCCAGGTTACCGGTTATCAAATTTCCGGTTCGTGGCACCCCGCGCTAACCGTTAGCGGAGACTATTACGACGTCATCCAGTTCAGTGAAGAAAGACTTGGCCTGTGCATTGGCGACGTGGCCGGAAAAGGACTGCCCGCGGCGCTCCTCATGTCAGGTTTACAAGCGAGAGTCCGGGCTATCGGGTCTGAAGACACCCCGCCGGATGTCCTTTGCCGGCAGCTCAACAATCTGACCGCGAAGAATATTGAACGCTCCAAGTTCATCACCTTCTTCTATGGCCTTCTCCACACGCGAGACCATACCCTGAATTACTGCAACGCGGGTCACAACCCGCCCATCCTGGTGCGGGAGAGCGGCGATGTGTTGCGGCTAGAAGCGGGAGGAGCGGTGCTCGGCCCTTTGCCGGGCTCCACCTATGAACAGGGAATGGTCGAGTTGATTCCCGGTGACCGGCTGCTCCTCTTCACCGACGGCGTCACGGAAGCCCGGGACGCATCGGATGATGAGTTTGGTGAAGACCGTCTGATCGATCTCGTGGCCAGATCGCGCGGCAGTGCGGCCGAAATTCAGCAGACCGTGACCGAGGCGGTAATCGCGTTTAGCCGGGGCAACCTGCACGATGACGTCACCGTCCTGACGATGACGCGATCATAAGTGCCGCGGCAGCGGCCGCAAACCGCTTCAACGCTCCTCGCGATAGGGCCGGGAAAGGAGCGCCCGGGCCTCGCGGTGACAACCTGCGATATCGGGCGCGGCCAGCACGGCGCGGTACTGCTCGAGCGCCGCATTTCGCTTCTGTTTCAGGTCGAGCGACTTGCCCAGTTCCAAGTGCGCGGCGGAGCGAGTCAGCCCCGGATCCGTTTGGGCTGCCAGCGCGCGCTCGAACCAGCTCACGGACTCTCCCAGGTTTCCCTTCATGCGGCAGGCCACCCCGAGGCGGTTGAACACCGTGGCCTCCGCCAGCGGCCGGTAACCCGGAACGGGGCGTCCGGCACGCGCCAGGAGCCCGCGGTAGAGGTGGAGCGCGTCGTCGTACCGCCGGGCTAGCAGAAAGACACCGCCCAGCTCCAGCGCGACCAGATAATTGTCCGGAAAGGCGGACATCAATTCGCGCAGTTTGGCCGCCGAGCGGTCGAAATCCTTGTCGCGCGCATAGAGCAGCGCCAAAATGGTGCGTGCGTCATCGGCGTTGAAGATGCCCTCTCTGGCGACGTTTTCCAACTTCTGCAATCCGGCTGCGCGATTCCCGCGCAGGCCGAAAAGCACGGCGAACAATTTCGCGCCCGCGGGCAGAGCGGCGGCCAGGTACTGCGAGACTCCCGCCGCAAACTGCGTATCCGGGAACCCGGGCTCGGCTTCCATCACGGCTCTTTCCGCCTCGAACATGGCTTCGCCAGTGCGATAGGCGGCCCACCACCGGCGCTTGACGGAAAACTCGAAAGCCGCCAGGTGCTGGTAAGCGAGTCCCAAAGTGTGCCGCGCCGCCCAGTCTTTCGGATCGGCGGCGAGGCGTGCCTTGGCTTTGGCGATCGCGCGGCCGGTGGCCTCGCGGAACTCCTCTTCAAGCCCAGCGGGCGGAGCGGCTTGCAGCGTGCGGCCGGCCGAAAAGAAGTCGGAGCCCGAAAGCCGCTCGATGCTCAGGGCGCGCTCCGCCGCCAGTTGCCGGGACCACAGCACACGCGCATGCAAGGCCGGCCCGAGGGGTTCGGCCGGAAGATCCGCTTCCAGGCGGCGCGCCAGCTCTTCCGCGGCGTCGTAGTTGAGGCTGTAGATTCCGGCGGCGATCCGGCGTCCGCGCGCCGTCAATTCCTCCGGATAGAGACCGCGGGTCTGCCCGCTTACTCCCACGCCGATCAGGGTCAGCCAGACCAGGGCGAGCTTCACAGCGTCACCGCGCGCGCGTGATATAACGGTTGCGAAACAGGAGTCCTATGTCTTTGAACCCAATTTCGTCCCGTTCGCGCCGGGGCTTTCTGGCAGGCGGCGCCACGTTTACGATCGTGAAGCCCGAACTGGTTCGCGGGTTCGCACCACCCATGCTCAAGGCTGGCCTGGTTGGTTGTGGCGGACGCGGCAGCCAGGCGGCGGTCGATCTGTTGACCGGCGCGCCCAACGTGGAGTTGGTCTCCATGGGCGACCTTTTCGAAGACAAGCTGGAGAGTTCCTTCTCGCGCATGCGGCGCGACCGCCGCTTCGAGGCGATTAAGGACCGGATCAAAGTGACGCCCGAGCGCAAGCACATGGGTTTCAACGCCTACAAACGGGTGGTCGAGTCCGACGTGGACATCGTGATGCTGTGCACGCCTCCGGGCTGGCGTCCCATCCACTTCGAAGCCGCCGTGGACGCCAGGAAACACGTCTTCGCCGAGAAACCCATCGCCACCGACCCTACCGGCGTGCGCCGGTTCATCGCCGCCGCCAGGAAGGCTGAGCAGATGAAATTGACGGTCATGTCGGGCGCGCAAAATCATCATTCGGTCTATCGCAAGGAGCAGGTCAAACAAATCCAGGATGGCGCGATCGGGGATATCGTCGCCACTTACGCCTTCTACCTTGTTCCAAGCCCGGTCTTCCACGTCGACAAGCGCGATGCCAAGTGGGGCGACATGGAGTGGGAGCACCGCAACTGGTATTCGTTCCTGTGGCTGTGCGGCGACCAGATTGTGGAACAGCACTTCCACAACATCGACTTTGTCAACTGGGTCATGGGGACCCATCCGGTGAGCGCCGTAGCCTCCGGAGGCGCCGTCTGGCGGCCGCGCGAGGAACTCTATGGCAACATCTACGACCACATGGCGACGGACTTTGTTTATCCAAATGGCGTGCGGTTGACCAGCCACTGCCGGCAGTATCCGCCGAAAACGGGATTCCGGCGGGTCGGCGAAGTGATTGCCGGGAGCAAGGGCACGCGCGAGTTCATGAACCGGGGCCGGGAAACGCAAAACCCGCAGGAAACCGAGCACACCGTGATGGTGCAAAGCATCACCGGCCAAGGTCCTTATGTGAACCAGGGCTTGGCCATCGCCGAGAGCACGCTCACCTGCATCATGGGCCGCGAGTCCGCCTACTCCGGTCTGGAGATCACCTGGGATCAGATCATGAACTCCAAGCAAGACCTGATGCCCAAGGTTTTCGACTACAAAGAGAAGATGACCGCGCCGGAGTTGCCCGTGCCGGGGCGGTATCAGTTCAGCTAGGCGAACGCGCCCGCACATACGCGCCCGCGCTTCGGGCGCGGCAAATGATAGCATCAGCCCCATGATGGTACGTGCTCTTCTGATGGCCGCACTGGCGGCGTCCTTGGCGCTTGCCGCGCCGCGCAAAACCCTGGATCTGTACTTCATTGACGTCGAAGGCGGGCAAGCCACGCTCCTGGTGACGCCGGCGGGTGAATCCCTGTTGATCGATGCCGGGTGGCCCGGCAACAATGGCCGGGACCCCGGGCGAATCACCGCCGCCGCCAGAAAGGCGGGACTCGATCACATCGACTACCTGATCGTCACTCACCACCATCTCGACCACGTCGGCGGCGTCCCTGAGTTGATGGATGCGTTTCCCGTCAAGACTGTTGCCGACCACGGCGCCAGCGTGGAAACCACCCGGCAGGCGGTGGAACTGTCCCAACGCTATGAGGCCGCCGTGAACAAACATGGAGCCAAACGTCTCCAACTCAAGCCCGGCGACAAGATCCCCC
>JADZCI010000179.1 GCA_020851655.1 Bryobacterales bacterium
TCAAGCGGATGTACGAAGAAGCCAAGAAGCTGGACCCGAGGCGTCCGTGCTCCTATGCGTCGCATTCGCTGTTCACCACGCCGGAGAAGGATGCCGCGGGCCTGATGGACTTCATCGAATGGAACGAGTATTACCAGAGCTGGCAGAAGGGCGGTCCGGCGGAACTGAAGGCGACGCTCGAACAACTGCACCGGGCGTTTCCCGATAAGCCGGTTGTGATTTCCGAGTACGGCTATTGCGCATGCACGGCGGACCGCCCTGAAGCCGACGAGATGCGGATCAACGTGCTTGAGGGCCATGACCGGGTGTTTCGCGAAGCTCCTTACGTGGCGGGGCTGATTTTCTTCTGCTACAACGACTACCGGACGCAGATTGGAGATAAAGGCAAGGGCGCGTTGAGACAGCGCGTACACGGCGTGGTGGACTTGTACGGAAACCGCAAGCCTTCGTGGGATGAGTTGCGGCGGGAGTCGAGTCCGATTCTGCCGTTGGAGTGTTCGCGCCAGAACGGGCGGTGGGTGGTCAGGATTACGGCGCGCAAGGATATGCCGGCGTATTCACTGGATGATTATTGCCTGCGGGCGGTGGGCTATGGCCCGGCGGGGATTCCCTATGCGCGGCGGCGCGTGCCGGTTCCGCGGTTGAGGCCCGGCGAGACGCATGAACTGTCCGTGGCGTTGAATTTCGAGTCCCTGGAAAAGGTGGTGTTCGACGTATTGCGGCCCACCGGCTTTTCGATATGGACCACCGAAAAGAAGCTGTAACCCTGACGCTGCCGGCGCGCGGGAGCACGTTCTACGTGTACCTGGCGTCGATTGTGGCGGCGACGTCGGGGTTGCTGTTCGGTTTCGACATCGCGGTGATCAACGGGGCGCTGTTGTTTCTGCGCCGGCAGTTCGGGCTCACCGAGTTTCAAACCGAGATTGCGGCCAGCAGCCTGTTGGTGGGGTGCGTCGCGGGCGCGAGCATCGCGGGCTGGATGAGCGACCGCTTCGGGCGGCGCAAGGTGCTGATGGTTTCCGCGATCCTGTTCGCGCTCTCCTCGATTGGGGCGGCGCTGCCGCGATCGATGGAAGAGTTCATCGCCGCGCGGTTCCTGGGCGGCATCGCGATTGGCATGGCGTCGGTGCTGGCGCCGGTCTATATCGCCGAAGTGGCGCCGGCGCGAATTCGCGGACGGCTGGTTTCGCTGAACCAGATGGCCATCGTCACCGGCATCCTGCTGGCGTACTTTGTGAACTGGGTTCTGTCGTTTCAGGGCGAGCAAAGCTGGCGCTGGATGTTTGCCTCTGCGGCGCTGCCTTCGGCCGCATTTCTGGCGGCGCTGTTCTTTGTGCCGGAAAGCCCGCGCTGGCTGGTGGAGAACCAGCGCGCGAGCGAGGCGCTTCTGGTCATGGCGCGCGTTGGCGGCAGCGCGGAAGCTTACCGGCAGTTGGACGACATTGAAGCGGCGATTGCCGAAGAGTCCGGCACGTTCGCCGACCTGTTGCAGCCCGGAATGCGCCGGGCGTTGATTGTGGGCATTGTACTGGCGGTCCTGCAACAAATCACCGGCATCAACACGGTGCTGTTCTACGGTTCGGTGATCTTCAAGAATTACGCGGGCACGGCGCGGGACACTTCGGCGATTGGCGCCAGCGTCATCATCGGTCTGGTCAATTTTCTGGCGACGATCGTGGCGATTGCCACCATCGACAAGCTGGGGCGCAAGCCGCTGCTGTTTGTCTCGTCGGCGTGTATGGCGGTTTGCCAGCTTGCGCTGGCGGGCGCGTTTGCCATCAATCCGCCGCCGCCATTGCTGGTTCTCGCGTTGATGCTCGTCTGTGTGGCATCGTTCGCTATCGGTCTTGGGCCGGGGGTGTGGGTCCTGCTTGCGGAGATCTTCCCAACGCGAATCCGCGGCCGCGCGATGGGTGTCGCGACGGTGAGCCTGTGGATCGCGTGCGCGGCGCTGACGTTGACGTTCCTCTCCCTGGCTAAAGCGCTGGGCGCGTCGGGCGCGTTTGCGCTCTACGGGTTCATCTGCGTGTTCACGGCCTGGTTTGTGTGGCGGTTTACACCGGAGACCAAGGGGCGGACGCTCGAAGAGATCGAATCGTTGTGGAGGCACTAGATGCTCGCTGAATGGCTGGCCGGCGGCCCGCTGGTTGCCGACGGAGCGTGGGGAACGGAGTTCCAGAAACTCGGGCTGGCGGCGGGCGAAAGCCCGGACTCCTGGAACCTCGACAGGCCCGGACTGGTGGAGCAAGTGGCTCGCGGGTATGTCGAGGCGGGCAGCCGGATCATCCTGACCAACACGTTTCGCGCCAACCGCTTCTGCTTTTCCGGACGGATAGCGGAAATCAACCGCGCCGGCGTCGAGATATCGAAGAGAGCCGCGGCGGGTTCGGCGCTGGTGTTTGCCTCCATGGGTCCGAGCGGCAAACTGCTGGTCTCGGGCGATGTCAGTGGCGGGGAATTGCGCGACGCCTTCTCCGAGCAGGCCGCCGCGCTGGCCGCGGCCGGACCCGATGCGCTGCTGATCGAGACGATCAGCGACCTGGAAGAGGCGCGGATTGCGCTGGGCGCGGCGCTGGAGACCGGGTTGCCCGTCATCGTGTCGTTTGTGTTCGACACGGGCAAGAACAAGGACCGCACCATGATGGGCGACCGGCCCGAGCAGGTTGCCGAGGCCATGGAATCGGAAGGCGCATCAGGAGTCGGCGCCAACTGCGGCGTGGGAATCGAGGCGGCCGCGCCGATTTGCGCGCGCCTGCGAGCGTCCTGTTCACTGCCCATCTGGATCAAGCCCAACGCCGGGCTGCCGGAGGTCCTGCCCGGCGGCGAAATCCGTTACCGGGCCACGCCGGAAGGCTTTGCGTCGCATATTCCGGCGCTCCTCGAGGCCGGCGCCAGTTTCCTGGGTGGCTGCTGCGGCTCGGACCCCGGCTTTATCCGCGCCATTACCCCGGTGGTGAACCAATGCGCCTGAAACTGATCAGTTGCGAAGTCCTGTATCGCGAAATGTGCGATGCGGTGGCGCGCTCGCCGCA
>JADZCI010000180.1 GCA_020851655.1 Bryobacterales bacterium
CGGTCTCGGGAGCGGGCAGCACAAGCATGACGAAGTTGGCCTCGGAAGGAACCACCTGCAAACCCAGCCGCTCGAATTCAGCGGTCAGGTAGCGCAAGCCCCGCGCATTGAGTTCGAGCGACCGGTGAAGGAATTCCCGGTCGTCCAACGCCGCGATTCCAGCCGCCTGCGCGGGCGTGCTGGGCTCGAACGGCAACTTCACCTTCAGCAGATTTCCGATCAGGCGTTCGTGAGCGAACCCATAACCGATGCGCGCTCCGGCGAGCCCGTAGATCTTGGAGAAGGTTCGCAACGTGATGACATTGTCATAGCGGTAGTGCATCGAGTCCGGATAGCGCGAGTTGTCCTGGGCATACTCAAAGTAGGCTTCGTCCAGAATGATGAGCACTCTTTCCGGGACGTGGCGGTAGAACTCGTCGAACTCGTGGCGGGTGAAGATTGTGCCGGTCGGATTGTTGGGATTGGCCAGGTAGATGATCTTTGTCTTAGGAGTGATGGCGCCGGCTAGCGCAGGCAGGTCATAGTGCCAATCGCGGTAGGGCACAGTGCGGTAGGCCACACCTCGGGATTTGGCCAGCACCTGAAAACCAATGAAGGCGAACTCGGTGGTCAGGACCTCGTCGTCATCGCAGAGGAAGGTGCGGATGATGTTTGCCATGATCCCCTCTGAGCCGCTGCCCGCGATGACGTTTTCAACCTTGACATCGAAGAGAGCCGCGAGCCGGCGGCGCAGGTCGAGACCGCCTGTGGGGTAGAGGTTCAGGCTGGCAAGGGATTGGCGGATCGCTTCCAGTGCGCGCGGGGAAGGTCCCAGGGGATTTTCGTTGGAGGCCAGCTTGTCGATACGAGCCAAGCCGTAGCGAGCGCGCACCACGTCCGGGTGGAGCCCTGCCCGATACGGCGTAAGTGTCTCAATATAAGGCGGGACGAGGGACATTCCAATTCGATTATAGGCGCTTTTGCGGCAAATCAGCAGCCGGGGCGCATTGAGGGCACACTATGATAAAGAAGGATGACCCAGCCGGACGCCCTTGTCTCTGCGCCGGCCCTGCTTGCCAAACTCAGCGAGGTCGAGAAATCCCTTGGAGAGGTCCTGCGGGGCAAACAGGAAGTGGTCCGCCTGTCGGTGGTGTGTCTGCTCGCCCGCGGGCATCTGCTGATTGAAGACGTTCCCGGTGTGGGAAAGACGACGCTGGCGCACGGACTGGCCCGCAGCGTGGATTGCCGCTTTCACCGCTTGCAGTGCACGTCGGACATGCTTCCGAGCGACGTGTTGGGAGTGACTGTTTACAATGCGCGGTCCGGGGAATTCGAGTTCAAGCCGGGGCCGGTGTTCACCAATTTTCTGCTAACGGACGAGATCAACCGCACGACGCCGAAGACGCAGTCGGCGTTGCTCGAGGCGATGAACGAGCGCCAGATCACGATCGATGCGCGCACTTATCCGCTGGCCGAGCCGTTCATGGTGATCGCCACACAGAACCCGGTGGAGCACCATGGAACGTATCCGCTGCCGGAGTCGCAACTGGACCGCTTTCTCATGCGGCTGCGCATCGGCTACCCGGACCTGGACAGCGAGCGGCGCATCCTGCGCAACGGCATGCCGCACGACGGACGACCCGTGGCGCCGCTTTTGAACGCGCCCGAGATCCTGCAATTGCAGCGCGACGTGGATCAAGTGAAGGTGGACGACGCGCTGGTGGACTACATGCTGAAGGTGGTGGAGCGCACGCGGAACCACGACTCGCTGGCGCTGGGCGTGAGCCCGCGCGGCGCGCAGGCGCTGTACCGCTGCACGCAGGCGCTGGCGCTGGTGGAAGGGCGCGGCTTCGCGCTGCCCGACGACGTCAAGCGCCTGGTCATACCCGTGTTTGCGCACCGCGTGGTGATGAGCCAGCGGCTGGCGCTGGCGCAGCGCTCGTCAGAGGCGAGCGAACGTGTGCTCGAAGATATTCTGACGCGGGTCGACGTTCCCTTATAGAAAATGAAAACCGCAATCATCGGCCTGCCAATGGTGGGCAAGACAAGTCTGTTTACGATCCTGACGGGCGTTCACGAATCAACGCGCATGGGAAGCCTGGAGGCGCGTGTGGGAGTGACGAAGGTTCCGGATGCGCGCCTGGATGAGCTGGCCAGGATTTTCGAACCACCCAAGGTGACGCATGCGACGCTTGAATACCTGGACTTTCCGTCGATTTCGAAAGAAGCGCTGGCCAAACCGGATTACCTGGCGAGCCTGCGGGTGGCCGACGCCATCGCCCACGTGCTGAGGGCGTTTGAGGATCAGAGCGTGCCGCACGAGAAGGGCAGCGTGGACGCGGCGCGCGATCTCGAGGACGTTGATTTTGAGCTGATACTGAGCGACCTGGGCGTGGTGGAGAAGCGCCTGGAGCGGCTGGAGAAAGAGCGCAAGAAGATCAAGAGCGCCGATCTGGACCGCGAGGCGGAGTTGCTGGAGATGGCCAAGACGCACCTGGAGAGCAACGCGCCGCTGCGCACGCTGCAACTGGCGGGCGATGACGAGAAACGTCTGCGCGGTTTTCAGTTTCTGTCGCAGAAGCCGCTGCTGGCGGTGCTGAACATCGGAGAGGGCGACGCGTCACGGCTGCATGAGGTCGAGGCGGAGTTTCGCGAAAAGCACCTGGCCGGCCGCGCGGGCGCCGATGCCGCCGCGGTTTGCGGCAAGATCGAAGCCGAACTGGCCGAGCTTTCTCCCGCGGACGCCAAGGAGTTGCTTGCCAGTTACGGACTGCCGGACTCCGGGTTGGACCGCCTGATTTCGGCTACTTACCGTCTGCTGGGTTTGATGAGCTTTCTCACGGCCGGCGAGACGGAGGTGCGCGCCTGGACGATTCCCGTGCACAGCACCGCGGTGAAGGCCGCGGGCGCGATTCACTCGGATTTCGAGAAGAAGTTCATTCGGGCCGAGGTGGTGAACTGGCGGGCGCTGGTGGACCACAACGGCTATCCGGGGGTTCGCGAGAAGGGGTTGTTGCGGCTGGAAGGCAAGGAATACATCGTCAAGGACGGCGATGTCCTTGTCATCCGGCATGGATGAGGCTTGGGCGGACATTCAGTTCTAAGCTTGTGCGCGCGCGGAGGCTTCCTTGCGGGCGAAATGGCGAAACGCCGCGACGCTCACAAAGTTGATGAAGATGGCGAGGAGGTTCCAGGCGATCACCGGGCGGGAACCGATCAGGAGCCCGTAGTAGACCCACAGGAGCTGGAACACTCCCATGATGGCAGCCATCCTGGGATTCATGCCGGCGCTGGAACGGCGCTTGAGCATTGAAAGCAGATCCGGCAGCGCGGCGAAGGTCGTGCCGAACCCGGCCAGGAAGCCAAAAATTTCCGAGCGGTGAAGGCGGGGCACGAGCAGGCTTGCCGTGTCCCGCGGGACCAGGTCATCGCAGCCGCACAGGGCGGCCATGCTCAAGAGCAGGAACAGCGTCAGCGTTCTGTGCCGCACAGGGTCTTGACTCCGCCCTCTTTTGTAGCATTGCGATGGGCGGACCTCAAGGGCCATCGCGGAATTTGCTTTAGGTGGTCCTCAAGATAAGCGCGGCTACGGACAACTCAGCCCTTGCGCGTGGGTGAGGAGGTTGCGGAAATTGTCCTGCTGGAAGTTGGGACTGTTCATTTCCATCGGGCGCGACGGTGAGGTCCACTTGTACGAGTTGAGACCGTTGGCGTAGTTGCTGGTTCCGAAGCCCACGATCCACGGTCCGCCGCTGGAGCCGCCGGTCATGTCGTTGCCCATGGAGAACGTACCGGGCTGGTTGAGGGGATCGACGTTGCCGACGTCGCTGTGCGCCTCAACCATGTATTTGCCGTCGAAGGGCGCGCCTTGCGGGTAGCCCATGGAGGTGTAATTCCGGCCGCGCACGTCGCCACCGTAGAGCCAGCCGAGGAAGCCCGTGTAAGTCTCGATCGGTCTTCCGCCGCCGCTTCCGCCACAGCCGGTATCGTCGTCATCGTAGGTCTGGATGAAGCCGATATCCCACTTCAGCAGGGCGCCGGTTCCGGAGAAGCCCCAGGTGGACAGCCGCCGGGCTCTCCAGCCGGCAGACAACCGTGGATTCGGACCGTTGGAGTAGCCGGGATAAAAGACGACATTGGTCGCCCATCCAAGAGTCTGGCTCAAGACGCAGTGGCGGGCAGTAAGGACCAGGTGGGGCCGGATGACCGAGGCGCTGCACACGTAAGAGCCTCTGCCGAGCCGAAAGAACAGCTTGCCTACGGTGCGATAGGGAAAGATGGGATACGGGTGGCCGGCGGCGCCGTCATACAATCCGGTCCACGGGTAGAAGCGTGTGAAGGGGTAGGGGTAGGAAGCGAAAGTACCCGCCTCCTGAGGCAGGACTTCGTATTGTCCGTCAGCCAGAGGCGTATCCGCCGCCGTGGCGTTCAGGACTTGTGAGCTTGGCGCGGAACGTACGGGACCGACCGGTTCCCGTGGTCCCGCGGCCGGGTTGCCAGATATTTCGAGCCGCATCGGGATGGCGGCGGCCCGCCGCTCGGGCGTCCAGTAGGACGGGCCCAGGTTTTCCGCGTCCGCGCCCGGGCTGGTGAAATCCCGGACCACGATTTCCTGCGCTGACAGGAGACCCAAACAGCCGCTAGCCGCAAAGGCCAGGGTGAAGAAAACACTACTGCTTTTTTGCATTCTGGTTCCTTTCGGGAGGGTTGGCGGCCAACCCTTCTCCCCCTCCTCCCGGAACCAAAGCAGACCGCCTGCGTTGAACGAGGCGTCTACAGAAACGTAGCGCCAACGGGCGCAGGGGATCAAGCAAAAACAGCCGGGTATTTGAAGAATCAATTGCCGGCGGGCAGCGTATGAGAAAAAGGGCCGCCCCCGGGGGGACGGCCCTTTTGTTGATTGATTGCCGGTTGGGACTAGAAGGTCCGGATCAGGGTGAACAGCGCCAGCGATTCGATAAACGCGAGGCCGAGAATCAGCAGCACGCGAATCGCGCCCGCGGCTCCCGGATTTCGCGCGATGCCTTCGCAGGCGGCCGACACGGCCTTACCCTGCGCCAGGCCGCACAGCCCCGAGGCGATGGCCATCGCGAACGCGGTGCTGAGGATAAACCCGGTCGAGCTGCTGCCCGCCGCCGGAACTCCCTGGGCGAACGCCGGGGCCGCGGCCAGCAGCAGTACCGCCAAAATCATCAAAGTTTTCACACGCATCGAACTTGCTCCTTCGTAGAATGTGGCGCTCCGGAGGTGGTTCCACAGCCGCGTTGGGACGCTTCAGGGCTCACACGGAAGGCCGATAAAGCCGGAATAAAATCAGTGTTCCTCGTGCACGACGGCTTCGCCCACGTACACCATGGACAACATAGAAAAGATGAATGCCTGAACGAACGAAACAAACATGTGCAGGCCCATGAACGCCAGCGGAATCAGCAGCGGCACCAGGCCGATGAAGCTCAGCGTCACCTGTTCTCCGGCCAGCATGTTGGCGTAAAGACGGATGGTGAGCGAGACGGGCCGGATGCAGTGGCTGATGATCTCGATGAGGAACATGAACGGCGCAATCATGGCGACCGGGCCCATAAAGTGCTTGAGATGCCCCAGAACCCCGTTGGTGCGGACGCCGGCGACGTTGTAGTACACAAACGTCGCCACGGCGACGCCGGCCGGCACTTGGTAGAACATGGTCGGCGATTCAAACGATGGAATGATGCCCAACAGGTTCATGCACAGGACGAACAGGAAAATGGTGGCGAACCAGGGAAAGTATTTCTTGTACTCGTGGCCCACAACGTCTTTGGCGATATCACGAAGGAAGATATAGATGCCCTCGAAAACCTGCTGCGTCGCGCCCGGTTTATCCACCGAGAAGCGCCGGCTGATGAGCGGCGCGGCGGCCAGGAAGAGCAGGACGACGAGAATTTCCATGGCCATGTAATTGGCCCAGGGTTTGGCGGGATCGTGGGGATGAATGCCGGCAAGTTGTAGCGCCGCGTTGGCCGGCCCGGCGAGGAATCGGTTCAGGAGGGCCGTGAACCAGAGTTCATGCTCGTGCATAGATCAGTTGGTAAATCGCTTCCAGGGTGATGGCCGCGACAGCGAGCAGGAGGCCGCAAGCGGTCGCAGGCAAAAAGCCCTCGTAAATCTGGAGGATAGCATAGGCGAAGCCGAATAACAGCAGCATGCGAAAGGACAGAAAGAAGACTCGCAAACCGCCGGCTTTTCCGGTGAGGATGGGTCCGATTTGCTGGAGCGACAGAAGGCTGGCCACCGAAATCAGGGCGCCGGAAGCGAAGCTGGCCGCGCCGCGAAAACCTTTCCAGGAGGCGCATGCGGCCAGGCCCACCGCGGCGAGGATGGCCATCAGCACGTAGATGCGCCGGAACGGTGACCCTCCGCCTGTGTCCGCGTTCACTTTTTGTCGAATCCTTCAATGCGCATGGCCTGCCGGTAGACTTCGTACATGCCGGCGGCGATGCCCAGCAGAAGTCCGATCAGGCCACCGGTCCGGCCGCCCACCTTGGCGCCCAGCCAGTAGCAGATGAAGCCACTGATGGGCACGATAAACGCCAGTCCCATGTATGCGCCGGCTTTGGCCCAAGGGCTCATTCGCTCTTCAGTATAAGAGGACCGGCCGGTTTGGTTGGCGGCCCTGTTAGCAGAGCGCGGCCATCAGCGCGCCGCGGGCGGTGGAGTTCAACGGATCGGCGGCGACTCTGACTTCGGAGATCTTGATGGGGAAGTCGTCGGCTCGCAAGGCGGTGGTGAAGCGCTTCAGGAAGCCCTTGGGCAAAGCGGTTCCGCCGCTCAAGACGATCGGAATCGACTGATCCAGTTTGGGCAGCCGTTGAGTGGAAGAGATGGTGGTTCGCAGCGAGTTGGCCAGCGTATGAATCACGTCGTCGTAGTAGACCGTGAGCGCGTTCTGCACGCGATCGCCGCCCAAGCCATTGACGGCGAAGTTCATCTCCTTCATGACGCGCATGCGGGTTGCGAGCTCGCCGGTTACGGCGGCGGCTTGCGAGTCGATGAAGTCGCCCGCCTTGGGGATCGCGAAATTGAAAACGGGGACCGAGAGCACGGCGAGGCAGATGTTGCACAAGCCGCTGCCGCACGAAATGCCAATGCCGGTGAAGTTGGAGCTCGACATCTCGCCGAATACGACCGCCAGGCCTTCGCGAATCGGGTGGCCTTCAAAGCCCAGGTCCGCCAGAATCTGGGTGATGGACGCCTCGTGGTAGGAGATGGCGGATTCGTCTTCGCCGACGGGCGAGGGAATGCTGAAGAAGACCTTGCGGTTCTGGCCGCCCGCTTTGCCGGCGAGCCGGGTGATGATGCCGCGCAAGACGCGCAGGCTGTGCGGCTCCTTCGGGTTGAGGACGCCGCGCTGCATGGGGCGCCGCGTCTCGACGTGAAAGACTTCGGCGAAGCGCTGCGCGTCGTTGCCCGTGACGACGAGTTCGTCGCCGTAAACCTCGTGAAACACGCCCTCCCGCTCCAGCAGGCTGGCGGCGAGCTTGGAGTAGGGCAGGGTGATGAATGCGTTCAGTTGGGATTCATACTGCGACTCGTGGGCCCGGTCGGTGCTGCGGGCCACGACGATGCGGCTGGTGCCGACATCCAGACCCAGGGGCATGTTGTTTTCTTGCGTACCGTTACTCATTGCCAGTTCTCCTAACGTATCTGCCACATCGGAAACGCCGCTCCCATCGCGGAGGCGGTCGCCGCGGCGATCTTTTCTGCGCGCTCCCACCGGAGTCTCTTTGGGGGCTCCGGCGATTCCATCCGGTTCGGCACGGAGCGCGGTTTCTCCGGGGGATCCGCCGTGCTGCGCGCCCGGCTGGCCATCAGGCGAATGCTCCCGCCCCGCCTCCACAGAAATCCCGCCGTCATCTTCGTACTCGCTCATTGAAGTCAAGCTCCTTGGCCCACCGTTGCGGTGCGGGCGCCAGGCTGCGCCGCGCCCCGGCCGGTGCGGCGCATGCGTTCTCTTGGGGGTATCACCCACGTAGTACGCGCGGCGGTCTATTCCTCTCGGATTCGCCGGCGATATTTCGGTGTTGGCTTAAGAACTTTCCGGTTCTCCGTGGACTACCTCCCTAGGCATGTTCTCGCCCGAAGACTTCAGCAGGATCCGTCCTTGGGTAAGCTGGCGCGCCCGGCAGGTCGGGATACGCATCAAGGGGGTCAAGCCGGTGGTGGAGTGGAGCGCGGCCCGGATCAGCGATCCGGTCTGGCGCTTGCGGTACCTGCAAGCTGTGGCGCCGCGGCCGCATGCGCTCTCACGCGTCAAGCCGGTTCCGGCGATTGTGGTGATCCTGTTGAGCGTGGTTGGCTGCGGGGCCATCGTGGCGTTCCGCCACAAGCCCGTTATCATGAGAGCCTTTGCGGGCGGACCGGCGGCGCCCGCCGCGCGGCCGGTGGAGGTGCGGGAAGCGCCCAGAGACGTCTGGCTGGTGGAAAAGACGGCGGCGTTTGAGAGCTACAGCAACGGGTTGCGCATCGAGAACCAGTATCGGGCCGAAGGCGACAACCGTTCCTTTATGGCGTACCCGCTGGGCGCGCTGGGCTCGAATGCCGAACCGCGCAGCGTGCCTGTGGGCATCGTGTACCACACGACCGAGAGCCTGCTGGCGCCGTTTGAGTCCAGCCAGAACACGGTGCTGAAGAGGGTGGGTGAGTCGCTGCTGGAGTATGTGCGGCGGCGGCGCTGCTATCACTTTCTAATCGACCGGTTTGGCCGGGTCTTCCGGATTGTGGACGAAACCTCGCCCGCCGGACATGCCGGCCATTCCGTCTGGGCCGATGGCGAATACGCTTACGTCAACCTGAACGACAGCTTTCTGGGAATTTCGTTTGAGGCCCAGACCGGGGCGGGGGAGGCGGCTACGGCGGTTGAAGCTCACCAGGTGCGGGCGGCGGCGATGTTGACCGAGATGTTGCGCCGCCGGTACGGCATCGAAGCAGCCAACTGCGTGACGCACGCCCAGGTTTCAGTCAACCCAGACAACATGAGGATCGGCTACCACCTGGATTGGGCATCCAGTTTCCCGTTTGACAGGCTGGGACTGCCGGATAACTACATTGTTCCGTCGCCGGCCATCCGGTTGTTCGGCTTTTCGTTTGACTCCGATTTCGAACAACGCGCCGGACCACGCATGAGCGGCAATGCGGCCGTGGCGGAAGATCAAGTGGTTCAACAGGCTGGCGCGGCTCACCTGGCGCCGGAACTGTACCGCAAATCACTCCGCAAGCTCTACCGCCGCCTAGCGCAACCGGCCGGGACCGGCGCGGTGGCCGGCGACGGCGTGCTCGCCCGGTGAGGGGAACCTGTTCTATGATTAGCAAAACAAAAAGGGAGGCAGGCTCGGGGAGAACCTGCCTCCAAAGTGGGTGAGCGTACTCTAGCAGGAACGGGCTGAGGAGGAGATCACCCGTTCCAGCTAATTGGACGCAGAAAAGTCGAATGCGGTTCCACTATGGAACGCCGGCGCCGGTGAGTTCGGCTAGCAGCCGGTTCGCCTTGTAGACCTTGGTGAGGGCTTCGATGATGCCTTGGCTGGCGACATGGACGCTGCGGGCCTGTTTGTCGTCGTAAAAGAAACGGTTGGGCAAGCTCTCGATGTTGCCGTCAAACAGGATCCCGACAATTTCTCCCCGGGCGTTGATGGTCGCGCTGCCGGAGTTGCCGCCGTGAGTGTCGGCGGTGGTCACAAAGTTGAACGGAGTGGACAGCTTCAAAGCGGTCTTGGCTTTGAGCCAACTGCCCGGGATTACGTACGGGTCCTTGCCGGTACCTTTCTCGTACAGTCCGGCGAGGGTGGTGGCGTAGGGGACCCACTTGCCCGCATCGTTCTTATACCCCTTGACCGCGCCGTAAGCCAGGCGCAGCGTGAAAGTTGCGTCGGGGTACTCGTTGCCGCCGGAGATCTCATAGCGGGCCAGGGCGATTTTCGACGCGCTGGATACCAGGACGGCCTCAATGCGGTCCTCATACTCTTTGCGCAGGCGGCGCGCGTCCGGGTCGAGGAGCCTGGCGAGAACGATCATGCCGTCTTGCGAGGCGTGCACGGCCTCGCGGTCCTGGGCCAGCCGTTTGCGTTCCTGAACATCCTTCAACTTGCTTGATGAGACGTAGGCGGCCGCCGCGTCGTGAGGGCTCCGTCCCTGAAGCAGTTTGACGGCCATGGGATGGCCAGCGCCCAACTCCTGGACCAGGAACTGGAAATAGTCCTCGATGACGGCGATTTCAAGAGAGTCGTGGAGCGGCGCGGTGGAGTAGAGTTCCTGCTCGAGCGATGGCAAGCCGGAAGTGGTGTACTCCCGGAGCCGGGCGGAGTCCGGTTTGGCGGTTTCGTCGGCATAGCGCAGCACGCCGCGCGCGATGGAGAACAACTCAGACCCGCGAATCGCGGTGCGCTCAAACAGGAAGTAGTCACGATAGAACTTGGAGAAGTCGGTGACGGCGGTGGAGATCTCATCCCAGAATTTGGCGAACTCCTCGCGGCGCGCGGGGTTGCTGGCGACCGCCTGGCGGAATTTCGCTTCGCTGGCGCGCTTGGCGGCCATCAGCTTCTCGTCCTTCAGGCCTCGCATGAAACCGTTAAAGGCCTTATAGCTGTTCTGCTGCCCGAACAGGTTCTCCTGTGCGATCCGCTTGTTCTCTTCGCTTTCGTCCGAATACCGGGTCAGAGCGGCGATCAGCGATTTCAGGCGCGCAATGGTCAGCGGGTACGAGACGTCGCGATAGAACTCCAGTTCGGACACCGTGGCCATTCTGCCCGTTGTGCCCGGGTTTCCGGGAACGAACACCAGTTCACCGTCTTTGACGCCCTCTTTACTCCACTTGAAGTAGTTGCCCACATGGGCGGGCTTGCCGTTCTCGTAGGCGCGGAAGAAAGCGATGTCCAAGTCGTAGCGCGGGTAGGTGAAGTTGTCCTGATCTCCGCCAAAGAACGCGATACCGAATTCTGGAGCGAACACCAGGCGGATGTCGGTGTACTTCTTGTACTGATACAGGTGATACTGTCCGCCACTGAACAGCGTGACGACATCGCAGCGGTTGCCTGTGGCTGCCTGGCACTCTTTCTCGATGGCGCTCATGGACGCTTTGCGCTTCTGGTTGGCGGCGGCGGCTGGCATGGACGGCGTCACACCGTTGTTGACGCGAGAGGTGACGTCCTCAGTCTTGAGCAAGACGTTTACTTCCAGGTCGGGGCAGGCTTTCTCGCCGTCGAGCGTGGCGGCAGAGAAGCCCTGGGCGATGTAGTCGTGCCCGGCGCTGCTCAGCTTTTGAATGCAGTCGGCGCCGACGTGATGATTGGTGAAGAGCAATCCGTTGGCCGAGACAAACGACCCGGTGCCGCCGTTGTTGAAGCGCACGGCGCTCTGGCGCATGTGGTTGAGCGCTGCCTCGCTCAGCGTGACGCCGTACTTTTTGGCGACTACGTTTTTTGGAAAATGCTCGAACAACCACATTCCTTCGTCGGCGTTCAGGGACGCCGAAAGGGCGAAGACCGCAAATCCTAAGGCGAATTTAGATTTCAGGCGACACATGATTAAAATTCCGTATGTGATTGAGATAGAACAGGTTGATGTACTTCTATGCTTGTAGTGCAGTTCACAAGTGAGGTTGCGATATGCAATACTGAAATCAGGTTACACCGCTGCTTATGACGACCCTGGGCGAAGCGATTGCGCGTTATCACAAGCTCCTCGAGGGCGACTCCCAACGTGTTGGTGAGTGGGTTGGCGAATTGCGCCAAGCGCTGGCGAACCACAATCTGGTAATCAACGGACGTCCGGTTTCTCCGGTGCTGCGTCCGCATTTCCTTAGCCGCCGCCAGTATACCAATTTGGTAAAAACGGCAGAGTCGCTGTATTCGGCGATCGACCGGACGCGTCAACTTGCGCTTAGCAATCCCGCGCTGCTGAACCGTGTCGGATTGCTGCCGGCGGAAAAGATGCTGGCTTCGGTAGACCCCGGCTACGAAATCACCAACGTGTCGTCGCTGCTGGACTCCTATGTGAACAATGGAAGCGTTCATTTCACCGAGTGCCGCGCCGAACTTCCGAGCGGCGTCATCTTTGGCGAGATGCTTGGTGAGATCTACTATGATTCGGCGCTGGTCAAGGAATTCCGCAAGAAGTATAAGTTGGGCAAGACGGGCGGGGTAAAGCCGCTGCTGCATGCGCTGCTGAAGGCGTACAAGGAATTCGGCGGCAAGGCGAAGAAGCCCAGCATCGCGATCCTGGAGTTCCGCAATCCGTTCAAGACGCCGGAGACTGCCGAGTCGGCGGCGCTGGTTGCTCTGCTCGAGAAGCAGGGTTATCCGGCGCAGTTGGTGGCGCCTGAGCAATTGGAATACCGTAACGGCGTGCTGCGCAACGGCGAGTTCATCATCGACATGATCTACCGCGGGGTGAAGGCACAGGACTTCCTGTTGCGGTATGACCTCTCGCACCCGCTGGTGCGCGCCTACCGCGAAGGCAAGGTGTGTGTGGTGAACAGCTTCCGTTCGGAGGTGACGCGCAAGAAGGCGCTCTTCGGGCTGCTGACCGATGAGACGGTCACGGCCGGCTTTCCCGCCGCGGAACGCAAGGCGATCCGGGAGTCGATTCCTTGGACGAGGGTGGTCGCGCAAACCAAGACGCAGTA
>JADZCI010000181.1 GCA_020851655.1 Bryobacterales bacterium
GCACCAGGCTCGTGCGCAACGGCCAACTCCGGTCATAGAGGTTGAACTCCGGCGTAACCGACACCAGGTCCATGTTGGCCTCGTAGTAGGCGTCCACCGTGCCGACGTCGCGCCAGTAGCGCACCTTCTTCGCGTTCAGATCCCTGAAGTCGTACGCAACGACCTTGCACCGCGACAGCAGCGCGGGAATCACGTTCTTGCCGAAATCATGCGCCGACGCGGGGTCGGCGGCATCTTCGCGTAAAGCGTCCGCCAGAACTTCGGTCCGGAACAGATAAATCCCCATCGAGGCGCTCACCATCGCCGGATCAAACACCGACGGCGCGGGATTGCCATGCTGAGGCTTCTCTTCAAACCCCATGATCCGGTGGTCGCGCCCAATCGCCGCAACCCCGAATTGCGAGGCTTGCTCGGGCGAAATTTGGATCGTCGCAATGGTCACATCCGCCTGGTGCTCCCGGTGCCAGGCAAGCATCTCGCAATAGTTCATCTTGTAGATCTGATCGCCGGAAACAATCAGCGTGTGGGCCGGCGCTTCGCTCTCGATGCTTTCCAGGTTTTGATACACCGCGTCGGCGGTGCCCAGGTACCAGTCATCGTGTACGCGTTTCATCGGAGGCAGCACTTCGATGAATTCCCCGAGTTCGCCGCTGAACAAGTCCCAGCCCTGGCGGATGTGACGCGCCAGGTCCAGCGACTTGTACTGGGTCAGGATAAAGATCTTGCGGATGCCCGAATTCACGCAATTCGACAGCGTGAAGTCGATGATACGGTAGATCGCCCCAAAGGGGACCGCGGGCTTGGCCGTGTTCCGGGTGAGAGGAAACAACCGCTCACCCGCGCCGCCCGCGGGGAGGACGGCAAGCACATTGTCCATGCTTCGAGTTGCTCTCTACTTACCAGCTTCGCTGTTTGCCGCCCCGCCGCGCAAGCCAAAACGCCCAAACAAACCTAAAGGTGGCCTGGACGGTGTCCCAATCGATTGATTCCGTCAAAAGCGGCCGTCTTGTAGCACTCGGCCAGGGTCGGATAGTTGAAGACCGTGTCGACGAAATAATCCAGCACCCCGCCAAACGCCAGCACCGCCTGGCCGATGTGCACCAGCTCGCTGGCGCCCTCGCCGATGATGTGGATTCCTAACAGCTTCCGCGTCTCGAGGTGGAACAGCAGTTTCAGCAGCCCGGTGATGTCGCCCAGAATCTGTCCCCGGGCGATCTCCCGATAGCGCGCCTTGCCAACCTCGTACGGCACGCCGTCGTGAGTCAGCTCCTCCTCGTTGCGGCCCACCATCGAGATTTCGGGGATCGTGTAAATGCCGTACGGGAACAACTCGGGCACGCTGGTCGCCGGAATTCCCAGCGCGTGGCACACCGCCAGCCGGCCCTGTTCCATGGATGTGGACGCCAGGCTGGGGAATCCGATCACGTCGCCGACCGCGTACACCGGCGGGACCCGCGTCTGATAGTGCTCATTCACCACCAGCCGTCCGCGGTCGTCCGGTTCCAGCCCCGCCGCGCCCAGGTTGAGGCGGCCCGTGTTGCCTGTCCGTCCGATCGAGTACAGCGCCTTGTCGGTAACGATTTGCTTGCCGCTTTCCAGCCGGATCGCCACCCGCTCGCCGTGTTCATCCTGAACCAGCTCGACCCCGTTCACTTCTTCGTTCAGCCGCAGCGTGACGCGATTCTCGCGCAAGTGATACGCCAGCGTGTCGACGATCTCCGCATCGACAAAGGGAAGCAGCCTCGGACGCTTGTCAATCAGCGTGACCCTGACGCCCAAGGCGGCAAACATGCTCGCATATTCACAGCCGATGACGCCGGCGCCGATAACGGTCAATGTCCGCGGCAGCTCGTCCAAGTGCAGGATGTCGTCGCTGGTCAGAATATGGCGGCCATCAAACGGAATGTGTTCGTCGCGCGTCGCCTCGGTGCCGGTCGCGATCACCAGGTATTGCGCGCTGATTTGCCGGTGCCCGCCGCCGTCCGCGTAGTCCAGACGGATCGTGTGCGCATCGACAAACGATGCCGATGCGGCGATGACCTCGACCCGGTTGCGCAGCAGTTGATGGCGCGTGACGTCGATTTCGTGCCGCACGGTGGTGTCCACGCGGTGCAGCAAGTCCTGCATCGTAATGCGCTGCTTGACGGTATAGGAAAGCCCGTAGAACTCACGCGCACGGTAGCCGGACAGGTCGAGGACGGCTTCCCGCAGCGTCTTGGACGGGATCGTCCCGGTGTTGACCGACACTCCGCCCAGAACCGTCTTGCGCTCAATCAGCGCCACTCTCTTGTCGAGCTTGGCGGCTTGAATCGCCGCCCGCTGCCCGGCCGGACCCGAACCGATAACGAGCAGATCGAAATCAAATGCGGATTTTGAGGCCATGAGGATCGTGACGGACGCAACCGCCCCCGTGAGCCCCGGAAACCAGTCGCATGAGCCGAAGCTTGTTTATGATTCTAACAGGCGTTTAGGACGTAGCCCCGGATCCTTCCTCAATTTCCACCTTCACGGGCTGCTCGATCAACTTCGGCTCCTTGCCCTTGGTCAGCACCATCAACCGGTAGCGGGCCGGCGCCACCTTGGGAACCTTGAACTTGATCTCCGTTCCAGTCTGAGACGTCACCACGGCTTTGAAGTCGTTCTTCCCGTCGGTCAGGTAGACTTCAGCCACCGCGTCCTTACCGATGTTCTCGCCGGTCACGGTCAGCACGTCACCCACTTTCGCATTCGCCGGATCGACCGCCGAAAAGCGGGGTATCGAGTCCTGGGACCAGCCAATCCGCGGCGCCGCAACGGCCAGCGCCAGGACGGCGAGAAGGGTATATAGCGAATACCGCATCTGAATATCCTCTGTCTCCAGAGTAGGAGAACTCCGCCGCGCATGCAAGCGAAAACAGTCTACTTTGTGAAGAAAAACTCCACAGCGGCCGGAGCGCTCCCGCACGGGCAATCCGTACTTAACGGATCAGATCGAAATCCCCCGCCAGCACCCGGTTCAGCAGTCCGGTGCGCCAGTTGCGCACCCGGTCTTTGACCAGGGGGGAAGGCTCTTCGCGATACGTCCGTACTATCCCCAATTCATCATCGGAAACAGGCGGAAATTCACGCAGCGCCATGTCGCGATCTGTAGACGTATCCAGATCGAGTAGCGCCGGCGGGTGCGGGCGCACACGGACCCGTACCCCTCTTCGCGAAGGCTTTTGGTCCTCGGGAAACTCCCAAATATGGAGTCCGGTCTCGTCCTCCAGCAAGGAGTACCCGGCAAAGCCGGAAACCGACCCCAGCCAGCGGAAGTCCGGACCGGGGAGCCGCGCCGACTCGAGGCGTCCGCCTCGCTGCGCCGCCCAGGCCGCATACATTTCGACAATCCTTTCGGCAGTGGCGGCGCTGTGGCCGCGGGCCTCGACGAGGATCAACGCATCGTGCGGCCGCTCCTCGTACACGTCCCGCAGGGCGGCCCGCAGCAGGATCGCACGTAGCGCGACGCTGCGCAACACATCATCGCCGCGGCGCGGGCGTTTCCCCGACGGGGTCAGGCGCCGCAACAAGGAAGCGCCGCGATCCACAGCTTCCTCAATCCGGTCCAGATACTCGGCGTTCCCGAGTGCCGCAAACCGCCCGGGAGAATCCCAGAACCCGGCGCGGTTCATTTGATCCAGCAGGCCCTGTTTCCGCGCCGCCCACTCCCCGCCGGCGAGGACCTGCCCTAAGTCCCGGTACTCGGCCTCGAGCAGACGGAGGACCTCCGGCGTCGATACGCCGGTCAACGCGGCGCCCTCCAGCGTCCCCGTACCCGTACCACCCGCCGCTTCACCCAGCGGCGGCGGCGTATCGGGATCGACAAACGTCACCTGGATCGCCTTGCCATTACTGCGCACAAACAGGAATTGATCGCCTTGCGGCGCCTGCCGGTTGACGATGGTCACCGCCAGGGGCGACAGCAGAAACCGGTCGATGGCGCGTTTGAGCGGCCGCGCCCCCATGTCCGGCGAAAAGCCCTTCTCCAGCAGAAAATCGATCGCCGAATCCTCAAACTCCACCGCCCACGTCTGCTGGCGCAGACCCCGCAACTGGAGCACCTCCCTGAGTTCCTTGTTCAAGAGTTCCCGCATCACCGCGCGGCTCAAAGGCCGGAACACCACAATGCGGTCCAGCCGGTTGATGAACTCGGGCCGGAACGTTCGCCCTATCGCTTTGTGAATCTGTGAGGACGCCGGCGCGGCCTCCGTCGTGGCGAACCCGAGATTACCGCCTCCCGCACCCAGGTTCGAGGTGAGGATGATAATGGCGTGTCTGAAGTTCGCCGTGTTGCCCGCCGAATCGGTCAACCTGCCGTCGTCGAACACCTGTAGAAAAAGGTCCCAGACGGCGGGGTGCGCCTTTTCGAATTCGTCCAGCAAAATCACCGAGAATGGCTGTGCCCGAACCTGGTCCAGCAGCGACATCCCCACCGGCGCCCCGGCCTGGCCGTAAATCCGGTCAAGCGAATCCAGCGACTGGAATTCGCTCATATCGAGGCGGATCATCCGCTCGGGGGCGCCGAACAGGTACCCGGCGAGTGTCTTGGCGATTTCTGTCTTGCCGGTTCCGGTGGGTCCGGCAAAGAAGAAGACGCCTTGGGGCCGCGTGGGATCCGTCAGTCCGGCCTTGATCATCGCCACGCGCTCCACCAGGCACTCGACGGCCTCGGGTTGGCCCAGCACGCGCGCCTCGAAGTAGCGGCGTAGCCCGTCCAGATCCATGCTTTGGCGCTCGTCGAGGATCGTCATCGGAAGCCCGGTAAGCTGCGCCAGCGCCGCCAGCACGTCGCTGCGCTCAATCGCAGCCGGACCGCCGTGGGCCGCCTCCACCGCTCGCTCCGTCAGGCGTAGCAAGTCGAGCAGGTTGCCCGGGGAGGCTCGCTCACCCTGATACTGCCGCGCCAGCAGGTACGTCTCGCTCAGCAGCGGGTCAGCCATTAAGCAGCCGCCAACCGTCGAACGCGGCGCCGCCCAGCGCCGCGCCAGGTCGAGCGTTTCGCTGGCCGGCAAAGGGTCCACATGGAAGACGGCAAACACGGAGCCGATTCGCGGATTGGTGCGCCGGAGACGGTCGTAGGCCGCCGGGCGCACTTCGCAAAGCACCCGGATCGCGCCCCGCTCCAGGGATCGGAAAAGCATGTCCAGCAGCCCGATCTCGCTGTGCTGATGCGTGCCGGCCAGCGGGAAGTTTTGCAGATCGGGGATCACCCAGACAGTCCGCGGCTGGTGCGCCAGCACCTCCAGAAGCGTCTTGACGCGCTCTTCCAGCGAGCCGATTGTCTCCTGTCCCGCGATGAGATCGGCCGCCCCGGCCTCAAAAACCAGCCAGCCTTGTTCCATGAGCCGCAGCGCGGCGCGCTGGATGAGCGCGGTCTTGCCCACGCCCGATTCCCCGATAAGGAGAACCGGGCGCCGCGGCGGCGTCAGAATGGTATTGGCGATGGACTGGCTCGCCGCCCCGCTCCGCTCCTCCTCCATTGGCGCACCGTCGGCGGCCAGGCTCTCTCGCGTCCAGATCCGGCCGATTTGGCGGAGGGTCAGACAGTCCAGATGCGTATCGATTTCCGCAATCTGCCCGGCTGCCGCTTGGGGAACGCAGGCTTTTAAGAACGCCCTAAGGCGCGAGGCGTCGTCGGCCGGCCGTGTTTCCAGCAGTGGCGCCAGCGCGCTGTCCGAGGCGGCGTTTCTTTCTTCAATGAACTGGCCCAATGCAGCCTGCGCCGGGGGTGTTGTCAGGCGCGGCGCCAAGGCGAGGGCCCGCGCCAGCACCGGAAAAGACGCCGTGCCGAGCGCCCGCAGACAGAAGAAAAGACCTCGCTCATTCAGGTTCGGAAGCCATTCCAGGAGTTTGCCGGCCTCTTCGGAGCCGGGTGACAGCCGGCGAATCGATTCGCAGACCAAGGCAAATTTGCCAAGGTTCGGACCGTCGATCAGCGGCAGGAATTCGCCGCGGTCCAACTCTCCACCCACGATCCGTTCGACCGCTTCGCAGAAATCCCGCTGCGCGAGTAGTCCTTCGGCCATGCCGGAATCGGCAAGCGAGGCGATCCGTTCCAGCAGGACCTCCAGGGATTCCGGCACGGGTTCCGGCTCGGC
>JADZCI010000182.1 GCA_020851655.1 Bryobacterales bacterium
CTGTCTTGGGCGCGAGATCGATCCGAACTTCAAGGAAGTGCCCGGGCACGAGGTACTGCGGTTCTACTCGCCCGAAGGAGTCCTGCTCCGCAAGGCTTTGAAGGTGGAAGCGCTTCGCACAGACCCGAAAGAGCGGCACCCGCTGAACTGGTTGATGCGAGTGAACGCGCGCTCGATTGCCTTGCTCGATCCCAAGGGCCAGCGGTACTGCGAGGTGGATCATGCTGGCCAACTGGTCCGCCCCTGCGAGCCGTTACCGCCGTTTGAGCCGCCGGTCCGGATCAGCGGGTTTGCGCTGGCCGGCAACGGCGACCGCATCATCAGCGCCGAAACCGGAGAACCCGGCGGCGGGCGTTCGAGTTTTCGTGGCAAGACCGTGCTGTACCGGTTCACAGATGCCGGCCGGTCCACAGTCGACCTGTCCTTCCTGCCTGAATGGGTGCGGGGAACCATGGTTCTCGGTACCTACACGGGACGGCTCGTGCTCATGCCGGACCCCTCTACGCACCTTGTGATCTGCCCCCGGGAAATCGGGTGAGGCGGCTATTGCCGCGCGCCTTCGCTCAGCAGCCCACTTAAGACGTGCCCTTGGATTCCGTCCAGGCGAAGACCCAGCAGCGTCGCGATCGTGGGAGCGACATCGAGGTTGCGAATCCGGCCCAGGTTTGCGCCGCGGCGGATGCCGTTGCCCGAAGCGACGAATATCGCACCCATGTCTTCATCCGTACTGAGGTAGCCGTGCGCTCCGCGTCCGGTTTCGGTCTTTGAGACCGCATCGCCCGTGGTGGCGCCATTGAATGCGTACCCTGGTGCGGCGGCGAGGACGAGGTCGGACATGCGCTCTTCGGCCGTGGGCAACGGAAGCCCGTATTGCGCATATTGCGCCGGCGTCAGGATCTGCACGATTCCTTCGACGCCGGTGAGCGCTTCGGTTGCCGCCTTGAGGATCGCGTCCCGCCCCGAGTTCCGCGTGACGTACAGCATCGCCGTGCCGCCTTCCGGAATCACCCAGGCTTGGCCCGCGAGCCCTTTGTCCTTCAGGATCACGTTGGGGCGAATGATCCGGTCATACGTCTTAAAGCCGTGGTCTGAGACCACAATGAAGGTCGTTTGCGGATAGATTCCGGCGCGCCGCGTGGCGTCGATGATGCGGCCAAGCCTGGCGTCGGCCAGCGCGAGCGCGGTGTAGGCGGCCAGAGTGCGCGCTCCGTAGCTGTGCTGGACGCTGTCGGTGTTCAACAGGTGGAACAGCATCAGGTTGGGCTTGTGCTGAACGATGATATGTTCGGCCGCCTCCGTCCAAATTTCATCGCGCCATGTAATCGGCGCCTTGGCGAATCCGCGCAGTTCATCCGCCGTGACGAGGCCGGCGGCCATCATTTCGCGCTCTACAACGCCGTCCACGGAAGGCCATTCGGAGAAACTCCAGGTAATGGTAGGCGCCTTCTCAATGGCGACCCAGTCGACTTCGGACGTGGTCAGCCCGGCGCGGTAAGCAAGGTCGTAGACCGTCTTGAAGCGCACGAGCTTCTCTTTTTCGACGTGCGGCTGGACAGTCACCGGCTCGCCTTCCTGTCCACGGACCGGCGCGCCGTTGTATAGCAACCCGTGCCGCTCCGGCGTGACGCCTGTCACCAGCGTCGTATGATTCGGCCACGTGACGGTGGGGTTGACCGGTTGCATGGTGTCCGCGTGGCCGCCCTCGCGCATCAGGCGCCGCAGGTTGGGAACCGCCACCGTCGGATCGCGCAAGGCATAGGCGGCAAAGCCGTCCATGCTCATGACGATGACGTGCCGGTCTTTCTTTGGCGTCTGGGCAAAGCCGGTGGCGAGACAGCAGCAGAGTGCTGGAAGAAGCGTCCTGTTCACGCACACTTTTATATCAGTTGTGGCTCCGTCTCGTCACGACGGTGTGGGACACCTCCGGGCGTAAAGAGTTTTTTCCGTAGCCGCCCGTTGACTTTCCCGGACGCCTGAGGCACACTATGAAGCAGGCGAAAATAAGGCGAAATAAGTTATGGCAACAGCTCCGGCGATTCTTCCAATTCTCTCCGTAACTGCTACAAATGCAATTGGTTGGCGGCATGAGCCGGAAGTGGATTGTTTGCCGTTAGGTTTGCCTTCGCTCGACGCGCCGGCCGGCGGTTTTCCACGGGGGAGGATTACGGAAATCGCCGGCTCGGCATCGTCCGGACGGACCACGGTTCTACACCGTGTGCTGAGCACGGCGACGCGGCGGGGCGAGTATTGCGCGGTGGTGGATGGCGGCAATGCGTTTGATCCTCGAGGCGCGGCGGAAGCGGGCACGGACCTTGACGCGCTGGTGTGGGTGCGCTGCTCCGGCAATTTGGAACATGCCGTCAAGGCGGCTGACTTGCTGATTCATGGCGGCGGGTTCGGTGTCGTGGCGCTGGACTTGTGCGACATTCCGGCGCGGGAGCTGCGGAAAATTCCGTTGTCGTGGTGGTACCGGTTCCGGCGGGCGGTGGAGGGCACGGAAACGATTCTGCTGCTGATTGAACGCGAGCCAATGGCGAAAGCCTGTGCGAGCTTGATTGGCGAGATGAGCCGCCAGGCGGCCGGGTTTGCCGGCGCGCGGCAGTTTCAATGGCTCGCCGGCGTCCGGTTCCGGTTTGCGGCGCGGAAGCCTGCGCGGCCGGCGGCGGCGCCGGAGTGGGAAGCCGGTGCGCTGGACATGAGCCTCCGCGCGGACTATTAAAGGCTGCGGAGATGTACGCCTGCATACACATCCCGAAGGCGGAAAGGCCGGCGCATGACGCGCTGGTTGCGCTGGCGGCGATGTTTTCGCCGCGCGTGGAAGTAGCCGGGCAGGGGACGGTGGTTGTCGCCGCCGGTGGTTTGCAGCGGCTGATGGGCGGGCCGAATCAGATAGCCAGCGAGATGGCGCGCCGCGGCGCCGAACGCGGGCTGATGGGCAACATCGCAATGGCGGCCAACCCGGATACGGCAGTCCTGGCGGCGCGGCATCTGCGCGGCGTTACGCTGATTCCACCCGGCGAAGAGCGCGAGCGGCTCGCTTCTCTGCCGGTCTCGGTGCTGCCGGTTGAGCCGGAAACGGTGGAAGTCCTCGAACGTTGGGGCATACGCACGCTGGGCGAGTTCTGCGCGCTGCCGGAATCAGGCGTCATGGAGCGGTTGGGCGCGCAAGGTCTGGCGGTGCTGAAACTGGCGCGCGGGCAAAGGACGCGCCCGCTGCGGGCTCAAGCTGAAGAGACCAGCTACGAGGAGCGCCTGGAACCGGACCATCCGGTGGCGCTGCTGGAGCCGCTCTTGTTTCTGATTTCGCGGTTGCTGAACTGCCTGTGCGGCCGGCTGAAAAGCCAGTCCATGGCGGCGGGCGAAATCCGGCTCACGCTCGAACTGGAAGACAGGAGCGAGCATACGCGGATTCTGCAACTGCCGTTTGCCACGCGCGACGCCAAGGCATTGCTAAAGCTTCTGCAACTGGACCTGGAAGCGCATCCGGCGCGCGATGCCATTCTGGCGATGCGCATGGCGCTGAAGCCCGTTGAGCCGCGGATTGTGCAAAACGAGCTGTATGCTCCACCCGCGCCGGAACCGGAAAAGCTGGAGCTGACGCTGGGCAAGCTGCGCGGGTTGGTGGGGGAAGGCAACGCCGGTTCGCCGGAACTGATCGACACGCACAGACCCGATGCCTGGCGGATGCGATCCACGCCGCCCGGCGCGCAGACGCTGGTGTACGAGGAGAAGGCGGCGCGGGCGCCGCGCCTGGGGTTCCGGTATTTTCGTCCGGCGCGCGCCGCGCGTGTCGAGGTGCGCGATGCCGCGCCGTGGCGCGTGACGGCCGCCGCGGTGGCGGGGCGCGTGATGGAAGCTTCCGGACCCTGGCGCGGTTCGGGCAGTTGGTGGAGCCAGGAGCGGTGGGCGCGCGAGGAATGGGACGTCGAGCTGGATGGCGGCGGCTTGTACCGCCTGTACTCGTCCGGCGGGCGCTGGTTTGTCGAAGGGAGCTACGACTGATGTTCGTCGAAGTGCATGCCCGCTCGGCGTTCAGCTTTCTGAACGGGGCTTCGGCTCCGGAAGACCTGGTTGAAGCCGCGGCGCGGCTGGGTATGGAGTCCATCGCGCTGGTTGACATCGACAATGTCAGCGGCGCGCCGCGCTTCTTTATGGAAGCCAAAAAGCAGGGGCTGCGCGCGCACGTGGGGGCGGAAGTGACCGCGGCGGCAGGCGGCCGGCATGTGCTGCTGGCGGCCAGCCGCACCGGGTATCAGAACCTGTGCCGGCTGATCACATCGATGAAGCTGCGCGCCGGAAAGGGCAAGGGCGCGGCCTCCGAAGAAGAGTTCCGGCAATATTCGAGCGGCCTGATTTGCCTGACGCGGGGCGGGCAGCCGGTCGAGAGGTTGCTCAGCATTTACGGCCGGGACAATGTCTATTGCGAATTGCAGCGGCACTTCGACCGGCAGGAGGAGGCGCGCAACGCTCAGGTGCGGGACCTGGCGGCGCGGTACAGCCTGCCGCTGATTGCCTCCAACGGCGTGCTGTATGCCGATGCCGGCAAGCGCGAGCTGTACGACGTGATGACGTGCATCCGCAACAAGACGCGCATTGCGGAAGCCGGGCGGCTGCTGGCGAAGAATTCCGAACGGTACTTGAAGGCGGACGCCGAGATGCGGCGGTTGTTTTCCGATATTCCGGAAGCCATTACCGGAACATTGAGCCTGGCGCGGAGGTTGGATTTTACGCTGGCGAACCTGGGATACCGGTTTCCGCCGTATCCGGCGCCGGATGGCGGCACGCAGAATTCGTTTTTACGGGAGCGCGTCGAGGAGGGGGCGCGGGGGCGCTTCCAGCCGCTGCACGAGAAGGCGCGGAAGCAGATTGAGCGGGAACTGAAACTGATCGAGAAACTCGACCTGGCCGGGTATTTCTTGATCGTGTGGGACATCGTGCGCTTTTGCCGGGAGAACGGGATTCTGGCGCAGGGACGCGGGTCGGCGGCCAACAGCGCGGTGTGTTACGCGCTGGGGATTACGGCAGTGGATCCCATCGCGCTGGACTTGTTGTTTGAACGGTTCCTGTCGGAAGAGCGCGGGGAATGGCCCGACATCGACATCGACCTGCCTTCGGGCGATCAGCGCGAGAAGGTGATTCAGTACGTCTATCAGCGCTACGGCAAGCTGGGCGCGGCGATGACGGCGAATGTCATCACTTATCGCGGGCGGTCGGGGGTGCGCGATATCGGCAAGGTTCTGGGGTTTGGCGAAGATGAGTTGGACCGCATGGCGGGCGTGGTATCGCGCTGGGGGTGGCGGGACCCGGAAGAATCGGCGGAGGAGCAGTTCAGCCGGGCGCAGTGCGATTTGAAGGACCCGCGCCTGGTCAAGTTCATCGAACTGTTCAAACAGATTCAGCATCTGCCGCGGCACCTGGGGCAGCATTCGGGTGGAATGGTGATCTGCCAGGGCTCGCTCGATTCGGTGGCGCCGCTGGAGCCGGCGGCGATGCCGGGACGCGTGGTGATTCAGTGGGACAAGGAGGATTGCGCCGACCTGGGGCTGATCAAAGTGGATCTGCTGGGGTTGGGCATGCTGGCCGCGCTGGAGGAGACGGTGGAACTGGTGCGCGAGGCATACGGGGAGGAAGTCGACCTCGCGCACCTTCCGCAGGACGATCCCGAGGTTTATGCGGCGTTACAGCAAGCCGACACCGTGGGGCTGTTCCAGGTGGAGAGCCGGGCGCAGATGGCCAGCCTGCCCCTGACCAGGCCGGAGAAGTTCTACGACGTCGTGGTGCAGGTGGCGATTATCCGTCCAGGTCCGATTGTGGGCAGGATGTATCACCCGTACGTGCGGCGGCGGCAGGGGCTGGAGCCTCCGGTGTCGCTCCATCCGTCGCTCGATGCCGTGTTGAAACGCACGCTGGGAGTGCCGCTGTTTCAGGAACAGTTGTTGAGGATGGCGATGATTGCCGCAAACTTCACCGGAGGCGAAGCCGAAGAACTGCGCCGCGCCATGGGATTTCAACGTTCGCCGAAACGGATGCGCGCCATTGAAGAACGGCTGCGCGCCGGAATGCTGGCCAATGGCATCACCGGGGAAACGCAGGAAAAGATCATCCAGTCGATCACATCGTTTGCGTTGTATGGATTTCCGGAGTCGCACGCCGCGAGTTTCGCGCTGCTGGCGTACGCCAGCGCGTACCTGCGCACGCGTTACATGGCGGCGTTTACAGCGGCGCTGCTGAACAATCAGCCGATGGGTTTCTATCATCCTTCGACGATCGTGAAAGACGCGCAGCGGCATGGGTTGCGCGTGCTGCCGGTGGATGTGACCAGGTCGAAATGGCGGGCGGCGGTCGAGGACAAGCACCTGCGCCTGGGGCTGAACTATGTTCGCGGATTGCGGGAGCCCGTGGGGCGGCGGATTGTTGAGGAGAGGGAGCGGCGGCCGTTCACCAGCATTGCCGATTTCAAGCAGCGGCTGCTGGAGGTGCACAAGGACGAATTACGGCAACTGGCGGAAATCGGCGCGCTGAATTTCATCGGCGATGAGAAGTCGCACCGGCGCGAAGCATTATGGCGGAGTGAGCTGGCGCTGAAACCGGCCGGTCCGCTGTTCGAATCGCTAGAGCCGGAAAGCGCCGCGTCGCCGCTGGCGCCGATGAACACGTTTGAGCGCCTGGCGGCGGATTTTCGCGGGACGGGAGTCACGGCCGGCGTTCATCCGGTGGCGCTGCACCGCAAGCACCTGGATGCGCTGGGAGTGGTGAAGGCCAGTGAGTTGCGCGGGATGCGCCACAATTCGCGGGTCCGCATCGCGGGGTGTGTCATCTGCCGGCAACGTCCGGAAACGGCCAAAGGGTTCGCGTTCTACAGCCTGGAAGACGAGACGGGGATTTCGAACGCCATTGTCGAACCGAAGATGTTCGAGGCGAACAAGCTGCTCATGGTTCGAGAGCCGTACTTGCTGTTCGAGGGGATCCTACAGAATCAGGGAGGCGCGGCATCGGTAAAGGTGATGCGCACCGAGCCGCTGCGGTTTGGTCCGGAGCTGATCGAGTCGCACGATTTTTGTTGAGGGAACCGAACTCACAGATTCGAAAGCGCAAGGGTGGCTCAAAAACAACTCTGTCTCGCCGCTGAGGTGACCGGTCTCCCTCGAAGAGAAAAAGGGAATCGATAGTCAGGGAATCCTTGCAGGTCGCGGAGAATTCGGAAGCTCCAATAGCGTCTTTCACAGCATTCCGTAGATCGGGCCATCGACCTTCAACGCTAAGGCTTGGAGAGCCATCGGACGCGACGCTTCGAATAACGCGAAGCCTCATTACTTTATCCAGCGGCCACTCTGGACAGATATCACTAACTGTTCGACCGTCAGCGGCGCTTTATTGGCAGCGATTCGGCGGCGAAGGAAAGGCGGAAACATCCAGAATGCGAAGCTCTCCGGAAAGAAATATCTGCCAAAGTCGAACGAGGAGACTGGTAAGCTGAATTCTTCGGCAACCTCTGTGATGAGTTCCTCGGCATCGTCTCCATACAGTCCAAGGTCATGGAGTAATCTTGCGTCCGTCTTTATTTGATCCGCACGCAAACCTGTTTTCGAGGCGACTCGCGCCACAACGAAATGCTCAGCCTCGCCGTTCGGTGCAGATGGGTTGTCGCTTGCGTCCATTTAAGGTTGCTCCGCCAGTCTCTTTGAGTAGCAGTCCCATGTATCCATGGCAATCGTGGCGATGTCATACGCTAGTAGCAGCGCGCCAACTGGTCCGCTGATTCGGCCAACTGCCCGCAGCAGATTGGCGGTGTTCGCGACTCGCGGAACCGCGATCCGGATGAAATTCCCGACTGAGCTCAAGATCGACGTGGCCGGGTTGGGGCCAATGACACGAAACGGCGGCAGCCAGCCTTTGTGCATTGGAGCTCCGAGAACGGTAAGTGCTCCATGGGCAACGGTGTCACCGAAGTGGTCTCTCGTCGCAGTCACAAGACAATCGAAAGCCGTACTCAAGCCCTTGTCGATTGCGTCTGCCCGCGACACCTGAGGGTGATCATACGACTCCTGCGAGGCGCCACCAGTTCCACCAGGCATATCGTTCGGCCTCCAGTACATTCTGGCAAGCGCCCAGTCGATCTCGGACATGCCCCCCATTGAGCCGCTCAGAGCTGTGACGGTGATTCTGAATGTGGGGACTTCCTGCATGAGCCCAGCCGGGTCGTGGTAGTTCACGGGATCGCCCTGGACATACGAATATCGATTCCAAGACCCCGGATCGGTGGGGCCGCCGCTGGCTTGGTATGGGTCGGGGCTGATGAACCGGCCGGAGGTCGCTGAGTAATAGCGGTTGACGGCGTAATCGAGGTTGGTGAAGGTGTCGCGGGTGTAGGTGGCGAACGAAGGCGGGTAGGCCCCTTTCTGTTCTCCGTAGGGGTAGTGGTTTCCTTTCGATTGCAGGCGGTTGGGGTTCTCCAGGCCGAAGAAGCCTACGCTCGCTTGCGAGGCACTGGCGAACCAGACGTGCGTCGTGTCCCAGTTGATTGTGTAGTCGCCCATCGGCTTGCCGTCGACGCCGTAGAAGGTGAGGATGGGTTGGTCTTGGTCGCGCTGCTTCATCACCCGCTAATTGCCGGCGTCGTAGGTGTACGTTTCGGTGTGGCCGTTGGGGTAGGGCGAGCCGGTCCAGGCGGTTGTCAGGCGGTTCAGCGCATCCCAGGTCAGCCAGCGGTAGGAGTTGTCGGGCATGCGGTACCGGGTCACATTGCCCGCCGCATCATAGTCGATGTTGGCGTCCTGGAGGCGGTTCGTGGTCGGGTACACAGGCGTGCTCGCTGCGGGTCCACTTCCTTTGACAACCGATTGCGTGAGGCGGTTCCCAAATCCATCGTACGTCCAACTCAGACCCCATTGCCGGCCCGTTGTCTCGGCTTGCGTCAGGCGGCCCAGAGTGTCGTATTGATACGCCACCGTTTCGCCGGAGATCGTGTCGGTCTGGCTCACCATGCGCCCGTCGTCCTGCGTCGTCGCATACGTATACGTCTGATCGAAGATGCCGCCGTTGATGCGGCTTTGCGTCAGGCGGCCGACATCATCGTAGGTTCGCGTTTGCGGTAACCCCTGTGCATCGGTGAGTCCCGTGAGGCGGCCCGCATGATCGTATGCGCCTCCCGAGAAGAGGTCTCAAGGGAGTCGTCCGGCTTGACGCGCTGCTGGCCGGTGGGCAGCCCCATCGAGTTGTAGGAGAACGTGAACAGATCGCCGTTCGGCCGACGGACCGAGGTCAGGCGGCCGTTGGACCAGGTGTAGGTAGCGACGAGGTCGGCCGAGGCCAGACCGTTTTCGCCATTGTTGACCTGGTAAGTAAAACGTAGGGTCTTGGTGGCAACCTGTCCCCCCGTGGCATAGGAGTAGATTTCCTGCAAGTTCCCGTACGTGACCGTCGCCAGCCGGGTGCCGGTGTAGGTGAACGTGTACGGCCCTTTGGTGAGTACGCGGCCCGCGTCGTCGTACATGAAGTTGACCGTCTGGCCGCGCGAGTCGGTCTGCGAGACAAGCTGCCCCGCAGCGTTGTAGGTGAAGGTCGTGGTGCCCGATTCCGGCAGCGTGCGGCTGGTGAAACGGCCGGTGGCTTGGCCGTAGGTGAAGGTGCGCGTCTGGACGGTGGAGTTGCGCAGTTTGGTGACGGCGGTGAGCTGGTCGCGGAGATTGTAGGCATATTCGGTGACCAAGTCGTTGGGGGGGAATGCCCGGTAGTTCGTAGAAATCCGTGAGAAAGTAGCGACTCTCGTTCCCCTGAGGCGTGGTAGCCTCAGGAGAATTTCTGAGCAAAGAAATGGAGAGTCGCTACATGAAGAAACCATA
>JADZCI010000183.1 GCA_020851655.1 Bryobacterales bacterium
ATCGTGCCCACGGCTGCGCAGCGGCGCGGTGATTTCTCGGCGCTGCTGCCGAAGGCGATCATCGATCCCGCCACCCGCCAGCCGTACGCCGGCAACATCATTCCCACAAACCAACTGAGCTCCATCAGCCAGGGGATCCTGGCCAAGATCCCGGCGCCCACGAGCGGCAACCAGGTGTTTACCGCGGCGCCAAACAACTACAACGACCACCAGCATCTCGCGCGCATCGACCACCAATTCACCGCGGCCAACCGCCTCAGCGGCCGCTACTGGAACTCGGCGGCCGACACGCCAGCCTACCTGAATTCCAACAACTACCTGGAAGTGACCGTGGGCCGGACCTGGCTCAACCGCAGTGTGAGCCTGACTGACACTCACAGCTTCGGCGCCACCATGACCAACCAGGCCTTCTTCAGCTTCAATCGCACCGACGGCAACAACATACCCATTTTCCCCGGCCAGAGCATCGCATCTCTCGGGAGCAAGTATTACAACGACGACAAGCCGCAGTGGCACGTGACAGTGGCCGGTTACTTCGGCACGTTGAACACCGGTGACACCAACCAGTTCCTGCGTGACGAGTACCAGTTCGGCGATACGGTCCGGTGGACCAAAGGGCGCCACCAATTAACCTTCGGCGGAGAATATGGCTACGGCATTGGCGACGTGGTGAACAACTTCACGGCGAATGGACAGTGGAACTTCAACGCACAAGCGGCTTTCACAACCGACTCGCTGGCGGACTTCCTGATTGGCCGGTTCAATACCCTTCGCCAGGGCATTGGAGAATACCGCCGCTCTCGATTCCACCGCGCCAGCGTGTTTGCGCAGGATTCCTGGAAAGTGAGCCGCGGGCTGAACCTCGACCTCGGCGTGAGGTGGGAGCCGTTCTTCCCGTACCGTGAGATGGACGGCAAACTGGCGGCGTGGCGGCCGGGCCAGCGGTCCACACGTTACGTCAACGCGCCTACGGGAGTAGTGTTCCCGCTGGATGCCGGGGTGCCTTGGGGCGGTTTCGATGTGGCGCAAGGGAACGTGGCGCCACGCGTTGGTTTCGCATGGGACGTGATGGGCGACGGAAAGACCTCGGTCCGCGGCGGTTACGGCATCTTCTTCGATATGCCGAACACCATCGCGATGAACAACCAGTCGAACCAGGCGCCCTTCGGAACCCAGGTGACCATCAACGGAACCCTCAACAACAGCTTTGCCGATCCGTGGGCCGGCACGTCCAACCCGTTCCCGGGCACAACCACCCCGCCCAGTTCCGTGGCTTTCCCCGCCTATGCCAACCAGGAGGTCTATGCGCCGGGCTTCAAGAACGGTTATGTGCAAAGTTGGAATCTGACGATCGAGAGAGAGGTTGGCATGGGTTTCATCGCGCGCGCATCGTACGCCGCTTCCAAGGGGACCGCGCTGCTGGTGAAGCGCGAACTCAACCCCGCGGTCTATGCGCCGGGCGCGACAACGGGAACCACCAACCAGCGACGGCCGCTCCAGCCCGCGGGCTCCATCGCCATATACGAACCCGCCAGCAACTCGACCTACCACGCCCTTCAACTTACCGCCGAGCGCCGTTTCTCCAAAGGATTCTCGATTCTCGCCAACTATCAATGGGCGAAGTCGATCGACGATTCCTCGGCGGTAAAGGGCACCAGCATCACCCGCACCAATCCGTATAACCAGGCCTTCGACAAAGGGCCAGCCGACTTCGACAAGCGGCACGTGTTCAACGCATCGGCCATGTGGGATCTGCCGGTCCGGTTTGAGAACAAGCTGGCCAACAGCCTTTTGGGCGGCTGGAGCTTGAACGGAATTGCCAGCCTGTGGTCCGGTTTCCCTTTCACCGTCACTTCGGGAGTGGATAACGCGCGAACGGGCACCGGCAATCAGCGCGCCGACCTGATCGGCAATCCGTACTTCCCGGAAGATCGGTCGCGGCAGCAGGAAATAGCGGAATGGTTGAGCAAAGCCGCCTTCCGCCCCGGCGGCGCCACTCTGGGCACATTCGGCAACCTGGGCCGCAATAGCTTCCGCGGTCCGGGCTACGCCTCAATCGACTTGGGGCTGTTCAAGAAGTTTGCCATCACCGAGCGCGTGGCGGCGCTCTTCCGCTTCGAGGCCTTCAACGCGCTGAACCGGGTGAATCTGCAAGGCCCGGCGACCGCTCAGAACAGCGGTACTTTTATGCGCACAACCGCCGCGGAAGATCCTCGCATCCTCCAATTGGCGCTTCGACTTACTTTCTAACGACGGGAGTGACCTGTTTCATGAAGCTTACAAGATGCCTCATTGCGGTTGGCTGCGCGGCCTTGACGGCCGGCGCCGCGCCGCCGGCGGCCGCGCCCAGAAATGTAATTGTCTACAAAGAGTCAGGGCGCTTCGCCGGATGGCCGGCCAACCACGGACTCTGGTCATGGGGCAACGAGATTGTGGTTGGCTTTGAAGCCGGCCAGTTCAAGTTCTCCGGCCAGAGACACGCCATCGACTACAGCAAGCCGGCCGAGCATGTCCTGGCTCGCAGTCTGGACGGCGGCGAAACCTGGACCATCGAAAAGCCGGAAGGGATCAAGCCGCCGCCCGGATACCGCCAGGCCGGTGTTCTGACAGAAGCCGGCCTGCCTATGAAGGACTGCCCGGGTAACATCGACTTCACGGCTCCGGGCTTTGCGCTGTCGGCCAGAATGAACGATATCCACGCCGGAGAGTCGCGATTCTACTATTCGTACGATAAAGGCAAGTCCTGGGAAGGGCCGTTCCGCCTGCCGAATTTCGGCCAACCCGGCATCGCCGCACGCACGGATTACCTCATCAACGGCAAGCACGACATGACGATGTTCCTGACCGCGGCCAAGTCGAACAAGAAGGAAGGCCGCGTGATCTGCGTGCGAACCCGCGATGGCGGCAAGACCTGGACGATGGAAGGTTATGTCGGTCCCGAACCGCCCGAGAGCGACTTTGCCATCATGCCCTCCTCGGTGCGGCTGTCAAAGAACACGATCTACACGGCCGTACGCCACCGACCGTACATTGATTCCTACATTTCGCACGATGACGGCAAGACGTGGACCTACGTGAACAAGCCCGCGCCCAACACGGGACGCGGCAACCCGCCGTCGCTCATCAAACTGAAGGATGGCCGGCTTGCTGTCACCTATGGGTACCGGGCCGAACCCTATGGCATACGGGCGCGTCTGTCGAGCGATAACGGCCAAACATGGGGTGACGAAATTATCCTGCGGCAGGATGGCGGCAACTGGGACCTGGGCTACCCGCGTTCGGCTCAAAGGCCGGACGGCAAGATCGTCACCGTTTACTATTACAACGACGCCGCGGACCAGGAGCGCTACATCGGCGCAACCATCTGGGACCCGGGCAAGGGTTCGGGGCCGGCACGATGAACCGCCGCAAGTTTCTTGCCGTTCCCGCGATGGCTGCCCCGGCCGCGGCGATCAACAACCAGGCCGAAGCGCAGGCCGGCGCCAAGCCGGTACGCGCGGCCCTGTGGGGCACAGAGCACAGCCATACCACCGGAAAGCTGAAGGCGATGCTCGATTCGCCCGCCTATCAGGTGGTGTCGGTTTGCGAAGGGGATGCGCCCGCGAAGGCCCGGGCAATGAAAGATCCGCGCTTCCAGGGTCTGTCCTGGGTGAGCGAGTCCCAATTACTCAATGACAACTCCATCCAACTGGTCGTGGTCGAATGCAGTGTCTGGCAGGCGCTGGAGATGGGGCGGAAGGTGATCGCCGCGGGCAAGCATCTTCACATCGAGAAACCGCCCGGCAACCAGTGGGCGCCTTTCCGGGCCATGGTGGAAGAAGCCCGCGCCAGGAGACTCCTGCTGCAAACCGGGTACGTGTGGCGCTGCCATCAAGGTGTCAACGCCGCCCTGGACGCGGCTCGCAAGGGCTGGCTGGGAGACGTCATGCTCGTGCGCGGAACCATGAATGCGGACCGCGATGCCGCTCAACGGGCTGTCGAAGCCCGGTACAAGGGTGGTGGCCTGTTTGAACTTGGAGGCCACGTGATCGACCGCATGGTGGATCTGTTGGGACGGCCCACGAATGTTCAAAGCTGGCTCCGCCACCACTCGAAGGTTCAGGATTCGCTGGCCGACAACAGCGTGGCCGTCTTCGAGTTTCCGAAGTCCCTGGCTGTGCTGAGCCAAACGGCGAACATGGCGGGCGCCGGTGAGCACCGGTCGTTCGAAGTGATTGGGACGGATGGGACGTTTGTCGTGTGGCCGGAGGCCAATCCTCCGCGCATGCGCGTCTACATGCGCGGAGCGCAAGGGCCCTACAAGGCTGGCTGGCAGGACCTGACACTCGGACCCCAACCCCGCTTCATAGGTGACTTCCAGGAACTGGCCGGGGCCATTCAAAGCGGGCAGCCGCTGAGGCTGTCTTACGATCACGAACTGCTATTGCACGAAACGCTTCTTCGCGCGTCAGGAGAAATCAGTTAGGATGTGCCACCATTGACCCGCCGTAACTTCGCGGGCGCCGCATTGGTGCCTCCCGCGCTGGCAAGCGGCTCGCAGGCCAACTCCGCCGTAACAGTCGGGCTCATTGGCGCGGGGACGCGAGGTCCGTTCGTTGCCGGGATGCTGGCCAAGCACACGCCTGGGCGCGTCGTCGCTCTGTGCGACATCCTGCCGGAGCGCATGGAGGCCGCCGCCAAAGAAATCGGCGACGGCAAGCAGCGCAGGTACAGCGATCTGCGGGAACTGTTGCGCAGCGAGGTGGACGCTGTGATCATCGCGACTCCGGTCTACCTTCATGCCGCACACTTTGAAGCGGCGGTGAAAGCGGGCAAACACATCTATATCGAGAAACCAGCATCTGTGGATGTGGAGGGCTGCCGCCGGATCATGCGCGCGGCCGATTCGGCGGATCGGAACCTGAATATCACGTTCGGTTTTCAGCGCCGGTACGCGCACGTCTACCGGCAGGCGTATCGATTGCTTCAGGCGGGAGGAATCGGGCAGATTCATCTCGCGTGCGCGCGTTTCATCAAGAGCGAAGGGGTATCGGGCGTGATACGGCCTGTTCCTCCGCCCAGAACAGAGGCGGACAAGAGCGCGCATTGGGGCGACTTCCGTAGCCTGTCGGGCGACCTCATCGTGGAGAATAACGTTCATTCCATTGACGTGCTCAACTGGTTCCTCGATGGGCATCCGGTGAGCGCGATCGGCGCCGGCAACTCCCGCCTGCCCAAAGCCGGAGACGTGCGAGACCACAATTTCGTGGCCTATACTTACGCCGGCGGCACGCAGGCGCAGCTTTCCGGCACAACGCTGGCGCCGCCGGGCTACCGCGATGTCTGCGAACAGTTCTTCGGACCAACGGGAATGGTCGAGACGTCCGAGAATCACTGGCGGCATTTCCGCAAACCGGGCGACGAGACCACGGAGAAATCCCCCCGCAACCTTACCATCGACTCCGTGTCCGAATTCGTCTCGCGCATCGCGGCCGGCCGTCCCGAGAATACTGCCGTTCGCGGCGCCGAATCCACGCTGACGGCGATCCTCGGGCGCATGGCCATGGATCTGCGGCGCGAAGTGAGCTGGGAAGAGATGATGAGGCAGCCGTGATGCAGCTAAGCCGCCAGCGCCATGGCGCGCACTTCTTTCAGTGTGGCCAGCGGCTCTCTTGCAGGCACGTATTCCATGGCCATGTAGCCGCCGTATCCCGTCTCCCGAATGGCCCGGAAGACGTTGGGGAAATGGATCTCGCCGGTTCCAGGCTCGTGGCGCTCCGGCACATCGCCGATGTGAATGTGGCCGATCATTCCGATGTTCTTGCGAATGGTCGAGATCAGGTTCCCTTCCATGATCTGGGTATGGTAGGTGTCGTACAACACCTTGAGGAAGGGGCTGTTCACCGCCCGCACTATGGCGAATGCCTCATCGGTGCGATCCAGGTAATAATCGGCGTGGTTGTTGCCCGCCGGGTTCAGCGGCTCGACGGGCGCCAGCGTGTTCACCACTTCGATAATCATCGTGATGCCGTGAGGGCTCACGATGTCATGCGCGCGTTTCAGCCCCTCTACAATCGAGGCATGCTGCGGGCCTCGCGCGCGCCCGGGAACCTTGAAGCCGCTCAGCACCACAAGCCGCTTGCTCTCGAACCGGAGGGCCGCATCGGTGGACGCTTTCAACTCCCGAAGAAATCCTTCGCGCTCGGCGGGGTCGCAGAGACCCATGCCCACCGGATTCACACCCACATTCCCCACGAGACAAACACATTCCAGGCCCAACCGGTTCTTGAGTTGGACGATCTTGCCGGCGTCCTGCTTCCTCCAGTCGCCAAACTCGAAACCTTCATATTGGGCCGCCGCCACCTGCCGCATCGCCGCCTCCAGGGAAAGGCGTGGGAAGACCGCTTCGACGCGCACCGACAGCTTGAACGTTCGAGCCTGGGCTTGAGCCATCATCAACGGGGCTGGCAGCTTCAAGACTTCGCGACGCAACATAGGCTTCAATCTACCATTGGACTGTAAGGATTCAAACAAAAAATGCTGAGATGTTTTCTTCTTCTCGTGCCCGCCGCGCTCATGGCGCAGGCGGTCCGCGTGATCCCGTTCAGCGAAAGCAAGCCGTTCACGATGGGTGATGTGACCAGCCGGCGCATTGTTCACCCGGACCTCGGCGCCAAGAAGACCACGCTCAACTATTCGGCTTCGCTTCCGGGAGCCGAGTTTGCGCAGCACGTCCATGACTACTCCGACGACACGATCCTGGTGCTGGGGGGAGAAGTCAACCTGCGCCAGGGGGACTCGTTACACCTGGTCAAAGCAGGCGGGGTGGCATTTGTGCCTTCCGGACAGATCCACGGCACGGTAACCGCGGGCCGCGGTGAAGCGATCATGATCAGCTTTCAAAACCCGCCCGACCTGATTCTCTACACCGGCGCCCGCGATTCCAAGAAAGCCGGGGCCGCGCCGCCCAAAGGGGTCATCACCGCCGGGGCTGTAAAGTACTTGCGCTTCGATGACAAGAATGGACCGTTTACTTCGCCGTCGATGGGATCCATGCGCGGCGCGGGCGCGCACCGCAAACTCAAGACCGCAGAATCGTTCAAAACCAGTGTGGACGCCGGCGGCGAGCAGGTGCTCTTCGTTTGGCGGGGATCCATCACGGTGAACGATGGCAAGACCATCCATGAGGCGGGAGAAAAGGACTCGGTCTTCATTCAGGGTCCGGCTCAACTCACTGTTTCCGGCGTCGCGCCAGAGTCGCGGATTATCCAGATTCAAGCGCCGCCGAAGTGATGGCATGAACCGCCGCACCTTCACCGCGTCTCTCGCCGGTCAGGCCGCCGCCGGTCCAGCCGGACCGGTTGGCGCCGCCGTCATCGGCACCGGACATGGCCATGCGCTCAGCAAAATCCGGGCGCTTCGTTCCATGACCGGGTACGGCCTGCGCGGTATCTGCCTTCATCCGGGAGAACCGGCCACGGGCGAGGTGCTCACGGGTCTGCGGCGCCTGACCTTGCGGGAGGTGATCGAGGATTCTTCCGTCGAACTCGCCGTCATCGAGTCCGCCGATGTCATGGCCAATCTCGACTATGCGGAGAAGTGCGCGCAAGCGGGAAAGTTTGTGCATCTGGACAAGCCCCCCGGAGCCAGCCTGCCTCGCCTGCGAAACCTGTTCAGTGAGGCGGCCCGGCGTGGGCGAATCGTTCAAATGGGCTACCAGTGGCGATATCATCCGGCGTTTCAGCGAGTCATGGAGGCCGCCCGCCAAGGCTGGCTCGGAAGCATCTACGGTTTCAGCGCATCGATTGACAAGCTGATTGACGTCAAGGAACGCCAACTGCTGGCCCGCTTCCCGGGCGGCATGATGTTCTCCGAAGGCTGCCACCTGGTCGATTGCGCGGTGGCGGTTCTGGGCATGCCGCGGAAGGTAACCGGATTCATGCGGCATGACGGGCTCAACCAGGACGGACTGGCCGACAACACATTGGCCATCCTTGAGTACGATCGTGCGATTGCCGGCATCACCGTGGCCGGCTTCCACCCGCGTGGCGCGAGCCACCGGTTTGTGGAAGTGCGTGGGGAGAATGGGTCCGCGCGGTTACAGCCGTATACGTTCCCTTCGCGGCTGACTATCGACCTGTCCAAAGCCGCTGGGCCCTATCAGGCTGGACTGACTGAGATCGACATTCCCGCTCCGAACGAAGTTCCTTATACGCCCGATTTTCGCGAGATGGCAAATGTCATCCGCAACGGATCGCGTCCCACCTATTCGGTAGAGCACGATCTGAATACCCATGAGACCTTGCTCCGCATATGCGGAATGCTTGGACCATCCCACTAGAGGAGAGCAATGTGATGTCGACTGTTTCCCGGCGCAGCATGGTTCAAACCGCCGCGCTTGTTCCGTTCCAGGCCGTGCGCGGCTCGGCCCAGAATTCCGCGGTGCGCATCGGCATCATTGGGACGGGCAATCGTGGCTCGTATATCGGCCGCACAGCCGCCGCCGATCCACGGGCCAAAGTCACCGCTTTGTGCGACGTTTCCGGCGAACGGCTCGCCCAGGCACAAGCCAAAGTAGCCCCCGGCGCCAAGACTTACGAGAACTACCAGGAGCTGCTGTCGAGCGACGTGGATGCGGTAATGATCGCCACTCCCGTCTACCTCCACCCAGAGCACTTTGAAGCCGCGGTCAAGTCCGGCAAGCATATCTACATGGAGAAACCCGCCGGTCTGGATGTTGCGGGCTGCAAGCGCGTGATGCGCATTGCCGATTCGGCGAATCCCAAACAGAACATCACCTTCGGCTTCCAGCAACGTTATGGCGGCGTCTACGTCAAGGCCAAACAGATGCTGGATGCGGGCAGCATCGGAAAGGTGCGTGAGGTCCACGGGGAGTTTCTGAAGTTCGCGCTCCAGGGAGACGAACCGGAGCTGCCGGTTCCCCGCACGGAGGCGGAAAGACTCAGCCAGTGGAAGCTGTGGCGCAGTACCTTCGGCGAGGTGATTGTCGAAACCTACGTTCACAACCTGGATGCGATCAACTGGTTTCTTGGCGCGCACCCGCTCAAGGCTCTCGGCACCGGAGGCAGAACTGTTGAGAAGCGCGGCGATCTGCTGGATCACCTGAGCGTCACCTACGACTACCCCGGCAAGGTGCAGGCGACCTTTATCGGCTCCCAGATGACGCCACGCTTCTTCCGCTCCAACAAGGAGCGCTATATCGGCGAGAAGGGCTTCATCGAGACCGCCCGCGAATACTGGACGTATAACACGGGCGCCGGACCGGTGACCGAGAAGTCCTCCTACGACATCACTCGCGATTCATTGGCCGAATTTGTCCGCCGCGTCTCGGAAGGGAAGCCGGAGAACGTCGGAGTCCGAGCCGCGGAAAGCACGCTGACCTCAATCCTGGGCCAGATGGCGATCGATGCCAGGCGCGAAGTCACGTGGGAGGAGATGATGAAATCGGCCTGACGTTCAAGGCTGCACCGGAATCATCACCGCGTTGGAGTCCACGCCGCCCACGTTGATCTTGACCGCCGCCATGCCCGTCCCAGCATTCGCCGGGACACGCAAAATGGTCCAGTAGTACCCGATCTGGCCCGGGATGGCGGTCGAGGCCAGCACTTCGGCAGCCTGGCCGCCTACGCTCGCCGTCGTGTTGGAGGTGTCGGCATTGGCGGGCGCGGGTTGTCCCCCGATCAGTACGGGCGTGGTCTGCCCGAGTCCTGTCGAGACCACCGCAATCAACCCGCCGGCGCGCGCCGGATTGTTGGCGCGAATCAGCGTCAGGTCCGGATACCGCACCGCGAGCCCCGCTTCCTGGTCGAAGTACAGCCCCGGCGCAATCGGAGCTACTTTCACCATCATGGGTGCACCCTCGCCCGCCGAACTCTTTACGACAACCGCCTGATCGCCCGGGTCGGCATCCCCAGGTACTTGCGCCACGATGTAATCCGTGGGAATGAACGCCGGCACTCTGACGGCTTGCAGCAGGTACGCCTCTTTGCCGCCCACCGTGATCGACGTCCCGTTGAGCGACTCCGGAGCTCCAGTCATGCCGGAGTTGTCGCCGGGAACCTTCATCAAGTTGGTTCCAAACACCGTCAGCAATCCGTAAGGAGCGACTGTCGTGAGCATGGGATCGCTGTTGGCGCTCAAGATCGCCGTGACCACCGGCGTCGCCGACGACGACGGCGCCAGTTGGCTCCGAATCGCGCCGCCCGGATTGGCCGCGGTGTGAAGGTTCATGTAGTGCAACTCCGGATTCCGCACCACCGAATTCATGGCGGCGATGCCCGCCGCGGTGGCAATGTTGTTCGAGCGGAAGATGTTGCCAAAGCCGGTGACGGTCCGCAGGTTGGCCGCCGAATTCAAGCCGGAATCAATCGTCACCGGACCGATCGCACCGGCTGCGCCATTGTGAATGTGCAGGCCGGTGAAGTGCGCCTCGCCCGGAAACCGGAAATTCACGTCGAATGTCGCGACGCCGCCTTCCACCTCGCCCTCTGAATTCCGTATGGTGTTCAGAGTCAGCGCGGCCAAAGCGCTGGCGTCAATCGTGACGGGAGGAACTTCGTTGGCCGGGCTCAGGCTTACCTGGAGCGTCGCCCGGTCCGTCCGGCGCAATTGGTTCCTCATCACGCCTCCTGGGTTGGCGGAGGTGTGAATGTTGAGGTAGTAGTTGCGGGGATCGGTAAACAACCCGTACAAGGCTGCGAGCGCCGCTTGCGTAAGCGGCAACTCGCGCTCCAGATGAAGGTTTCCGTCGCCTGTGGACGAGGCGTTAGTCGGGGTCAAGCCGCTGTCAATCACCACCGGACCAATGCTGCCCGCCCCGGCCGAATGGACGTGGAACCCCGTAAAACGCGTGTCTGCCGCAAAGCCGGTGTAGTTGATATCGAACGCGACTTCGGCCGACGTGATCTGGTGGAGCGAATTGCGGCCAACGATCGCCCGAAATACGCCGATTCCGGACACGTTTAGCCCGGTCACCGGAGGCGCCTCGTTCGCCGGGCTCATCATCGCCATCAGAGTAAGAACGTCGGCGCGCTCCAACTGCCCCCGCATGACGCCCGCCGGGAACGAGGAGGTGTGTACGTTGACATAGTGGCCGGAAGGGTCGTTGAGAATGTCCTTGACCGCCTGCAACGCTGTGGCGTTGCCCGGCGCGACCTGTGCCTGTGCGCGCAGTTCGCCGCTGCCTGTCGTGTCGTCCGTTCGCGGAAAAGATGGATCGATCACGATGGGGCCATTGCCACCCGCCGCCCCGCGGTGAATATGCATCCCGGTGATCGTCAAAGGCGGTGTCAGCGTGTACCCCACCTTGAAATCGACCGAACCGGAAACGACTTCGCCCGAAGCGTTGCGCACCACGTGCACCCAGACGGTGCCCCAGCCATTGCCCGTCACATTGGCCGGCGGCGCTTCGTTGGCCGGACTCAATACAACGCGATAAGGAACCGATTCGACGCTCTGCCCAAACGCAGCAGCGGCCAACAGGGCCGCCAAACCCAGTCTCTTCATAGAAACCTCCCCAGGCCCGAATACTCGTCAGAACGAGTGTGCTTAACAGAACAATACCAGACTGTTGGACAAGCGCTGAGGCCGGAATGGAACAC
>JADZCI010000184.1 GCA_020851655.1 Bryobacterales bacterium
GGCATAAGGAAATGGGAGCGGGCTTGGCGCCCATCACCAAGGCGAACAGCAATAATCCGACTCTATTGAACATAACGCTTCGCCAATGTTGGCAGTCCGGACTTCCCAAGGCTGGGCCGCCGGGCTGAAGCGGCGGTTCCCAAATCCATCGTACGTCCACGTGAGGCCCCATTGCGCACCGGTGGGGTCCGCGTCGAAGTTGGGGAAGTCGTTGTCGTAACCGTAGCTGGCCAAGGCGCCGTTTCTACCGCGGCTGATCTTGGCCTTCTGGAAGCAGGCTGCTTCGGGCTGCTTCGGGCCCTTGGGACCTTACGCAGAGAGTGGATCTTCTTGATGACGATTTCGTCGGGAGCCATGCCGAGGTGGCCGAATCCCGCCATTTGATGGGGGGTTGCGGTGGGGAACCAAAGCGTAAGGAGGGTCACGGGTTACAACCAGGCCTTCCAGATCAATGGACAAGTTCTCCCGTGTCGAATCGTAAGTTTCCAGTGTCTTCTCGAAAAGTTGCTCATCTTCGGGATTCGTTTCGAATGGCATATGGGTCTTTGTGCTCCGATTTGACGGCCAGCGGACAGCCACGAAATTCGGGACCTCGATGGCCCCAAGCCCGATCTTGCTCGGACAGTTTTCTCCCACCAAGAAAGCGTCAAGCGCTGCTGACAAAGGCGCCGCGATACGGACCGTTCTACCGCTGTACTGGTCAAGACGATTCAATAGTTCGCATACGGAAACCGTGGATTCAGCCGGCTCCCGCAATTGGGCGCCACAAGGGAGAAGAGTTGCGGCTGAAAGGAGGAATATCGCCACTTGAGCCTGGCTCGTCCGCCAGCGTATCCATTCGCGCTTCACCGTGTGCGATGTCCCGCTCCGCAGATATGATCCCACGACGGCACTTCAGTCCCCCCTGTCACCCGCTGGGGCTGCGCGCTTCTGCGAGGAACCGCAGGAGATCTCGCACAGTCACGATGACCGCAACGGCGCCACCCTTTCGTATCCGCGAAACAGGCAGCGAACGCCCCACGTATTCCTCATACAAGTCGAGATCCCAATCCCACCACAATACTTTGTCCAGTCGCAGGTCCTCCCGAATCCTGTCATCGACTCGAATACGTCCGACATCAAGTTTGTCTCTGCCCAAAAACTCGAACAGCACCTCCGCCGTTTCAAGCGGAACATTCGCTTCCTCCGCAGCCTTGTTGGTCCAGTCGGTGCGGGACAACTGTCTTCTCGCTCCCAGGTTCTGATTGACTTCCCCAACGACGTCTGGATCGGGGGCCTGAAAGGCGACGATGCTCTTCAAGCATTGCCAAAGCCCCCTGGGCCGATTCTGGGCACTGTGATTACGGCGTGCCATTTCCGCCGCTCCCAGGGCCATTGCTGGATTCGGCGCCACTACCGGCTTTCTTGTTGAGGCACTCGAGTGTGTCCGTGCTGATTACAGCGACGTCGATCGCCACTAGACTAGAACGATTCAAGCCAAGTCCGTTCTCAGTGCCGGATCGCCCGTGTTGCTGATTGCCGGCGGTCCACGCCGCCGTCATGCGGTTCAGCGCATCCCAAGTGAGCCAGCGTTGGGAACTGTCCAGCACGCTGAACCGCGTCACATTGCCGGCGGCATCGTAGTCGATACTGGCGTCCTGGAGGCGGTTCGTGGCCGGGTACACTGGCGTGCTCGCCGCGGGTCCACTTCCTTTGACAACCGATTGCGTCAGGCGGTTCCCGTACACATCATACGTCCAGTTCAAACCCCATTGCGGGCCGGTGGTCTCGGCACGGGTCAGCCTTCCCTGGGTGTCGTACTGGTACGCCACGGTCTCACCGGAGATGGCGCCGGTCTGGCTCACCAGGCGGCCGTCGTCTTGGTGGGCCGTCGCATAGGTGTAGGTCTGATCGAAGATGCCGCCGTTGGTGGTTCCCGGGCTTCGGGGGCATCACTCATGTCGCGGTGGCTGGGTCTTCTTCTGACATTGAGAGATTGGCGCCCCCGGCGGTTCCGCTGAGAATTGGATGTATACAACCTGATCGCCATCAACGGCGACAAAGACTCCCCGATCTTGGTACTCGAGGTACGCTACTGGTCCGCCGGGAGATTGAAAGAGAGGAGCGGATTCTCCGTCGCTTAAGCACTCGTCGAAGGCATACTGAACACGCTTATAAGTCCTGCCAAAGCGCTTGATCACATGAGTCACAGAGTCCCCGTGCGGGTAGACAGCGATCGAGCGCACTCTCCCGTTGCGGCTATCGACCGTCACCTCAAGCCGGCTAGTCGCACTATCAGGATCGAGGTACACATATTCCGTACCCGCTGAGGTCTGTATAACATTGTTTGGCTTCCCAAGAGCGGCCTGGACGTCGGCTTTGCGGGAGCGGCCTGGCGTTAGATTCCGATATGACGCCAGGCTGACCGCGTTTCGATCCGAGACAGACTGCGATTGTGTGGCCATCTCGGAGCAAGTGAAGATCACCAAGAGACAGACGCTCAGAGCCTGGGTCATCGAACACTCCAGGGGCACGGCGAATTGAGAAACTGCGAAGGGCTCAGATTCTTGCCAAATGCTTCCACCCCAAAGTGCAAGTGAGATGTCCATGTGGGATTGTTGCTAGCATTTCCGGTGGCGCCGACGATCCCAATGATCTGTCCCAGAGTCGCAATCCAGCCGACGGCCAAACCGCCTGTCACAGAGTCGAGATGCGCGTAGATCTGAGTATAGCCAGGATAGACCTCGATCGTCACGGACCTGCCCCAACCGGTTGTAAGCTGATCGTTGGAGAGTTCCGGGTTAGTGACCCACAGTATTGAAGGCTTTGCGGGGATGATGAACCGGCCCGCTGGCGCCGAATAATACCGGTTAATCGCGTAGTCGAGGTTGGCGAAGTTCTTCCGCGTGTAGGTGGCGGATGAAGGCGTGTATGCGGCTTTTTGCTCTCCGTGGGGGTAGTGGTAGCCTTCGATTGCAGGCGGTTGAGGTTGTCTAAGAAGGTGAGGGCCGGCTGGTCCTGGTCGCGCTGCTTCATCACCCGCTGATTGCTGGCATCGTACGTGTACACTTCGGTGTGGCCGTCCGGGTAGGGCGAACCGGTCCACGCCGCCGTCATGCGGTTGAGCGCATCCCAAGCGAGCCAGCGTTGGGAACTGTCCAGCACGCTGAACCGCGTCACATTGCCGGCGGCATCGTAGTCGATGTTGGCGTCCTGGAGACGGTTCGTGGCCGGGTACACTGGCGTGCTTCGTTCCCTTGGATATCATACGTCCAACTCAGGCCCATTGCGCGCCGGTGGTCGCGGCGCGGCTGAGCCTTCCCAGGGGGGTCGTACTGGTACGGCCGTCGTCCTGGAACCGCGTCGGATAGCGCGAGGCTATCAGCGGCGGCGAACTGGTGGAGACCTGGATTCCGGACGGCGGCTTCGAGGTCTCTAGCGCGGGAAGGTGAAGGCGGCCGATGGCGCGCCGCCACAGAGATATGGGAGGCAGGCCAGAACCGCGATCTCGGCAGTGGAACGGTAGCAGCCAGTCGCACCCCCTACACCTACCCTGCTGGCGGATGTGTGCGACGTGAGAACAAGAAGGCAGCGATCAAGATCGCGCCGATTCCGGCCACTCCCAACGCAGTCGTAATCTCCCGGAGGTCGTCGTCAAGCGCTGTCCCCACCAAACGATCCTTGGTCTCGCCCGCCCAGTACGGTTCGACTACCAGGTCAGCCGCGTGACTGGGCAGCCTTGCAACCGTCACATGAATCCTTACAACAGAACCTGGAGGCGCTCGGAATAACAGCCCGGCGGGCTGACAATCGCTGGAGTAGCCATACGGAACATACGCTGTTTCCAGATCCACGGGCTGATCGCCGATTCGAGCCTCTACGCGGGCGCCCAAATCCTGCAAGCAGTACATGTAAGTGCGGGGTCCGGGCAAAACAACTCCGATGAAGTAGCCGGGATCTCCCCAGTTGCGGACTACCCGCCTCCACGAAGCATCGCTGGGTGTCGTGGCCGTGATGTCCACGCCCCGGCTGCCCACTGCCGCGTCGAGCCGCACCGCCGCCAGTCTCCGAAAAGCGGTTCGGGTGTCGGCCGTTGTGACCGGATCGGAGATCCACATGCTGCACCAATACAGCGCCCCCGGCAAAAGCAAGGCTACCCCAATAAGGGTGATCCACAACCATTTCGGCATGATCGTTCCCCCTATTCATGGTTGGAGTCCCATTGTCTTTCCCGGGTACGCTGGCGTGCTCACCGTGGGTCCACTTCCTTTGACAATCGATTGGGTCAGGCGGTTCCCAAATCCATCGTACGTCCCGACGACGAATACATACTCGATTGTCAGGGGACAATGCGGTGCGAAGGTCGAAGCCGCAAGCGCATCTTTCACAGTATTCATTAGGTCCGGCAAGAGACTTTCGACTCTTGCGCTGGCAGGCTCGTCATCAGCCGTAGTTCTGATGACGCGGACTGTGCCGGACCTTCGAGCAGCTTGAGACAACGGTGGATACTGAGGTATGTGCAAGCTGATGATACAAGCGAGATCCGTTCGATTTGCAGCCTCTTGCGCTTCAACGATATTCGTCATGAAGGAAATGGTTGCTAAGACAAACAAGCAGTAATTCATGGTTGCCATCCTTGATTCCAGCTATTAAACCCATACGTCCAACTCAAGCCCCCTTTGCGGGCCGGTGGTCCCGGCGCGGGTAAGCTTTCCGAGGGTGTCGTACTGGTACGGCCGTCGTCCTGAGTGGTCGCGTAGGTATGGGTCTGATCGATTCGCCAGGATTGGTATGCCTTGCCGAGAGTCACTTTATTCCTGCTTTGTGAGTCCACACGAGCTTCACCTTTCCGCTCAACGGCTGCCAACAGGATGCACCCGTTTAAACGCGGAGCCAGTCCACTCGAAGAATCGCATAGGGCATCCTTGGTCCACTTGGCCAGTGCTCCACTCCAGACGGCCCCCTGTGATGAGCAGCCTGCTGTCAGGTCGAAACGCGAGCAACTCGCCGCTATCGGCACAATCAGAGATCGAGAATGGCAGCCAGCGGAGTTGCCCTGATCGAACGTCCACGACGGCGCCATCCTGGCACGCGAATCCGCAACTCCAAACAACTATGGTGAAGCCACCGGCGAAGTTCGCCCTTTGAGCGGCGGCGCTCCTCACCCGTACCCTAAACTGCGCGAGGGTTTCGGTGGGTGACCTGCGATCAATGACAATCCTTTCCCGAGAGGGGAGACGGCCAACGCTTGGATTGACCTTGAATTTCGCAAAGAGTAGCTCGCGATCTACCTCTTGCTTAGTGTCGAGGCAGACTGATGCCAGAGGCGCCAATAGCTGAAGAAGCGTTGAAAGAGCTAGGATTGGGCGCATTCGTTTGTCACTGAACAGCGTTCAGGTCGATCGTTATGAGCCGGCCGGACGGCGCCACTTGCTCGGTGTGAATGCACTTCCCATCCCGGACAGCGAGCAGCAGATACTCCCCCTGTGCCATGCCAGCGAACTCAAAACGAGCCGTCCGCCTGAACGGGATAGTCCATTGACGGTGTAGCGTTGTCGATCAGCGGCACGAGCCTCATCCAAATGGAATGTCGTGCCGCCGGTATGGGAATAACCAGGCCCTTGATGGTCATAGGTGGTTCGCCGGTCATTCTCGCCGTCCTAAGAACGACGCGCCTGTAAACATGATGCTGATAAACCAACAGCTTCTCTTCGTGGAACTTGAAACCAGGCACACGGACACGCCGTCATGCGGTTCAGCGCGTCCTCAGGCGGTTCCCATGGACATCATACAGTCTCGGCGGGGGCGAGCCTTCTGAGGGTGTCGTACCGGTACGCCACCGTCTCGCCGTAGCCGGGCTAGGCCTCGGGCTAGGCCGAATACTTCTTGCGCCAGCCGTCCAGCCGGTTCTGGAATTCTTCGCGAATGGTCAGGTATTGCGGGTTGTCGTACTGGTTGATGCGCTCGCGCGGGTCTTTGCTCAGGTCCCAGAGTTCGTTGGGGCCTTCCCCGTCATTGCGGAGGACGAGTTTGAAGCGGTTGGTGCGGGCATATTCGGTGTTGCGGAAATGGCCGAAGGCGAAGTCGGGCCAGCGATCGCCTTTCTTGAGCGGATGATTGAGAGCCAGCGGCAGATAGCTGCGCCCGCAGAGGTTGCGATCAGGCGTCTGGACGCCCGCGGCGTCACAAATCGAGGGCAGGAGATCGTAGGAGCTGACCTGTTCCGGGCGTGAGGATTCGATGGGGATTTTTCCGGGCCAGCACCAGATCATGGGCACGCCGATGACCTCCTCGTACATGTTGATGGGGTCGGAAGCGAGACCCTTGCTCCAGTAACCGTGACGGCCGAGCAGGTAGCCGTTATCCCCGGCAAAGATGAGGATGGTGTTGCCGGTCAGGCCCTTGTCACGCAGTTTTTTCACCAGAACGGGCAACTGATCGTCGAGCGCGGTGACCGAGGCGGCGCACTTGCGCAGGTTGCCCACGATGTCGTTGAGCAGTTCCTTTTCGCGCAGCGCATTAGGGGCCGCGGGCTGGGTGCCGAAGGAATCGAACGTGGAGGCGGCGTACATGTCGTAATACTTCTGGGGATGCCCGGCGTAAGGCGTGTGAGGGTTGAGATAGCCGACGGCCAGGAAGAAAGGCGAGCCGGCATCCTGTTTGTCCAGGAACTCGACAGCGCGCGCGGTCATCAGATCGGTGAGGTATCCCTTTTCGTTGACGGGTTCGCCGTTGAGGAACATCTCGGGGTCGGTGTAGGACCGCGAACCGCCGTTCATCGTGTAGGTGTAGCTGTAGCCGTGGCCCGGTTTGGTGTCGCCGCCCATGTGCCACTTGCCGACATATCCGCAACGGTAGCCGGCCTGGGACAGCACGTCGGAGATCATGACTTCGCTGGCAAACGACGCCGGGATTTCTTTCTGCCCTTGCGGCGGCTGGGCAATCGGGTTGGCGGTGAGGAAATCATGAATGCCGTGCTGCATTGGCGTGCGGCCGGTGAACAGCGTGGCGCGGCTGGCCGAACAGATGGGCGTGCAGACGACGCTATTGGTGAAGCGCACGCCGGTGCGCGCCAGCAGGTCGATGTTCGGGGTCTTGATCTCCTGGTTGCCGTAGCAACCCAGCATCCACGAAGCCAGGTCGTCGGCCAGGACCAGGATCACATTGGGACGGCGCGCGGGGGCGGCGGGTTTTTTCTGGGCCCACACGGGGGCGGTGGCAGCCAGAAGGCTGCGGCGGGTCAAAGACATCAACTCCAGGCTACAAAACGTCCGCGAATCCGCGCTTCAGATGCCGGAAGAACAGACCGCCGGCGATGAAGGTGGCGGCGGCGATGACGGTCAAATTCAGAAGGGCGGACGGAGGAGGCACGGCATAGGTGAGCAGGAGATCGCGGTATGCCTGAACGACGTAGGCCAGCGGGTTGTAGTGGACGAGGAAACGAGCCCCTTCGGGGAACTGGCCGGCTTCGACAAAGATCGGGGTGATCCAGAACCAGCCGGTCAGCATCACGATGACCACCTGAGCCGTGTCGCGCAGGTAGACCTGAAGGCTGGAAACGATCCAGGCGACGCCGATGGTGAAGAGTCCGAGGAGCGCGGTGTAGATGGGCAGCAGGACAATTAGGACGCTGGCGTGGGTGGTCATGGCGGCGACGACGACCACCGCGATGGCCAGCGCCAAACCGTGGCTGAGCAGCGCGGACAGAAACAGGCTGACCGGAATGATCTCGGACGGGAAGACGGTCTTGGTGATGAGGTTGGTCTGCTCGACCAGGGAGTTGGAGGAGCGCTGCACGGTTTCCTGAAAGAGCATCCACGGCAGATAGCCGCAGAACAGGTACAGCGTGTAGCTATCGCCCGCGCCGGCGGGCGGCGGTATGCGGAGGCACCATTGAAAGACGAAGACCCAGCTCAGCAGCAGAACGAGCGGGTGCAGCAGGGTCCAGAGCCAGCCGGCGGCGGAGCCGACAAAGCGCTGGCTGAAGTCGCGCTTGACCAGTTGAAGAATCAGGGTGCGCCGCTCGGAAAGCGAGCGGGCAAATTCCCATCCAGGCAGGGCAGATAAAGCGGGGGCCGACACCGGTATTTCTTATTGTTCCACGGGAGCGTGGTAGTAGGGCAGCTTGCCGCGAGGTTCGGCGACGCTTTCCGGAAACGGACCCTGGTAGATCCTGGATGAGACCGGCATGGCAAACAGGGTCCGGCCGTCGAGGTCGAGGCGCGTGGCGTTCATGAAGCCGAAATCGGCGTCCTGGACGAAGGCGAAGTCGGCGTCGGTCGTGAGCGGCCCGTAATCCAGCTTGCCGGTCTGCCAGTCCCATTGCGGGCGGCCGCGGAGGTTGGTGAGGCCGATGGCGCGGTCGAGCTTGAGAGCGGCCACGACGGGTTTGCCGTTGACGTTGAAGCGGAGCATCATGGCGCGGCGGTCCGGCGAGGGCACGGCTTCCACAGCCTTGAGCATTTCCTGGCGGAACGCGCCGGCGGGGTGCGGCTGAAGGACGGTGACGAAGGTCAGCCACTGTCCGTCAAACCACCGCGACCAGGCGTACTCGTAGAAGGCATCGGACTGGCCCCAGCGGCGGCTGATGCGCTTTTCGCCGGTGACCTTGCCCGGGCGGTCGAGAAATTGGATCAGCAGATCCCGGTTGTGCGAGTTCTGCCATGTTTGCGTGCGCCAGTTGATTTTCTCGGGCCAGGAAACCACCCAGCCATCTCCCCGGCGCAGGATGTTTTCCGGATGCCAGACATTGGCGAACAGTTTGTGGCCGCCGCGTTCGATGCGCACGGAGTCAACCACGACAGCCATGCTGGTGGAAGGGACGAAGAGGACGATCCGGTCGCCCGTGTAGCCGAGCTGTTCGTCCTTGAGGCGGGTACGGGAGTAGTCGAGGAGGCCGAAGCGGGCGAAGTGAAGCTTTTCGGTTTCGACACGGCGGTACAACTTGTCCTGGAGCAGGTAGTCCATCACGCCGCCGCGCATGGACCACCCCTGGCGGGCGACGAGTTTGTTATGAAACACATCGGCGCGCCAGCCGCCGAAGTAGTCGTCCAGGGGGCGGTAGCCGCCGTCACCCAGCAGGAGGGTCTGCCCGTCCATGAAGTGCAGGATGGCGTTTTCGTCGGCGTGGCCGTGGTGCGGTTTTTCTTCATAGGCCGCCAGGACCTGGTCCAGGTGGTCGCGGGTGTAGCGTCCGTAGGCGCCTTCGTCCCTGTAGTTCAACAGCAGGTAGGCGCTGTCGCGGCCGCGGTCGTTCCGGAAGACGATCTTTTTGCCGACGAGGTCGTCGAGCACCTCTTCGGACCGCGTTAACCGGAGCGGCTCGCGGGTAACGTCCGGGTCCAGCCAGCGCAGCGCAGCGCCGGCGCACAACAGAGGCGAGCCGGAGAGCGTCCCTGTGGCTTGCGTCTCGTAGAAGCGGATGGCGTGGTCAAGATAGCGGCCGTCGCGGTAGTGGGAGGCTGCCTTGGTCATGACGGCGTAATACCACTCCGACAGGCCGTACCATTCCGAATCCCCGAAGTCGGGCATGAGGCCGATGGGGGTGAGCAGGCGGCTGTACTGTTCGAAATAGAAACGCGCCGGAATGGAGCGCAGGAACTCGTCCATCCGTCCGCTGGCTTCGGCGCCTTCCAGCATGTGGTACAGCCAGAAGGACTGGTACATTGCGGCATCCTCGACAGACCAGCGCTGCCAGCTTTCGCTCATCAGGGAATCGGCCCAGGCGCGCCATTTCCGGGCGTCCGGGTGCGCGGGCATGGCCTGACAGGCCTTGTAGTAGCCGGTGGCGAGAACAACCGAGCGGTTGTGGGCGCCCCAATCGGCGAAGTCCATTTGATCGGCTAGGGTGCGGTGGATGATGGCTTCGACAGCCTGTTGATCTTCGCCCTGGAGGACGCCGGCGTCCCTCAGGTAGCGGTAGGTGTCGATAAAGGCGGAGACGTGGAAGCCATGCACCAGCTTTTGCCGGCGCGCCATGAAGACGATGTCCTGGCGGGCCCAATCGAGCAGGCGGCGGTCGCCGGTGCGGGCGTGCAGCCACGTCATGGGCGCCAGCGCGTAGGCTTGGGCCAACTGCTGGGGAGCGTCCTGTTGCCAGCGGGGGAAGTTTGCCTGCCAGGCTTCGACGCCGCGCCGGACGTCTGCGGTCAAGCGCGCTTGAACATCGCGGGCGCCGGTGAGGGGACCAGCCTGGAAGAGCAGGAACAGGAACAGAGGAGCCATGGCTCTTCTGTGTGTATCAAATGTCCCGTAGCGAGAGCTAGTTGCTGAAGTTGAAGGCGATGGTGGTCGCCATCTTGACGGGCTTACCCTCCTTTTCGAGAGGCTGGAACTTCCACTGTTTGACGGCCATCAGCACGTTGTGACTGAACACGGCGTTGCCCTTGGCTATCTTGGCTTCTTCCACTTCGCCCTGAGAGTTGACGACGATGTCTACTGTCAACTCACCTCTGAGCTTTAATTGCTGGGCGATGGGCGGATACACCGGAGTTACCTTTTTTGTGGCCCGGTTCATCGCCTGGCTGGAGGGGACCTCGACGACGTCTTCGGCCAGAGCGGGCAAGGCGAGGCCAGCCAACAGAATCGCGGATGTCAGGATGGGGTGAATCTTCATTCTCTTCTGCTCCGGTGGGAGTTTCCGCACAACCGCATATCGGCGGGAATTGGCCAGACCAGAAGAGGGCCAGATGAAATTGAATCGCTCTTAATGGGTTATGGAGGAGCAGGAGTCAGGGAAGCGGGCTCCTTGGACGCCCGCTTTACCCTAACTTGACGGGAAACGAGTAGCTTAGTTGCCGGTCGGGGGACCGCCGAATGGACTTCCACCGCCTGAACTGGGTTCCGGCTTGGGCTTGCGGGGCAACAGTTCCGGCCGCTGCGAGGTGTGATAGACCATGCTGGCGACGACGGCCACGGTCTGCATGAGATCGCCCTTTTGGATGCGGTCGTAGACATCCATGTTGGAGTGGTGCGTGCGGGTGTTGTATTCGACGGGGTCCTGAATGAACTGGAATCCGGGCAACCCGACGGAGTCAAAGGCCAGGTGGTCTGTGCCGCCGGTGTTGCGTCCGGTGATGGTGGTGACGCCCAAGTCGCGGAAGGGCGCCAGCCAGGTCTCGAAAATCGGACGAACCATGTCGTTGCCTTGCAGGTAAATGCCGCGCACTTTGCCGGTGCCGTTATCGATGTTGTAATAGGCGGCGAACTTGTCCCAGGCCGGAGTGGTCTTCATGGCGGCGTCGGCTAGCGTCTGCTTGACGTAGGCGCGCGAACCGAGCAAACCCTGCTCTTCGCCCGACCAGAGACCGATGCGGACGGTGCGGTCGAGCGGGAAGTTGAGTTTCTTCAAGATGCGCATGACCTCGAGCATCACGGCGCTGCCGGCGGCGTTGTCGGTGGCGCCGGTGGCGTAGTGCCAGGAATCGAGGTGTGCGCCGATCATCACGACTTCGTCCCGCTTGCGCGTGCCGGGGATTTCCGCGATCACGTTGAACGAGTCCTGGTTCTCGTCGATCAGCTTGTTCTTCATCTCGATTTCGATCTTGACCGGGATGTTCTTGTCCAGGAGCCGGGCGATGCGGTTGTAGTGCTCCGGGGTGAGGGTGATCATCGGGGGTGAAACCGGGTCCTTTGGGTCGCGGGAACCGCCGCTGCCGCCGAAGATGGTTCCGCCGTCGCCGCGCATTCCGGAAGCGATCACCGCGGCGACGCCTTCTTCGCGCAGGAAGGCCGAGAGTTTGCGGCGGAAGGCCATCATCTGCATCATGCTCTGCTGCGGCGAGCCGGGGGCGGGTGCGAAGTTCCGCATGCCGAATGGGGAGGCGCCCGGGGCAGGCGCCATGGACAGGTCCGCCAGTTCCTGGTCGTTGTAGCGGTGCAATTCGGTCTTATCGTGGACGGCCAATTCCCGCGCGGGCTCCACCATCACCATCTTGCCCTTGAGCTTGCCTTTCCACTTGGCAAGATCCTCTTCGGTTCGCAGCACCGCGAGCACCGGCTGATCGGTCAACAGACCGCTGGTTGAAGTGGTCCACGCCATCGGTACGGCGATCAGGGGCGTGTAGGACGGTTCCAGCAGGCTGACGCTGAGACGCTCGTTTTCCCAGCCGCGTCCGAAGGGACCCCACTTTTCCAGGCGGGCATTGTCGAGGCCCCAATCCTTAAGCTGTTTGACACACCAATCCGCCGCTTTCTGATACCCGGGCGAGCCGGTGAGGCGAGGACCGTTGATGTCGGTCAGGTAGAGCATGTGATCCATGACTTTGGAGCGCTGCAGCGCTTCGGTCTTGATCCGGTAGATGGCGTCGAGGTCGACTTTTTCCTGTGCAGCGAGAGGCGTCAGGAGAATAAGGAGCGAAAGCAGGATGCGAGACATCTGTTTGATAGAGACTAGGGGCAGGATATCAGAGGTTACAGTCTCAAACAA
>JADZCI010000185.1 GCA_020851655.1 Bryobacterales bacterium
CCGTGCTGCGCCAGACGCCGGGCGATATCGATGGACGGGGCTTCCCGCAGGTCATCGGTGAAGGGCTTGAAGGCCAAGCCCAGCAGAGCGATCTTGCGTCCTTTGAGTACTTTCAGTTCGGCGAGCAGCTTTTCGATGACGCGGATGCGCTGCCGCTGGTTGATATCGCGGGCGGCGTTGACGATCGGCATCCCCAGACCGTACTCGGCGGCGGTGGCGATGAGCGCCGCCGTGTCTTTGCCGAAGCATGATCCGCCCCAGCCGATGCCCGCCTGCAGGAACTTGGCGCCAATCCGCGAATCGAGGCCAATGCCCCGTGCGACCTCCCGCACATCGGCGCCAACACGCTCGGCAAGATTTCCAATTTCGTTGATGAAGCTGATCTTGAGGGCCAGAAACGCGTTTGCGGCGTACTTGATCAACTCGGCCGAGGCCAGGTCGCTGGAAACAATCGGCACGGTCGCCAACCCGTCCGGACGGGGAAGGTGGGGCGGCGGCGCAAACGACTGCTGGATGATCGGGTCATAAAGGGCTTCGAGGACCTGCCGGGCCTGCTGCGAATCGGCGCCGATGACGATCCGGTCGGGATAGAAACTGTCGGTGAGTGCGGACCCCTCGCGCAGAAATTCCGGATTGGACGCCACGGCAAAACGGCCCGGTCTGGCGCCGCGAATCAGCGATTCGACCCAGTTGCCGCTGCCAATCGGCACCGTGGACTTGTTCACGACGACCGTGAACTGATCTCCCAGGTGCTCCGCGATGGAGTGAGTTGCCGCCCGCAGGTAGCGCAAATCGGGGCTCCCATCCGGCTGCGGGGGAGTTCCGACCGCGATGAACACTACCTCAGCCGAAGCGACCGCTCCGCCCGGGTCCGTCGTGAATGTCATTTCCACGCGGCCGAGCAAATCCTGCAATCCCCGCTCGTAAATGGGTGGCGTCCCACGATTGAGCGAAGCAATCTTTTCCGTGTCCGGGTCCACGCACGAGACTTCGTGGCCCAGGTAGGCCAGGCAGACTCCTGTCGTGAGACCGACGTAGCCAGTGCCCAAAATTGCTACTCGCATATTCCTCAATATCTTATCCACCCGGCTCTGGCCGGTTGCTGTATCTTGGTCGGATGCGGCTTGCCGTTCTATTACTGCCATGCGCGATGTTTGCGCAGGACTATGCGCTCGGACCTGATTCGCAGCGGCGCCCCGGAGTGCCGGAGGGCAAAGTCACTCAGCACACCTTCGCCAGCAGCAAAGTCTTTCCGGGGACAACTCGCGACTATTGGATCTATGTGCCCGCGCAGTACAGTCCTGGCAAACCCGCGGCCGTGATGGTATTTCAAGACGGGGCCGGCGCGGTGAATGTCACCGAGAAAGGCCAGCAACGCGTCCCCATCGTGTTGGACAACCTCATTCACCGCGGCGAGATGCCGGTAACGATCGGCATTTTCATCAACCCCGGAGTGTTGCCTGGCAACGCGGGCGCACCCATTCGCTATAACCGCAGTTTCGAATACGACAGCCTCGGGGACCGCTACGCCCGTTTCCTCATCGACGAGATCCTGCCGGAGGCCGCCAAGCAGTACAACCTCTCGAAAGACCCGAATGACTACGCCATTGGTGGCGTGAGTTCCGGAGCTATCTGCGCGTTCACGGTTGCCTGGAACCGCCCCGATGTTTTCCGCCGAGTGCTCAGTTTCATTGGCAGTTACACGAACCTCAAGGGTGGGAATGTTTACCCGGATCTGATCCGCAAGACGGAGCCCAAGCCGATTCGCATCTTCCTCCAGGACGGCGACAAGGACCTGAACATATACTCGGGCAGTTGGTGGATGGCCAACCAGTCGATGGCTTGGGCGCTCGAATACGCGGGTTACGACTTCAAGTTTGTGAAAGGCACAGAGGCGCACAACATGCGCCACGGCGGCGCCATCCTGCCCGAGGCGCTCAAGTGGTTATGGCGCGATTATCCGAAGCCCGTCGAACGGTCGTGGAAGGGCGGGGAACGGCACTATGCCACCGAGATCACCGAACCGGGCAAAGGGTGGGAACTGGTCAGCAGCGGTTACCGCTTTACCGAAGGGCCGGCCGTCAACAAGGCGGGTGAGGTGTTCTTTACCGACATCCCCAACAATCGAATCCACAAGATCGGGCTCGACGGCCAGGTGACGGTGTGGCGCGAAAACACCAGCGGCGCCAATGGCTTGATGTTCGGGCCAGACGGGCGGCTTTACGCTTGCCAGAACAACAGCAGGAGAATCGTGGCCTGGACCATGGATGGCGCCGAGACGGTCCTGGCGGAAGACGTTGGTTCCAACGACATCGCCGTGACCGCGAAAGGTGAGATCTACTTCACGGAACCGCAGGCGCGCCGGGTGTGGTTCATCAACGCCAGGCAAGAGAAACGCGTGGTTCATGAAGGGCTCGAATTCCCGAACGGAGTCCGGCTCAGCGCGGACCATTCCTTGCTGCTCGTCGTGGACTCGCGCAATAAGTGGGTGTGGAGCTTTCAGATTCAGCCCGATGGTTCGCTGGCCAACGCCCAGCCCTTCTACCGCCTCGAAACGACCGACGAAAACAGCCAAAGCGGAGGCGATGGCATGACGGTGGACAGTGAAGGCTACCTCTACGTCACAACGCGGGTGGGAGTTCAGGTCTGCGATCAACCTGGCCGCGTTGTCGCCATTCTCAACAAGCCGTGGAACGGCGCGCTCTCCAACGCGGTATTCGGCGGACCCAACCTTGACACTCTCTACGTGACTGCCGGCGACAAAGTGTACAAGCGTGCGATGCGGCGCAAGGGCATCTATCCGTGGGAGCCGGCCAAGCTGCCGGCGCCGCGCCTGTAGGGTGCTCCCTCAACTCAGTTGGTGGCAGTGGCTGCTGGGCGCGTTTTGCGCGTTTAACGTCGGCGTCGCCAAGACGGGTGTGCCGGGTGTCGGAATCCTTGTGATCCCGCTGATGGTTTTGGTGGTGGGCGACGTCCGGCAATCGGCCGGATGGCTTCTGCCTGTGCTCTGCACGGCCGACCTGTTCGCGGTGTTGTACTGGCGCCGCCATGCCGATGCCCGGCGGCTGTTCTCCCTGGCCCCGTGGGTGCTGGCCGGGATGGCCGGCGGCGCCGCCGCCCTGTTTCTTTCAGAACGCATCCTGCGCCCGCTGGTGGGCGTGATCATTCTGTTGATGCTCGCCGCCTATTTGCGCCGGCGGTACTTTCCGGCGGCGGTCAATGTTGACGCGCCTTCGGCGCCTTACGGTATCGCGGCCGGTTTTGCGACCACGGTTGCCAATGCCGCCGGACCCGTCATGAATCTCTACCTCTTGACGCAGCACCTGCCCAAGGACAAGTTTGTGGCCACCGGCGCGTGGTTCTTCTTTCTGGTGAACCTGGCCAAAGTGCCCATCTATGAGTTCCACGGACTCTTCAGCCGGGCGTCGCTCGCGTTCAACGTGATGATGGTCCCGGCCGTGCTGGCGGGCGCCCTTACTGGCCGCTGGCTCATCGAACGTACTCCTCAAAAAGTCTTCGAAGTCCTGGTGATCTCCCTGACCTTCGCAGCCGCTGTCCTATTGTTTCGCTGAGCATCCCGGGACGGCCGCCAACTTGTCATAATCGGGAAATGCGGATGTTGTCGAGGGCTCTCTGCGCGCTAGCCATGCTTGGAACCGCTATTGCGGCCGATCCGCCTATGACCAACCTGCGGATCGAGGTCAAGACACTCAGCGACAAACCCATCGAGCGCGCCAGCGTTATCGTGAAGTTTGTCGAAGGCCGGTCCATCATCAAGTTCGGGAAGCAGATTCACACGTCCTGGCAGATGAAAACCAACCAGGAGGGGGTCGCCAAGATCCCGCCGCTGCCTCAGGGCAAGATCCTGATTCAAGTGATCTCCAAGGGCTACCAGACGTACGGCGAAACGATTCAGGTGGAAGAGCCGGAAAAGGTCGTCGAGGTCAAGCTGAAGCCGCCGCAGCCGCAATATTCGGCGCACTAACGGTCAGCTATTTCGCCAGGACCGGGAACGACGTAATCCTGAGCCGCGCTGCGCCGTAGGGGACCAAGGTCAAGGTTTCCTCCGGGAGTTTGCTGGTCACCGGGCTGGCTGGCAGCGTCCCCGCCGAGTCGTCCACGATGCGCCAGTCTGTCAGGCGCCGGCCGGTTCCTTTCAAGATAACGGGCGCGCCTTCGAGGCTGAACGGTTGCTTGGGAACCGGCCTCTCTTCGACGGAGAATGCCGCCTCCGGGGCGCTCCGGTCGATCTTCAATGCGTAGTTCCACGGAGACACCGGGTAAACTTCCCAGTCCGTTACCGGTCCGGTAGCTTTGAGCTTGTGCCACTGCTCGCCGACCTTCAGCGAATAGACCAGGGGTCCGCGTTCGATGGAGACTGAGTCGTTAAAACCGTTCACGGCGCGGACGCGCATCGGGAACCGCAGGTCGACACGGTCCCCTGGCGCCCACTGACGCTCGATCCTGTGGAACGTTCCCACTTTCACGTTGGCCACGGTGGCGCCGTTGACTTTGACCTCGGCGCCCTCCGCCCATACCGGAATTCGAACCTCCAGCGGAAACGTCACAGCTTTGGCCGGACGCACGGTCAAACGCACCGAGTCGCGGAACGGATACTCGGTTTCCTCATCCACCGTCACCTCCACGCCGCCGCGCACCACGGTTTGCACCTGGCTTGGGGCATAGGCGCTCACGGCGAGACCATCGTCGGGCGTCGCCATCCATAAATGAGAAGTGAACTTGGGCCAGCCTTGATGCAGATTGGCGGTGCAACATCCGAAATTCGGCTCCAAACCGAACAGGTTGGATTCCGGACCGTTTGTGGTCCAGCGGCGCTGCGAAAGCGTACACAGGACCTGGTTCGGCTGCTGGTCATACTGGTGCGACCACAGGTCCGGGGACATCGTCCCGGGGAGCGCATTGTAGGCGATCTTTTCCAGCCGGTCCACCAACGGCGCCTCGCCCAGGATCCCGGTGGCCAACTCAAGGGAAAACATGGCTTCAACGACTGCGCATAGCTCGATTCCCTGGGAAGGATCAGGTCCGGCGTAGTGCTCGTCGGCGCTGAACATGCCGTTGGGCAAGCCGTGGTACTTGTCGAGTTTGGCCAGCATCCCGGCGAGACCGGCGCGGTCGGAGGCGGAGTTGGTTACCAGTGACCACAGTGGCGCCGCCTTGAGAGCCATGGCGTTGTTGACGCCATGCGTGGAGAGGGTTGCGTCCTGACGGCTGGTCTTGGCCGTGTAAGGGTAGTTGGCGAATTGGTTTTGCCAACTATGCCCTTGCGCATGGACTTTTTTGGCCAAGTCGATCAGCCATGCGTCGCCGGTGCGGTTGTAGAGCCAAAGAATGCTGAGCACCTCGTCGTGCCAGCGGAAGACCGCCCACTGGTAGAGTTTCCGCTGGTCCAGCATCTTCGCCTGGTAGGCGAAAAACTTCCGCATCATCGGGATCACACGCGCGTCTCCCGTGGCCTCCTGGTATTGGGTGAGAACTTTGAGCATGATGAAATCCGGCCACCAGTCCTCGTTCTTGACGGGCCCGATTCCGCCGTCGGGGCGCTGATTGTTCAGAGTCCATTCGATCCACTTCCTGGCTTTGGCCTGAAGCGCCGCGTCGTCCAGGAGATAGGCAATGGGCAGGAGGCCGTCCAGGTAGTAGGGACCGCGCTCCCAACCTTCGCCGCTTCCTCCGAGCCAGGCGCTTTGCGGACCGACATCGGGCCATATCTCGTCCAGGTGGCCGGTGATGGCGCCGGCCTGCAACCGCAATTGATCGAGCAGCCAGCCCTTGGGCTTGACCGAGGTCAGCGGCAGCGGGTAATAGCGGCTGCCCGCAAGCGGGGCCCGGTTCCGGACCGCGGGTAGGGCGCCGGAGGCGAGCGCCGCAAATAGGGATAGGCTCACGAGTACGGTTTTCACGTTACTGAGCATAACTCGCCGGCACGTCTGCTAGCGTAAAGGTGGCGGACACGCGGTGGGAGAAGCTGGGAGCATCCGGGGCATTCAACTCGCCAGACGGTATCGGGCCGGCGAATTGGATCTAATCGTGTTCTCCGGTCTGGACATCATGATCGCCCCGGGGGAACGTGTCGCCATCACAGGCGAGTCGGGCGCGGGCAAATCGACTCTCCTTCACGTACTGGCCGGTTTAGACGCCCCGACAGCCGGGCGGGTCTTCTTGGGGGAGACGGAAATCACGGGCCTGCCCGGAGAGCGTTTGGCCGCGTTGCGCAACCAGCAGATCGGATTTGTCTGGCAATTTAGCACGCTGCTTCCTGAATTTACGGCCGAAGAGAACGTTGGGATGCCCCTGTTGATTCGCGGCGAAGACCGCTCCCGAGCGCTGCGCCTCGCCCGCCGCCGTCTTGCCGAAGTGGGTCTCGAAGCGCGTGCCCGGCACCTGGGGGGCGAACTTTCGGGTGGTGAGCAGCAGCGTGTGGTCCTGGCTCGCGCCCTGGCGGCGCAGCCCCGGTTCCTGCTGGCTGACGAGCCGACCGGCAATCTGGATTCGGAATCCGCGGCGCGAGTCATGGACCTCTTGGAGCAGGTCCATGGCGATCACAACCTGACCACCGTATACGTGACTCACAACCTTGATTACGCCAAACGGGCCTCGCGCGTCATAAAATTGGAATTAGGGAAGCTGATCCCCCTGGTCCAGGAACATCATGTTTGAACGCTACACAGAAAAAGCCCGAAGGGTCATCTTTTTCGCGCGGTACGAGGCCAGCCAGTTTGGCAGCCCGTACATTGAAACTGAGCACTTGCTGCTCGGGCTGCTGCGTGAGGACAAGGCGCTCGCCAACCGGTTCCTCCGGTCCCAAGCCGCCATCGAGTCAATCCGGAAACAGATCGAAGCCCAAACGACGGTGCGGGAGAAGGTTTCGACTTCGGTCGAACTCCCCCTAAGCCATGAGTGCAAGAGGGTGCTTGCCTATGCGGCTGAGGAAGCCGAACGGCTGAACCACAAGCACATCGGCACCGAGCACCTTCTGCTGGGATTGCTACGCGAAGAGAAAAGCTTTGCGGCGGAGATCCTGCACGAACGCGGGCTCCGGCTGACCTCGGTAAGGGAAGAGGTGAACCGGTCCACGTCGGAAAAGAGCTCCGGCAGCCGGCCCAAGGAAAGCTCACTGCTGAGCGAGTTCAGCCGTGATCTGACGCAAGCCGCGGCCGACGGGCAATTGGACCCGCTGATCGGCCGTGATTTCGAATTGGAGCGCGTGATTCAGATTTTGTGCCGCCGCACCAAGAACAATCCGGTGCTGATCGGCGAGCCGGGTGTGGGTAAGACCGCCATCGTCGAAGGTCTTGCGCAACGCATCGCCGAGGGCGATGTTCCCAGTTTTCTGGCCGAGAAGCGGATTCTGGCGCTCGACCTGTCGCTCATCGTCGCCGGCACCAAGTACCGCGGCCAGTTTGAAGAGCGTTTGAAAACCATCATGAAAGAGCTGATGGACAATCAGAACGCCATTATCTTCATCGATGAGTTGCATACGCTGGTCGGCGCGGGGTCGGCCGAGGGTTCGCTCGATGCGGCCAACATTCTGAAGCCGGCGCTTTCTCGCGGCGAGATACAGTGCATCGGGGCCACCACGCCGGCCGAGTTTCGCAAGTCGATCGAGAAAGACCGTTCGCTCGAACGCCGCTTCCAGGCGGTCAAGGTCCCGCCGCCCAGCGAGCAGGATGCCTGCCGGATTCTGTTTGGGATCAAGGAGCGGTACGAGAAGTTTCACGCCGTCGCCTATACGGACGAAGCGGTCGAGACGTCGGTGTTCGCGTCGAGCCGGTTTATTCCGGACCGTTATCTGCCAGACAAGGCAATCGACCTGATTGACGAAGCCGGGGCGCGGGTCAAACTGCGCCAGACCACGCTCCCACCGGAAATCAGCGAGATCCAGAAGCGGATCAAGTTTGTCGTGCACCGCATGGAAACCGCCATTGCGAACCACGAGTTTGAAAAAGCGCGTTTCTACTCCGACGAGGAGCGCAAGGAGCGTGAGAATCTCCGCGTCCTGCGCGAGAAGTACAACCTCGACGACACCTCCACCGGCGTCGTTACCAAGGACGACATTGAAGAAGTGGTCGCCAAGTGGACGGGCGTGCCGATGACGTCCATCCGCGAGGAAGAAGCACAGAAACTGCTGCGCATCGAAGAGGAACTGCACAAGCGCGTAGTGAGCCAGGAAAAGGCCATCGGCGCGCTGGCTCGGGCGATCCGGCGTTCACGTGCCGGGCTGAAATCGCCCAAGCGTCCGGCTGGGTGTTTTCTGTTCCTCGGGCCCACCGGCGTCGGCAAGACCGAAGTGGCTCGCGCGCTGGCCGAATTCCTGTTCGGCAGTGAGAAATCGCTGATTCGCTTCGATATGTCCGAGTTCATGGAGAAGCACTCGGTCTCGAAGCTGATCGGTTCGCCTCCGGGCTACGTTGGCTATGAAGAGGGCGGCCAGTTGACGGAACGAGTAAAGCGCGCGCCCTACTCCATCATTTTGCTCGACGAGATTGAGAAGGCGCATCCGGACATTTACAACATCCTCCTACAGGTTTTCGAAGACGGCCAGTTGACCGACGGGCTTGGCAACACGGTCGACTTTAAGAACACGATCATCATCATGACCTCCAACCTCGGGGCGCGTTTCCTCGACAAGAAAGGGCAGATGGGTTTTGCCGCGACGCCCACCGCGGGCATTCCGCAGAAGGTCGAGGACATGGTGCAGTCGGAGGTGAAGCGCGCCTTCAATCCGGAATTTCTCAACCGTCTTGACGACGTGATTCTGTTCACGTCCCTCACCGACGACGACCTGCTCAAGATCATCGACATGCTGGTCGAGCAGATCAATCTGAACCTGACGGCCAAGCAGATTCGGATTCGCCTCACAAAGGAAGCGGCGAAGTACATCCTGGAAAAGACTCTGATCGACCGCAGTTATGGCGCCCGCCCGCTGCGACGCGCCCTTCAGAAGTACATCGAGGACCCGCTATCGGAAGCCTTGATCCAGGGCGCGCTCGAACGCCCGGCCGAGTACGAGGTTTATCTTGGCGAGACCGGCATCTACTGCCGCCAGATCCATCCGGAGGGCGAAGAGGCCACGGTGGGAGCGGGCGCCGGGGATGTTCCGCCGGCCGAGGGCAAGCCGCTCTACATGTTCTAAGAGACGGGCGGGCCTGGCGGAAATGCCCATGAAACTCGGATACGACTCGTACTCGATTCGCGGCCTCAAGTGGAAGGCTCCCCGCCTCATCGACTATGCGGCCGAACTGAAGCTGGACACGCTTCAAATCGGCAGCCTCGACGATTACGAGTCGCTGGATGC
>JADZCI010000186.1 GCA_020851655.1 Bryobacterales bacterium
GACCGAAAACTTCTGTCGATCTGGACGCCAATGAAACTCTTTCAGGACTTGGGTCTGGCTGGCACAGAAGTCTTCATAGGAATCGGCCACGGCCAAGACGCTGTGTGTCGAGTCGGAAGGATACAAAGTCCTCCGAGTACAGATAGTGGAATGCATGCCCCATGCCGCCGTCCTCGTATTCGCATAGCAAGATCTCCCGGCGATCCGGCAGGGCCACCTTCTCGCACGAGCCTATAATCAGGGCGCGCCGATACCAGATTGGAGTCCAGACGCCGCCGCGCCGGCTCAGCAGCAGCGTGCCGCCGAAACGCTCTGGATGGCCTTCCGTGCTGGAGCCGCCAACTGCTGCGTCGTCGCTGTCAGGCCCAAGAAAATGGCCGAACACGACGCTCTTCGGATGAAACGTACGGTCAACGATATTGGAGAATCCAGGCCCCAGCAGCCGCGCCGTGCACGTATCGAGTCCCTTAACAGCACGAACCGGCGTCTCGCAGAACGCGGCCAGCAACTTGTCTGCTTCGCCTTGCCCTAACTAGGCAAGGGCTTCGCCCTTGATATCCCTGCGGGATATGGAAGCCAGAAGTCAGGAGCCAGAAGCCAGAATGGCGCGCGCGTAGGCGTTCAGCAAACGGCTGGCTTCTTCCAGCGTGCTCATCAACGGCTCGGCTTGTCCATAGCCCAGATCCTGAGTAAGGATCAGGTAGTAACGGCACTCTTCCAGCGAGCCTTCTGCGATATTCAAGAAGCGGGCTTTCTCGGCTTGGCTGCGTTTGCCGAATCCCTCGGCGATGTTGGCCGGAATGGAAACGGCGGCCCGGCGGAGTTGATGAGACAGCCCGAACTTCTCCCGGTCAGGAAACGATTCCGTCAGCCGATAGACCGCCAGCACGAACTCGTGGGCCTTTTGCCAGACCACCAAATCACGGAAACTCTGCGCGGCTGGTCGTGGAGGCATAGGTCAGTAAGGCGTCCACGGGTGTAATCTTCCAGGTATCTCACCACGCTGGAGGTTTCCCATGAACGCCTTTTTCGAGCACCACAAGGATAGCATCCGCTTCGGCTACCGGTGTTTCGACCGTCTTCTGCTGAACGGGTTGATCCAACCGTTTCAGCAGCCGGAACGAGTAGTCGGGTTCTTCAATTTTTACCGGGAGCAGTATCCCGTCAGCCGGGACGTGCTGCGGGACATCGCCGGCCAGTTCCAACACTGGGTGGTCAACCGCTCCCAGAAGTGGGGCGCGCCCATCCTGGAAGCACCCGAAAGCCGGCGCGATGAATTCGTCAAACCCTATTTCCGGAAGGCAAAAGCCAATGAGGTGGTCGCGATTGTGAAGGGTCGTGAACCGGCCCGCATCATGATCGCCATCGGCAACAAGAAGGACGACCGCTGGCATCTGCAGATCGCGCAGCGGTGGGTGGTGCAGTATAACTTCTACGTGAATGATGAGCGGTGGGGGCCGATGTTCGTGCGCATGTGCCCGTACCTGCCGTTCTCGGCGCGCCTCTGCCTGAACCAGCACCACTGGTTGGCGCAGCGCATGCGCGACGAAGGTATCGATTTCCAGCAGTGCACCAATGCCTTTCTGCGGTGCGCCAATCCGGCGCGGCTTCAGGAGCTATCCGATTCGCTGACGCCGCGCGATCTGTTGACCTGTGGCCAGAAGTGGCTCGCCACGTTCACACCGTTCTTCACTGAGCGCGAACGCAAGCAGGCCGGCTGTCAGCACCGGCTCTTTTTCGCTCAAGTCGAGTACTGCGACAATCTGGTCTTCCGCCGGCGTGCGGCGTTGGACCAAATGGGGGAACGGCTGCTGGATGCCAATCGAACCATCGGGCAGCCGAACAAGATCACCGTCATCTTCGGCCGCAGGGTTACCAAGCAGTATCGGGGCAAGCTCCAGACGGTCATTGAAGACTTGGATCTGCCCAATCCGGTTATCCGCAGTCACTACGGCAATGGGTTTCTCAAGCAGTATGTGCGCGATCACGTCCTGCTCCGCACGGAGCCGGCCTCCAACAACGTGGCCGATTACGGCGTCAAAAAGGCCGTCGAGAATCTGCCGCAACTGCGCAAAAAGATCTCAGCCGTCATCGACAATTACCACAACGTCCAGCAGGACATCCTGGAAACCTTCATCGACCGCGGGCAACTGCGCAAGCTGGCGCAGCCGACCGTAATGCCCAACGGCAAGCGCATCCCAGGCCTGAAGCTGGATCATCCCCGGCAGCTGGCCCTGATGCACGCGCTGGTGCGCTTCAGCCACATCGCCGCGCAAAGCACTTTCACCACAGCGGAAATTTACGCTGACACGCTCACCGCTCTGGAGGCTTCACCGAAACAATACACTCTGGCTTCGCTCCGCTACGATCTTTCAAAGCTCAGGGCCAAGGGACTGGTGGAGAAGGTCCCGAAGTCCCGGCGGTATCGCTTGCTTCCGGAAGGATATTCCATCTGCCTGGTGTTCCTGAAGCTCTTCGAAAGGATCTACGCTCCCCTTACTGCCGGGCTGCTCCAACCCTTCGCGGGAGACTCGAAACTACAACAGGCGAAGCGATCGCAACTCGACCGTCTTTATCAGCGTGTCGTTGATGATCTGAACAAGCTGATCGTGGCTGTTGGTCTCAAGGCCGCCTGACAAGCTCCGCAACGAGAACAAAATTCCCGTTACGCTTCGCATAACGGCCTACGCTTTTTCGCGGACTGCGCCGCGAAAAAGTGGCCCCTTCGGGGCCGCAGAAGTCAGGAGTCGAGGAAGCCAGAAGCTAGAATCTGCAGGTGGCGATCGCTCCGTGCTTAACTGCGAAACATGGCCGATGGACTCAGCAAGAGGTATGCGGACCTGCTGACCGGCAGCTACGACTGCGTAGACCGTATTGTGTTGAACGCCTATTTCCGCATGGGGCATCATCCCGGTGGCTTCCGTGTATGGTGGCGTGCCCTGACCGGATCGGAGGATACGCTGGACAACACGCATCTGATGCGCATGGCGGGCCGGTTCAGCCGTCGCCTGCGCGCCTATGCCCAGGCCAAAGGCATTCCGGTCGTGGATTGTCCGGCTGGCGAGCGCAAGCATGACCTCGCGGAAAAATACCTGGCGAAGACCAACATCACAGAAGGCTTGTTTCTGATTCTCGTCGGCCGTGCCCAGGCGCCGGTGTGGGAGGTCAGCGGTAAACATCACCTCGAGCGGAAGAAGCCCCTGCCGTACGTGAACCACTATTCATTCCATATCCTCGATCCCGACTGGGGACACATCACCATCAAAATCAGCGGGCATCCGCCCTTTCCTGCCCAGGTGATCCTGAACGGCCACGAGTACGTCGCCTGTCAGGCACGCAAAGCGGGCATCCGCTTTACAAAAGAGGGCAATTGTTTTACTCATATCTCTGACGCCGCAGGCTTGGCGAAGATCGCAGACACCTTGTCCGGACAACGGACTATAGGGCGGCTGAGCCGGGTCTGCGAGCGTTGGATTTATACCACCTGCCTCTGTTTCGCGCTCGACCTGGAAGAGCAGAAACAGAGCGGATTTCATTACCAGTACTCCAATTATCAGGTGGAGTATAGCCGGAACCTGATTTTCGAGGTCGGCGGGCAGATGGACCAGGTTTTTCAGGCGCTGATTGACCGGAGCCGCGTGCTGCTGGACCTGAAGACGGTGAGGACGATTCTGGGCTACAAGCGCCGCCCGAAGTATCGCAAGCGGAAAAACAAGTCCGCCGAATGGGAAGTCACGGTCGAGAAACCTACGTATGATCTGACGATCTTCAGGCTGCACTGCGGCAAGCTGACTCTGAAGATCTATACCAAAGGCGAGCGCGTGCTTCGCATCGAGACGGTCGTCCACAATACCAAGGAACTCCGGTGCGGTCGTTCACTGCGGTATTTTCCGGAGATCGTGATCGAGGCGAAAGGAATTCTGGAGCGATTCATGAATGCACTGAGCTGCATCGATCAGTGCTTCATCGCTGATCGGATGCTGGAGCAACTCCCAGCCCCTTCGCAGGTCGGCAAAACCATGGTCGGTGGCATCGATCTCAACAAGCCACGCATGCGCTGGGTCATCGAGGCGCTGATTGCGCTATCGCCTTCCCCCGGCGGATTCACAGCGTCCGAACTGGCCAGCCGGGTTCGCGTGCTCAGCCAGCAAAGGGAATCGGAGTATGGTCCACGCCGGGCCGCTTATGACCTGAAGAAACTCCGGGGCAAGAAGGTGATCCGGCGAATCGGGCCAACGCGCCGATATGAATCGATACCGAAGGGTCTGAGAGCGATGACGGCGCTGATGGTGCTGAGAAACAAGGCCATCCAACCCTTGCTGGCCGCCGCGCAGGAACTGCGCCCGTCGCGCGGCGCGCAGAATCCTTCAGCCATCGATCGGCATTACGACACGCTTCGCGCCGCGATGCAAGGTGTGTTTCACGAACTGGGTCTGGCCGCGTGAAACATCGACAATTATTTTGTCGGGCTTCGCCCCTAAGCGCCTAACGTTTTCCACCGGTTCTGACGAAGGGTGTGTGGAGAAGCCATGCACCTCCCGCTTCTGGCAGTTACGGCTCTCGGATTTGTCGCGGCGCTGACGGACGTCCGGACGCGCACGATTCCCAACTGGATTTCCGTCTCGCTGGCGCTGTTCGGGCTCGGGTGGAATGCCTGGCAGGCGGGTCTGCCCGGTCTGGCTGCCGCTGCGCTTGGGTGTCTCGCCGGGTTTGGCATCTTCCTTGTGTTCTACCTGCTTGGCGCCATGGGGGGCGGAGATATCAAGCTGATGGCGGCGCTCGGAGCGGTTCTGGCCGTGCCGGCTCTCTTTGAAGCGGCTGTCTGGACTGCGATTCTCGGCGCCATCCTTGCCGTTCTGGCTCACACGTTCGCTCTGCTCAGAAAGACCAAAGTGGCCGCCATACCGTATGCTCCCGCCATCGTTACCGGCGCCTGGCTGACGCTGTGGGCGCACATCCCGTGATGCCTGCCTGTTCCCTCCGCCCCGGCGCGCTGTCCTAATTGAGCAGCAGGACGGAAATCCTTCAGCGCTGAAGCCGTCTGTCGAGGAAAATAGAGAAACTTTGATGACGCGCGCTCGCAGGCTGGGCCCACTTGTCTTTTGGCTGGCGGCGGCCACGGCAACAGGCGCTCCAACCTACGTGGGAAGCGCCACTTGCCGCCGCTGCCACCCCGATGTGGTGATGAGCTTCAGCCGCAACCCGCACTATAAGGCCCAGGTGGAGCACCCTGACGCCAGAGATCAGGGCGGCTGCGAGTCCTGTCATGGCCCAGCGAGCGAACACGTCGCCGCCGGCGGCGGAAAGTCGAACCTGGCCGCCTTCTCGGTCATGCCGTCCCGGCAGGTCCTGGACGCCTGCCTCCGCTGTCACAGTAACTCGCTGGGGCGCGCCAGCGTCCGCGGCTCGTCTCACTCCCTGGCGCAGATCGCCTGCAACCAATGCCATTCGGTTCATAAGTCTCCTGTCCAGAAGTTTCTTCTGGCCAGGGAGCAGCGCGACCTTTGTTACGGCTGCCACCAGACCGTCAAGGCGCAGTTCTCCATGCCGTTCAAGCATCGTGTCAACGAAGGATTCATGAGTTGCGCCGATTGCCACAACCCTCACGGCGCGGCGGCGCCCGTGTGGCGCATGGGCGCAAGACCCCGCATGACCGGTGTTGCGTTACAAAACGAGGAGCCATGCCTGAAGTGCCACACCGACAAACGCGGGCCCTTCGCCTTCGAGCATTCGGGAGTCCGAGTGGATGGATGCGAGACGTGCCATAGTCCTCATGGATCCGCCCATCCGCGCCTGCTCCGCCGCCCGGCCGTCTTCACGCTCTGCCTGGAGTGCCACAGCGGCGCGGGCAATTTCGGCAGGCAGGGCGACGGCATCAACATGACATCCGTCACGCACAGCATGACGGATCCGAAGTTTCAGAACTGTACGGCCTGTCACACGCGGATCCACGGGTCGAACGCCGACGAGAGGTTCCTGCGGTGAGGCGCGCGGTCGTCTGGCTCGCCCTGGCTTGTCCCCTTTGGGCGCAGCCGGCCGTGGCGCCGTCGGACGAACTTGTCGGGCGGCGCAGCGGGGAGCAATGGGCGGGATACCGGATTATCCAGTCCTGGGAACTCGGATACCGCCTCTCGTCCACCGGCGGAAACGAGGGTAAGTATCGCAGCGACGTGAATTATGGCAACGGGATCCGGCTTCTGTCCGGGCGTTTCGCCATGACCTCCAACGACGGACACGGCCGCTGGTTTGACGAGCTGCTGCTGAACACGCAAGGGCTGGGGAACGATCCCTACGAAGCCGCGAACTTCCGGATCCAGAAGAACAAGTGGTATCGCTATGATGGGCTCTGGCGGCGGAACGACTATTTCAACCCGGCGCTTCCGATCGCCGGCGGCCAGCATCTGGAGGACACCGTCCGGCGCCTGCAGGATCACGACTTCACCCTGTTTCCACAATCCAGTGTGAAGTTCTTCACCGGCTTCAGCCGGAACACGCAAACCGGACCCGGGCTGTCGACTGTGGCGCTGGCGGGTTCGACCGGAGCCGTCACGCCGTTGATGCTGGATATACGCCGGTCGCAGAATGAATTCCGCTACGGCAACGAATTCCGCGTGGCCTCGATACGCATCAACTGGATGGGGGCGCGGGAATGGTTTCGCGAGGAATTGCCGGCGCGGTCCTCGCAACCCGCCGGAACACAGGTCAGCCGCTCGCAGGTCTACGAGGGGACCACTCCCTCATGGCGCTTGAACTTCTTCCGGGAACAGGGTGAGAAGTGGGCGATCAACGGCCGCGGCACTTATTCCCGGGGCTTGCGGAATTACGACACCCAGGAAACGGCCACCGGAGTCCCGGCCGCCTCGCCGTCACGCGCCATTCAAACCGTTGTCGGCGGAGTTGCGCGCCGGCCCGTCCTGACGGCCAACGTGACGCTGAGCCTGTTCCCCACATCGCGGCTCACGGTCACAAATCAAACCGCCTACCACGACGTGCGCATGTACGGCGATTCGTTGTACAGCCAGTTGGAGAATTCCACGCTCCTGCAGAGCCTCATCTACTTCCAGACACTTGGCATCCGCACACTGGCCAACGCCGCCACGGTGGATTTTGTGGTGAGGCGGGGTTTGTCTCTCCGCGGTGGCTATCAGTATTCGGAGCGCCGCATACAATCGGTCGAAAGAAACACCGAGAACGTTGAAGGCGGCTTTACGGATTTGAAAACCGGAGATCAAACCAACCGGCTTCACTCCGGCATGGCGGGACTTCGCTTGCAGCCGGTCAAAGGGGTAACGATCCTGCTCGACGGGGAAATCGGCCGGCAGGACCATCCGTTTACGCCCATCAGCGACAAGAACTACCACGGCTTGAGCGCCCGGGCGCAATGGCGCGGGCGGAGCTTCACCTTAGGCGCGGTGGCTCAGGCCAACTACAATTTCAATTCCATTTCGCTGTCGCACCACAGCAGCCGGACGCGCCGCTACGCGGTGGACGCCTCGTGGTCGCCGCGCTCGTCCGTCTCCATCGAGGCGAGCTACGCCAGGCTGCATCTGGACACGGCTACCGGTCTGGCGTACTTTGTTTCGCTCCGTCCCGTCATCGGCCAATCGCTGTTCTTCAGCAACGTCCACTCGGCTTACGCCGGAGTCCGGCTGTCCATGATCAAGCGGGCGGATCTGTACTTCGGCTACACCGGAACCTTTGATACGGGCGACGGCGGAACGGCGCCCGGTTCGGACGCGTTTCAACAGGTGCAAACCTACCCGATGAGTTACCAATCACCCCTGGCGAGGGTCTCGGTCCTGATCACCAATAAGCTGCGTTGGAATGCCGGCTACCAATATTACGGTTACCACGAAGACCTGTACTCGTATCAGAACTACCGCGCACACACCGGATATACAAGCCTTCTGTTCACCTTCTAACTGGCTTTGAGGTGCGGCGAATGCCACACTTAGTAGGTCACCTTGGAGTCGGCTTCAAACTTTCGGTAGTCGCGGAAAGTGGTTTCATTGCGGACAATGGTCTTGCCTTGACGAAGCTGCAGCACGGACTTCAACGGAACCAGGTAGTCCTGCCCCGACACCTGCGCCAGGCCATAGTCCAGCGACAGCGCCGGCGATTTCAGCGGGAAGTCTTTCGGCAACCCGGCGCCTTCGATCGTCAGGCGGCGGACCAGTCCCTGTTCCTCGTCAATAAAGACGCGGCCTTTGTAGCCCGCCACCTCCTGGCGCAGGTTGTGATAAAGCACGAAGTTCGACTTTTCCGGTTTTACTTCAACGTCGAAAACGCGGCAAAGAGAACCGCCGGCCATGGCGCGCCCCGCCCATTGGTATTTGGCCTCGACTTGAGGCCCGAACAGCGATCGCAGCAGGGTGCCGAATTCGCCCCGGGAGTAGACTCCCTGGTTCTTCTTTGATTCCCGGCTGGCCTTCAGACCGTTCACTTGCAGCGTGCGGTACGTCTCGCGCCCGTTCTCATAGACCAACTCGCTGACGATCACGTCTCCTTCTCGAAACTGGTCCGGGTTTTTGGCGGGCGCGGTCAGGCGCCTGGTTTCCTGGTTGCATCGGAAGTTTGGCAGGCTCCTGGAATAGTTCAAGGCGTTTGCCGCCGCCTCATCCCAGTAACGCTTCTGTTCCTCCGGCGATGGCGCCACACCCGCCGTCTTCACCGCGACCGGATCCAGTTCCGGCATCACGACGTCGTCTTCCGGGGCATCCACGGCAGGCCCGGCGCCGGATCCTGAGACAATCTCCGCCGGAGCGCCGTCTTCGCCGGCGACATGGAACGGCACAGTGCGGCTGATGACATTCCTGCCTTGTTTGACCGTGATGCGGGCCTCGTATTCGCCCCCGCTGAACCTGGCATTCTTCAGAACCGCGAGGTAAGGGAACTGGTTCTTCTGTTCGCCCTTCATTGTGCCGATCCCTTCGCGCGACGTGTCGCGAATGTTGTCGGTAAAGGGCAGCGGCATCCTGCCAATGGACTTCCCGTTGCGCAAGACCTCCACGGTGATGTCCGGCTGTCCGCCATACAAGTCGGGGTAAATGACAAAGTAGACTTGCAGGTCGAAAGACTTTCCGGCTTTGAATGATGGGCTCAACACGGGCGAAATGGCTTCGCCGTCGTAGCTGAGCACCTGGTCGGCTTCGAACTTGTCCGCCGCGCCGTTGAACGGCTTGATGAACAATGCGTCGCTCACATTAAAGCCCGGAACGCCATCGCCGGTTCGCAGCGCCTCGCGCACCCCGCCGGATTTGGCGGCAATCTGATCCTCCACCAGGCCTTCGAGCGTGTACTTGCCGGCGGGCAGTTGAACCTCGCGCATGTAGAACAGCGAGCCCTGCATTCGCGTCTCGATCCGGCTCGACGGTCCTTTGATCACAATGCTCTTTCTGGCCGTCCAGACTGCCTCACCCTTGGCGTTGCGGACAATCTGCGTCACCATGGCCCTGGCCAGGTACGTCCTGGAGTTCTCGTCCACCTGGAACCTCAGGTCCTTCAGGGGCGACTCGACGATGAGCAGGCCCCGCAGGACTCCGGTCACGGCTTCGGTATTGGGCCCGCCCTCGCGGGTCACAATTCCTCCACCGCCGGGTCCGCCCCCGCTGCTGAAGGCGCGCTGCGTCCCCCAACTGGTGCTCCGGCTGGCCGACATTCGAACGAAGCGGATGTGGACCGGCAGGTCCTTGGGTAACTCGGCCGGCGCCGCGATGGACGGAGGTGGAGCGCCTGCCGCGGCGGCGGCAGGCTTATGGAGAGCGGCGTCGAGCGCCCGTCCGCTGCGGACCGCAACCAGGGCTTGAGCGTCAGCCAAGGGCTTCCATGCGGCCGCCAGGCCCTTTCCAGATGGATCAAAGACGGCAATGTGAACGGACCTTGCGGAAGCCTGCTCAACGATCAGTTTCAAAGTCTCTTCCGCGGCGGTGGAAAGCGGAGGAGTCTCGAGGATAAGAACAAGCCAGCGCTCGCCCGCTTGCCCTTCCAGAGCTTGCGCGGCCGCTTCAAACGAGTTCAGGAAGGCCGCCGGATCGGCGTCTCTCGCTCCGCGCGCGGCTTCCAGGAGAAGTTGCTCCAGGGCTCGCGCGGGCATCTTCGGGCTGGCCCGGACTCCTTCTTGTGTACCGGACTTGCGCACTTCGAGCGAGCTTCCGGGTGCAGACAACCAGCGCCGCGCCGGGCCCGCCACGGCGGAGGATGTCTCGCGCGCCGCCTCGGCGCCTTCCGGTCCAAAAAGGAAGATGGCGGACCGCTCCGCCGCCAGGCATGAACCGGCGAGCAAAGCGGAGAGAACGATATGGAAGAACACAGTCATGCCAACTGACCGATGTCCTCCCTATTCTCTCCCACGCGGGGGCGAACGTCCGGTCCCGCCTGCCGGCATGGACGCTACTGAACCGGCTTGCCGCTGGCGTCGATGACTTTGTACTCGCCGAGATTCAGTTCCTTGATGCCTTTTTCGATCTTGGCCCGGTCTCCGACCACCACCCAAACAAGATTGTCCGGGTGAATCACCTTCTCGGCTACCGTTGCGATGTCTTGCGGTTTCAAGGCGCGAACCTTGCCGGCGTAGGTCTCGTAATAGTTGTCCGGCAGGCCGTAAGTCACCGTCTCCGACATCGAATTGAGTACCGCGGCGGCCGTTTCGCGAGAGCCGGCCAGCGAGAGAACCTCGTTGTCCTGCGCGAAACCCAGCTCTTCGGCCGTCGCTGGACGGCTCCGCGCGATGTCGCGCAACTCCTTCTGAATTTCGACCATCGACTCCTTGGTCTTGTCTGTCTGTACGGGGGCGAACATCACGAACGGGCGCTGGCCGGTGGCGTTGAAGAAGATGGTTCCCGCGCCGTAGCTCCAGTGCTTGTCTTCGCGCAGGTTCATGTTGATGCGGGAAGTGAACTGTCCGCCCAGCAGCGTGTTGAGCACCGTGATGGCCACATCGTCCGGGTTGTTTCGCGGCGGGGACACGTGACCGGCGAGAATCACGGATTGTTCTGAATCCGGGCGGTCAATCAGGTAGACGGCCGGTTTGGCCCGCTGCGGAACCGTGGACAGGTTCTTCTTCGGGACGTCGCCCGGCTTCCACCCGCCGAACAGCTTCTCCAGCTTGGGGAGGATTTCGGCCAGCGTCGTATCTCCGGCCACGACCAGCGTGGCGTGGTTGGGCTTGAACCACGTCTCGTAGAACTTCTTCAAAGCAGCCGGCGTCAACTCCGAAACCGGGCCCGCGTATCCCGAACCGGTGAGCGGCTGCGCATAGGCATGGCCAGTGGGGAACATGAGCGGCGGCAGCACCCGCAGCGCCATGCTGAAGGGCTCCACCTCCTCTTGCTGGATTGCGGCGAGCAGGTTCTTTCGCACCCGCTCGAAATCCGTTTGCGGGAAAGCCGGACGAATCGCCACATCGGCGAAAAGGTCGAGCGACGCATCCAGGTTCTTCTTGAGCGCGGCCAGGCCGACGCTCAGCGTGTCAAGCGAGGCGCGCGTGCCGAGTTCCGCGCCAAGACGCTCGGCTTCTTCACTGATCTGCAGCGATGTCCGGGTGGCCGTGCCTTCGTCCAGCATCGCCATGGTCAGGTTGGCCGTGCCGGGAACGGCAAGCTGGTCGGCGGCGAAACCCGCGTCCACCAGCAGGCGCACGCGCACCACGGGAATCTCATGCCGCTCACCCAACACGACCTTCAAGCCGTTGGACAGGGTGCCGCGCTGGACTTTGGGCAAGCGCAATTCCGGCGCCGCGCCCATCGCCGGCAGCTTGGATCGATCCAGTTTGCCGCTGCTTTCCTTGTATGCCGCAAACGGGTGGACTTCCAGCACGTAGACCCCGTCGGAGAGCCACCGCCGGGAGACTTCCTTGACTTGCGCCGGCGTCGCGGTTTCCCAGATCTTCACCGTGTCTTTGTAGGCGGCGGGGTTGCCGTAGAACACCTCTCCGGTGGCCAGCAGGTCCGACTTTCCACCGAAACCGCCGACACGCTCGACCCCTTTCAGAAAGGACGACAACCACGCGTTGCGCACACGCTCCATCTCGGACGCCGTGGGACCCTGATCGAGGAACCTGGCCATCTCATCATCCAGCGACTTCTCGACTTTGCTCAGCTCCACGCCGGGGCGTGCGCTGGCAATGACCATAAAGAGACTGCCGATTTCCCCGCCGGCGGGAAAAACCTCGATATCGGTCGCCACCTGCTCGTCGTACACCAGGCGCTTGTAGAACCGCGAATTTTTACCTCGTCCCAGAACGTTGGCGGCAATCTCGAGCAGATCCGCCTCCGCCGCGGTTTGCGCCGGGATGTTCCACACTTTGTAGATCCGCGCCTGCGGCACGCGGTCTTCCATGCGCTGCCGCTGTTCTCCGGAGCGCTTGGCGGCCCAGGACTGGTGATACGCAACCGGCGGGCCCGGCGGAATGTCGCCAAAATACTTCCGCATCTTCTCCTTCGCCGTCGCGGCATCGATATCGCCCGCCAGCACGACGACGGCGTTGGTCGGACCGTAATACGTCTTGAACCATTCCTTCACGTCGTCCAGCGAAGCGGCATTGAGGTCCTCCATGGACCCGATTACCGGCCACGAATAGGGATGGCCCTTCGGATACGAGTTCTCGTAGATCAGGTTGAACACCTTGCCGTAAGGCTGGTTCTCCCCCTGCCGTTTCTCGTTTTGGACCACTCCGCGTTGTTCGTCCAGCCTGGCTTTGTCGATTGCCCCCAGCAGGAATCCCATGCGATCGGCTTCCAGAAAAAGGACCTGGTCCAGCGCGGTGGTGGGCACATTCTGGAAGTAGTTTGTCCGGTCGCTGCTCGTCGTGCCGTTCAGGTCGGTGGCGCCGATCTTCTCCAGCGCTTTGAAGTAATCGGTGTTGAAGTGCTCACTCCCGTTGAACATCAAGTGCTCAAACAGGTGTGCGAAGCCCGTCTTTCCCGCCTTCTCGTTCTTGGAGCCGACGTGGTACCAGACGTTAACCGCCACGATGGGCGCTTTGCGGTCGGTATGAACGATCACCGTGAGCCCGTTGTCGAGTTTGAACTTCTCAAACGGCACGTCGACGGTTTGGCCGTACGCCGCCGCCACGGCCAGAACCACGCTCAAAGCGAATTTCATGACCTTCAGTCTCCCATGCGCCCTACACAAAATTGCGGACTTCCCGCTCGGGGAAGTCCGCTTCAGGGAAGAGAAACCGCAAATGTTACAGCGGTCACTCAGGCTGGGTGTTACCGGAGCGCGGAAATCACCGTTCGCGGCTCAGACGGCGCGGCCAGGCTGAGCGCCATCGCCGCCCAACTGGTTCCGGCGGCGGAGATCCACTGGTCGCGGCCATGCGGGAAACCGCTGTCGACGAGCGGCTGGAACGGGAACGAGCGGGTACGCACGTGCCACGTTCCATCCGCATGTTGCGTGCGAAGCAGGTAGGCCACGCCGCGCTGGTAAGCGTCGTCCGGCGGGCGAACCATCCCCGACGCCGCCAGGGCAACCAGGGCTTCGCCAGTCACGTAGGCGTCGGTTTCCCGGCCATCCAACTGGGACCAGCCCCCGTCGTCCTGTTGCGCGTCGAGAACGCTCGCGGCCAGGCGCCTCAGGTCACGATGCGGGACGCCGGCCCAGGCCAGACCTATCAGTTGCATCACCTGTTCTTCGGTGTTGTGCGGTCTGGCATTCCGCAGCCAGGTTGCGGCGCGCTGGATGCGGGACTGCATTTCCATCCTGCGGCCCGGCGGCGTGTATAACTGCAAGGCGCGAAGCGCGATGGCCGTCGAGCGGATGTCGCCCGCCTCCAGCGGCGCGCGCATCGCCCAGCCATACCAGCTTCCGTCCGTCAACTGCTTGGCTGCGATATTGTGCACCGCGGCGGCGGTGACAAAATCCGGCTGATAATTGGCCGCGGCCAGCCCCATCAGGATGTAGCCGCCGCTCACCGGGATGTTCGGCAGGACGTCGGTGCCTTCCGCCAGGATCTCGCCAGCGGGAGTTAGAAAGCCGGCGACGGTCTTCAGCGACTTTTGCGCCGCCTCTTCGTCGACATGGAACCCGCGGTGGCGGGCTCTGGCAATGGCCATTTGCGGCAGGCTCTGGTGGTGGCAGGAGATGCAGCCGGACTTCTTGAAGAATTGCGGGCCGCTCTGCTGCAGCGGGGCGATTGCCCGTTCCACCGCGTCCTGAATTTGGGCGGCTTGAGCCTCCATCCGCTGGCCGGCGGGACGGATCGTGGCGCAGACCGGCGAGGCGGAGGTGAGCGCCGCGCCCGCCGCGCGCAACCGCGCCGTGATCGGTGACTCGCCGTTCCGCAGCGCCCACATCATGGGAGTCTCGCCAGCCTTGTTGCGGACGTCCGCGCTGGCGCCCGCGGCCAACAGCAAGTCAAGCATAGACGCGCTTCCTTGCTCGGAATAGGCTGCCCACATCAACGGCGTCGAGCCGGAACCATCGGTGGCATTCACGTCGGCGCCGCTCTTGATCAGTTCACGCGCCACCGGGACGGAATTGCGGGTCGCGGCCAGCGCCAGCGCATTCGTCTGCGTGGGCAGCTTTGTCTTGTGATTCACATCGGCGCCCGCGGCCAGCAGCAACTTCACCGCCTCCAAGTTTCCCCGCAGAGCGGCTTCGGTCAGGGCTGTGTTGCCGTTATTGTCCATGGCGTTGACGTCCAGACCCATCTCCAGGAACAATCTCAAGGCCGCCGTGTCCTTGGTCTTGGCGGCTTCCATGAGAGCCGAAGCCATTCCGCCTCCGGTGAACAACAACGGAATTCCCTTGAGATTGTCCTTGACGTTCGGGTTGGCGCCCTTGTCGAGCAGCATCCTGACCATGCCGGCGCCGCCGTCCACCGCCGAGGCAATGAGCAGCGGCGTGCGTCCCGGCGCGGAGCGCGCGTTGACATCGGCGCCCTTGTGGATCAGCATCCGGACCTTGTCCCGGTCCGGGATGGCCCACATTAGCGCGGTGGCGCCCGCGGCGTTGGGCTGATTCGGGTTGGCTCCCGCGTCAAGGAGCGCCCGCACGGCGCCGGCGTCGCCAAACATGGTCGCGAGCATCAGTGCGGGGTTGCCGGCCGCGTCCTTGCCGTTCGGGTCCGAGCCGCGCTTCAGGGCCGCGCGAACCGCCGCGGTGTCGCCGGAGCGGAGGGCCCGGTCGAACGCCGCATCCAGCGCCGCCGGGCGTGGAGTTACTTGGGCCACCATTGCCGCCGCGCTCAGGGCGGTGAACGCCGCCGCGTACAGGATCCTTCGAGCCGTTTTGTGCTTCATCACACCATAACGCCGGAATTCCCGCTCAAACGGCTCACCTTTTTCACTACAATTAGAAAACCAGAGGGTGCGACATGGCCGCCGCGCAAGATGTTACGAGTTTAATCGCGCGCTGGAAGCAGGGTGATAAATCGGCCCTGGACCAGGTGTTGCCTCTTGTTTACGAGGAATTGCGCCGCCTGGCCCGCCACTATCTGGCCGCCGAACGTTCCAACCACACGCTCCAGCCCACCGCCCTCGTCCACGAAGCCTACATGCGGCTGACCGGCCAGCTGCAGGTCGACTGGCAGAACCGCGCCCAGTTGCTCGGGATCGCGGCCCAAATGATGCGCCGCATTCTCCTTACTCATGCCGAGGCGCGGAACGCCGGTAAACGGCAGGGCCAGTTGGTGACCATCGGCCGGGCGCTGGATGTTTTCGACCGGCAGGAAATCGACCTGCTCCTGCTCGAGTCCGCCCTCAAGAAACTGGGCGCCTTGGACCCTGAACAGGAAAAGCTGGTCGAACTGCGGTTCTTTGGCGGCCTGACTATCGAAGAAACGGCGGAGGTAATGAATTCGTCGCCCGCAACGGTGAAACGCGCGTGGAGCCTGGCCCGCGCGTGGCTGTTTCGCGAACTCACCGGGGCGGCGCCCGCATGAGTCCGGACCGGTTCCGCCAGGTCAAGGAGATCTACTTCGAGGCGTTGGAGCGCGAGGGTGATGCGCGCGTCTCGTTTCTTGAAGCCGCATGCCAGGCCGACTTCGAACTCCGGACCGAAGTCGAGTCGCTGCTCCGGCACGGCGAATCGGCTGGCAGTTTCTTGAGCACTCCGCCCGGCCTTGCCGCGCTGGCGGAAGCCCATGCTATTCCGGAGCGCATCGGGCCGTACCGCGTTCTGCGGGAAATCGACAGCGGCGGAATGGGCGCCGTCTACCTCGCCGAGCGAGAGGAGCATTTTCGCCAGCAGATTGCGATCAAGCTGATCAAGCGCGGGTTGCCGGAAAACGTCACACTCCGGCGGTTCGAGCAGGAGCGCCAGATCCTGGCCCGTCTCGAACACGCCTACATCGCGCGTCTGCTGGACGGCGGCACGACCAAGGACGGGCAGCCGTACTTTGTCATGGAGTACGTCGAAGGCCAGCCGATCACGCGATACTGCGACGACCGCCGCCTGAGCTTGGACGCGCGCCTGGCCCTGTTCCGGCGCGTCTGCGCGGCCGTCAGTTTCGCTCACCAGAACCTGATCGTCCACCGGGACTTGAAACCTTCCAACATCCTGGTCGCCATGGACGGGACTCCCAAGTTGCTCGATTTCGGTCTGGCGAAGATCATCGATCCCAGCCGTGAGTTGGATCAGACCGTCTCGGCGATGCAGATCATGACACCGGCCTACGCCAGTCCCGAGCAGGTTCTGGGCAATGCCATCACCGTCGCGAGCGACATCTATTCACTGGGCGTCATCCTCTACGAACTGCTGGCCGGCAAGCGTCCCTATCACACCGGCAACCTGTCGCCGCTCGACACCGCGCGCCTGATCTGCGACTTTCAACCCCCGCCGCCGAGCGCGAATTTCAGCAATGAAGGGGCCGTCGCCGACACCGCCGCGAGGCGCTCATCCACGCCCGGGCGGCTGGCGCGCAGGCTCTCGGGCGACCTCGACAACATCGTGATGATGGCGCTGCGAAAGGATCCGGCGCGGCGCTACGCGTCCGTGGAGCAGTTTTCCGAAGATATCCGGCTCTACCTGCGCAAGCGGCCGATTCAGGCGCGGCGCGACTCGGTTCCCTACCGCGTGACGCGGTTTGTTCAACGCAATCAACTCGCCATTTCCGCCTTTACCCTGGCCGCCATCGCGATCGTATCCGGCATCGGGATCACTCTCTGGGAAGCGCGTCGCGCCGAACGGCGGTTCCATGATCTGCACGGGCTGGCCAACTCGGTGGTTTTCGAACTGCACGACGCCATCGAGAAACTACCCGGCTCGACCCATGCGCGCGCGCTGCTGGTCAGCCGGGCATTGCAGTACCTCGACCGCCTCGCGGCCGAAGGCGGCAATGACAAGGAACTGCGGCGCGACCTCGCACTGGCGTACCGCAAGGTAGCCGATGTTCAGGGCCAACCCGGCGGCGCCAACCTGGGAGACACCTCTTCGGCCTTGATGAACTATGAGAAGGCTAGCGCCTTGTTTGAGGCCCTCTCCCGGGAAAGCCCGGCCAATCCGGAACTGCGGAGTGAGTTGGCTCGCTGCTATCTCGGTTTCGCCGATCTGCTCGATAGCGCCGGACAGGCGGACCGCGGCCTCAGTCTGACGCGCCAAGCCATCGACGTAATCAAGCCTGCTGTGGAAGCCAATCCCGGCGACCGCAAGCTGGCGGGCGAACTGGCGTCCGCCTATTTCTCCCTGGGAATGGTCTTGGCGCAAAGGCAGCCGGACGAAGCGCTGGCGGCCTACCGGCAGGCGCGGCAGACCTACGAAGTGAATGCGCGGCTCGACCCCGGCAACCTGACCGCGCAGCGCAACTTCGCTCTCACTCTAAAGCGGACCGGAGGGATTCTGGCGCGCGCCCGCCGTCTGGATGAGGCTCGCGCCGAATACGACAAGGCGCGGCAAATCGACGAGAAGCTGGTGGAGCGCGATCCATCCAACATGAGCCGCAAGCTGGACCTCTCGTTTGACTACAGCGATCTCGGCTGGATCGCCGGTGAACGCGGCGATTACCGGGCGGCGCTCGGATTTCACCAGAAGGCGCTGGCCTTGCGAACCGCTGCCGCGGCGGCCGACACCAAGGACACGCGCGCGGCGGGCGCGGTGGCTTCAACGCTCGCCCGGATGGGTATTGCCCACAGCCGTCTGGGCGAATATGCGCCGGCCCGGACCAGCCTGGACAAGGCGCTCTCCATTCGGCTGGACCTGGCGGCGTTGCCGGGCGCGGGTCCCAACAGCCAAACCGAGATCTCGGAATGCGAGACGTTGCTCGGCGACCTCGACACGGCGCAGAAACGCTGGCAAGCCGCTCGCGAGCACTACCAGAGTGCGCTGGCGCGCTACCGGCGGCTCGAACAAGGCAAACAACTCCATCCCACGTTCCAGGACAACATCAATGGGTTGGAGAAGAAAATCGCATCCTCCGAGCGCCGTTCGCCCGCCCAGTGAGGCGCGGCATTCTGATCGCGAGGCTATTCAACCGGCATGCCGGCTTCTTTCCAGGCGCGCCATCCTCCATCGAGGGAAATCGGATTCGTGTAGCCCATCTTCTGAAGATTGTCAGCGGCCAGGGCGGAGCGAAAGCCCCCGCCGCAGTACAGAACCAGAATGGTGGACTTGTCGGGAACCCTGGACTCGATATCGCGTTCGATGATGCCTTTGCCAAGGTGCACGGCGCCGGCGGCATGGCCGGCGGCGAACTCGCCATCTTCCCGCGTGTCAATCAGAACGAGCGGCGTGCCTTCAGCCACCATCTTCTTGTAGCCGTCCATATCGATCTCCCTGATGCGGGACTTGGCGTCATTTACGAGTGCCAGAAAAGCTGCTGAATGGGCCACGGTATTTATGCCTCCAAAGCCGCCCGGACGCGGCCGCCGGCCCGCTCCAGGCGGGTCTCAGCCTCTGCGCGGCTGATTCTCAGTTTACCCATGACGATCGCGACGCGCACATTGCGGCCGGACATTTCCAACAAGCGCGCCGACTCGGCCGCATCCACCCCGGCGACCAGGCGAATAATCCGCTGGGCGCGGTCAACCAGTTTCTCGTTGCGCGGCTGGACGTTGACCATGAGGTTCGAGTACACGTACCCCAGGCGGACCATGGCGCCGCTGGACAGCATGTTCAGCACCAGTTTGGTGGCGGTTCCGGCCTTGAGGCGCGTCGAGCCGGAGATCACCTCGGGTCCCGGCAGCGGCTCGATGGGGATACGGACCGCGCGGCTTAAGGCCGATTGCGGAGAGCAACTGATGCCCACCGTGACGGCGCCCATCTGGTTGGCCAGTTCAACCGCACCCAGCACATAAGGAGTACGCCCGCTGGCGGCGATTCCGCAAAGCACGTCCCGGGCCGTGAAACCCGCGGCTTTCAAGTCGCCGGCGCCAGCCTCCGGGTTGTCTTCGCTTGCCTCCGTTGCCCGCGCAAGCGCTGGTTCGCCTCCCGCGATGATCCCGGCCACCATGCCATAGGGCACGCCGAAAGTGGGCGGACATTCGGAAGCATCCAACACCCCGAGGCGCCCGCTCGTTCCCGCGCCGATATAGAAAAGACGGCCTCCGGACGACATCGCCGACGCAATCGCATCCACGGCGCGAGCGATGTTCGGAAGTTCCTTCTCCACCGCTTCGGCCACCTGCTTGTCCTCACGGTTGAACACCGCCAGCATTTGTTCGGTCGGCAGAGCATCGAGATCTTCCGAATGCGGATTCCGTTGCTCGGTAAGGAGCCCCGCCAAATCCATTTCAGTAGTTCTTCTTCTCGATACGCGGCCGTTCGGCGCGGCTCATCGATTTCAGCGCCGCGAGCTTCGGGTCGGCATCTTCCAGTTGAGCCAGGTTGACGGCCACTTTCTCGACCGCGCCAATGACGTCGGCGATGTCTCCCTCGCCGCCCAGCAACTCGAACTGCGGCAGCCAGATCGACTCCTCGTAAGCGGCGCGTTCGGAAACCGGGCACGAGGCTTTCCGGAGGTCGCGGTCCAACTGCGGAAAATCCTCCCGCTTCACCTGGAAGAGATCGCTGCGGTAAACCGGTTCGTAGAACCGCCCGTCGCAAGGGATACCTTCGGCGTCGAGCGCCGCCGCAAACATGTCCCGTGAGACCTTCGAATTCCCGGGGCGGTACTGGAAGATGTAGTTGTAGATCGGCTCACGCGTCAGGGCTGTTTGCGGGGGCAGAGGCCGGACATTGGGAAGCGCAGCCAGCGCGGCGCTCAGTTTCGCGCCCATGGCCACGCGAGCCGCCGCCAGTTCCGGCAGCGTCTCCAACTGGCCCAGCAGCACGGCTGCCTGGAACTCCGTCAGCCGGTAGTTGGAACCGATGACGCGGCGCTTGAATTGATCCGTCATGCTGGCGCGCCCGCAATTGACATAGGACTGGATCGTTTCGAACATGTCCAGGCGGGACGTGAGAACAATGCCGCCTTCGCCCGCCGTCATCAGCTTGCTCGATTGCATGCTGAAGGTCCCGGCGTCTCCCATGGAGCCGGCGCCGCGCCCTTTGTAGGCGCCGCCATGGACATGGGCGCAATCCTCAATCACCAGCAAGTCCTTCTCCCGGGCCAAGTCGAGCAGCGGGTCCATGTCCGCAAAACGCATGGCCAGGTGAACCGGCAGAAGCGCCTTGGTGCGCGGCGTGATAGCTTGCCGGGCTGACTCGACGCTCATGCAGTAAGTGTCGGGATCGATGTCGGCGAACACCGGAATCGCTCCGGCAAACAAAACCGCCGTTGCTGTGCCGTCCCACGTGTAGGCTGGGACAATGACTTCGTCGCCGAACTTGACTCCGGCGGCTTGCAACGCCACGACAATCGCCACCGTGCCGTTGACCAGCGTGCAACCGTACTTAGCCCCATGATAATCTGCAAACTTCTGAGCGAACTCCGACGCGTACCGGTTCGGAAAAGGGTAACCGCCCCAATTCCGGCTTTCCAGTACTTCGAGCAGCCTCGCGCGGTCGCGTTCGGTGAATTGAGGCCACGGAGAGAATGGCTTGCGGCGGACCGGTTCCCCGCCCAGGATCGCTAGTTTAGTCATGAAAAACCTATTTTATGCGATTTTCCTGCTATTCCCGCTCTTAGCGGAAGACTGGCGCGTCCGGATTGAAGAACCTACCGGCATCTATGCGCGCGGCGGCGAAGTGGTGGCCGTCCCGCTGGCCAGGCTTGGCTCTCATGCTTCTGGTTACTCGGTGCGCGACGCGCAGGGTAAAGACGTTGTATCGCAGGTGACGGCTGCCGAGTTACTGTTCCCGGTTACGTTAGTGCCGGGCGAACTCCCGGTTTACACGATTTCCTGTTGCTCTTCGACGACGGCGGAAAGTTCTTCGCGCCTCGTCGCGCGAAAGCTGGGCACCGCCCGGATGGAACTGGCAAACGCACGATTCCGCGTCATTCTGGATACCCGGACAGGCGGCATCGTCGAGGCTTACTCGCTGTCCGCCGATCCGGCGCGCACCTTGAACTTTGTGGAGACCACCCCGGACCGCTACGACCCGAACGACATCCATGCGGATCGAGCCAAGCCTTTGGAGCCCGCGGCGCCCAACGACGGCTGGACCACCCTCGGCGGAACCGGAAGCTTTACCCAGGTTGACATCGTCGAATCCGGACCCCTGCGGGCGCGCATTCGGCTCACGCGCGCCGCAGAGCGGTGGGAGTTCGTCTTTACGGAGCACAGCGCGTGGCTTCGCTGGCGCGCCGGGAAGGGTTACCGCTTTTCCTGCATTTCTGCCGCGCCTTACATGCCGTTTGACAGGTTCGTGGATGGCGATGAGTCCCGCTGGCCCACGGGACCCGGCTCGGACGAACCTCCGGACCACGCTATAGCCGCTCGCACCTGGACCAAGCCGCGCGGCGGCCACATGGTGTACTACCGCGCGGCGGAGAACTATGGCGCGCTCGGCCTGGTGGCCCTCGACGCCGGTCTCGAGTGGTCAAATGCGGGTACGCGGCGCGTGACGGCATCGAAGAACGCCGGAGAGAGCGAAATCGCCTTGACGTTTCCGCTCTGGAACGGAAATTCGACGGTCCTCGAAGCCCGCAAGGAAGCGCGCTGCCTGCGCCAGCCGCTGCTGGTCTCGGTGCTTCCGGCAAATGCCGGAACTCTTGTTCAGCCCCAGCCGCAGGTGTCCGGAACCGGCAATGGACAAATGGCAACGGTCGAGTTGAACGGCGACTGGAGTCTCGCCTGGGGCGAGAAGGGCGCGGGCCCGGCGTCGGAACGGCGGACCGTCAAGGTGCCCGGTTCCGCCCACGTGCAATGGCTTCCCCCGGAGCAGATCTATACGCGCCAGGCCAATTGGGTCAGCGGCAAGGAGTGGTGGTACACGCGGAGCTTTACCGTGCCTGCCGGTTGGACCGGCAAGCGAATCCGGCTGCAATTCGACGCGACGGATTATTACGCCGACACCTATATTGACGGTCGCAACGTGGGGCGTCATGAAGGCTACATCGACCCCTATGAGTACGAGGTGACCGATTTCATCAAGCCCGGACAGCACCAGGAAATTTCGGTTCGTGTGTGGACGCCGGTCGATTACTATTGGCGCCACCGGCCATACACGATCAAGGGCGCCTACGGAGCGGTCGACCAGAAGCCGGATGACATTACCGCGTTGGGAATCACCCGCGGAGTTCGCCTGGTGGCTTCCGGCATGGCCTGGATCGAAGACATTGCCGTCTCAACCCGGCTGTCTGGCGGCGGCGCCGCCGTGGAACTGCGGCTTTCCTCGAATGCTTCCAATCCCCATTGGGAGGCGGCACTCGAGCCGCGCAATTTTCAAGGCACGGAACGGCCGCGAGCGCAAGGCGGCGGACCGCGCCTGGTCATTCCCATACGGGATCCGCAACTGTGGTGGACCTGGGATCAGGGCAAGCCCAATCTCTACACCCTGACCGTGCGCCTGTTGAGCGGCACCGGCGACGAACTCGACCGGAAGCAGCTCGCCGTGGGGATTCGTGAGATAGAGCGGATCGGCGATCAGTTCTACCTGAACCGGCGCCGTGTGTTTCTTCGCGGCACCAACAGCTATTACCACCTGTTTCTATCGGAGATGAACCGCGCGGCCTATGAACGCGACATGGCTTTGATGCTCGGCATGAACGTCAACATCATCCGCCTGCATTGCCACTTCACCAACCCGGAGTTCTATCAGCTTGCCGACGAGAAAGGAGTGATGATCTGGCAGGATTTCCTCGAAGCCTGGTATCCCCACGACACACGTTTCTCCACGCGCGCCGCGCCGCTCTATGACAATCACATCCGCTACGTTCGCAATCACCCTTCCGTAGTCGTGTGGGCGCCCTGTGATGAAGAGGACCTGGAGAATTACCGCGATCTGTCAAAGCACTTGGCCGGGCGGTTAGCGCAGATGGACCCGCAGCATCGCCCCGTGGTGCGTTCCACGGGCCGGTGGCAGGATGCGCATCTCTATCACGGCTGGTACGGCGATTCCATCTGGAAGTACACCAGCATGACCGCGAACCTGGTTACCGAACTCGGGGCCACCACCTTGCCCGCCCGGGAATCGCTCGACAAGTTCCTGCCCGGAAAGTGGCCCATTTCGGCGCATGCGGATGAATGGCGGTTTCATAAGCTGCAAATCGAAGAGGCGCTCGCCAATTGGGGCGACCCCAAGGGCATGACGCTAGACGAGTACATTCCGCAGACACAGGCTTATGGCGCACGCCTGTTCCAACTCGCGCTGGAACGGTCCCGCCGCCGCAAGGCCGAAGGCGCCGGAGGTATTTTTCACTTCTTCGCCATCGATATCTGGCCGTCGGTCACAATGGCAGCCTACGATTTCTACCGGGCGCCTACGAAAGTGGTGGATACGGTCCGGCGCAGTTTCGAGCCGGTCCTCGCCTCGATTGAATACACGCGGGATACCTATAAGGAAGGCGAGGAGGTGCGCTTTCCTTTGTGGGCTGTGAACGACCGGAACGAAGCGATCACGGGCAGAATCGAGTGGGAAGGTGGAGGTCAAGCGGTTCAGTTGCCGCCGGACTCTTCACAGTTGGTGGGAGAGGTCAAATGGAAAGCCGCCGGCGCGGGACCTGCGAAACTGGCGCTTCGCGTCACCGCAGCCGACGGCCGAATTCTGTCCGAGAATCTTTACGAGTTTCGCGTTACGCGTTGAAGGAACTGCCGCAGCCGCAAGTCGACTTCACGTTCGGGTTGCTGAACTTGAAGCCCGACCCTTCCAGCGACTCGACGTAATCCACCTGCGCGCCATCCAGATACAGCATGCTCGCCTGGTCGATGAACACCTTCAATCCGTTGAAGTCGTACGTCTTGTCCAGCATGCCCGGCGCGTTCTCGAAGGCCATCGAGTAGCTGAACCCGGAGCACCCGCCTCCGACCACCGCAATGCGCAGTCCGGTCGGCTTGGGTTCCTGCGAGTCCAGAATCTCCTTTACCTTGAAAACCGCGGTTTCAGTCAGTTGAACCATTTGATGCAAGTCCCTTCTTCTTCTGAATCAGCCCTAAATCGTATTGTAACGGCTGACGCACCGTCTCTATCAATAGGATGCATCAAAAAAGGGAAAAGTGTCACGCGAGCGCAGCCAACAAAACAATGGCCCTGAACCTGCCAACAGGGAAATATTACGGCCCGATGTCGGGATTTGCTATGGTGAGGGCTTGAAGCGCTCCTAAGATGTTGTAACCGGAGGACTCTAGGCCGCGTCTGGCTGGTTGTCATGAACGGTGCGGTTGGCGTGCTTCCGATTCCGGCGACTGGAACTCGGGGAGACACCCGAGCCACAAAGGCCCGTGTGGAGTACCGAAAAACTGACGAAGCTGACCTCGTGCGGCGGGTGCAAGCCCGTGACGAAATCGCCTTCCGCGAAGTCGTTGATCGCTACCAAGGTAAAGTCTTTTCAATCATTTTCGGCATCCTGCGCAATCACAACGACGCCGAAGATATTGCGCAGCAGGTCTTCGCTAAAGTCTACTTCTCTATCAATAATTTCGATTTCCGCAGCTCCCTGCTGACCTGGATCTACAAAATCACCGTCAACGAGTGCTACGACTATCTGCGGAAGAAGAAGGTCCGGAAGCTGGTCTACGAGAGTGATTTTTCCGAGGACGAGTCGCTTCGGATGGAGCAGAGCGAGCCGGATCTCGACAAGCCGGTGGATGCCGCGCTGTCTGACCGCGACCTGGTGATGAAGCTGTTGTCGAAAGTCTCCGAGCAAGACCGGCAACTGATGCTTCTAAAGGAAGTTGAAGGTCATTCTGTCGAGGAGTTGGCGGAGATGACCGGCATGAACGAGAATACGATTAAGGTAAAATTGTTTCGCGCGCGCCAGAAGCTGTTAAAGGCCGCGCACCGTCTGGGCCGGGGCGTTTCCGGGCCCAAGGCGGGTTCGTAAGCTGTTTGTCAGGTAATGGATTCTGCTGGAAACAACAGCACGCAGGCGAGACAGTTCGGCCGCGTAGCCGGACTGAAGCAGGACAGGGCCAACGAGCTCTGCCGGAAAGACCTGCGGCATGGGGTCGAGTTCGTACAAAGTCAAAAGCTTTGTAGGAGGTCGTCTTAAGATTTGAGGGAAGAAATGCTACACCAGCTCGTCCAAGATCATCTTGAGGACTACCTCGCCGGAAGGGGTAATCCGGTGCACCGCGGAGCGGTTCTTCAACACTTGTCCGGCTGCTCAGAATGCCGGCAAGTGGTTGAGGCGATGCAACTGCAAGCGCGGTGGGTTCAGGCTCTGCGTCCCCGCCACGATGCCGCCGCGAGTCCGGGTTTCTACGCCCGTGTGCTGGAGCGGATCGAGTCTCAAACACCGATTTCCTTTTGGTCCTTCTTTCTGAATCCCGCAATTGGCCGGCGTCTTGTTTTCGCGTCGCTGACCCTCATGGCCCTTCTGGCAGGGATTGCCGCATCCACGGATGGCGATTCAGACGTGCTTGGGCCCATGGAAATCATGGCCCGGCATGAATACGCTCCGGCGCCGGGTATCGATCAACAGCAGGACCGTGATGTCGTACTGGTAAATCTGGCGACCTGGCATGCGCCCGGCAACGCGCACGATGCGGGGTTGCTTCCATTGGATTCGCAGTGATGTTGTCAGGAGGTCTAGGGATTGGTCAGCTTTCAGGCCGCGCTACACGATAACCGGGCCACATGGCATAATCCCAGGATCCTTCTCGTCCTCTGCCTCGTCTTCCTCTGCGGCGCCACAGCGGGCGGTCTCGCGATGAGGATGCGCAGCGTCAACCCCGCTCCCAAAAGTTGGATGCTGTTCTGGAAAGACGGCGGCCGCAACATCACCCTGAACAAGTTCAAGCGCGAACTGAATCTCACTCCCGAGCAGGCGGCCGAAATCGAGGCGTCGCTCGATGAGTTCGTCAACTACTATCAGAGTCTGCAAGTACAAATGGACGATTTCCGCGCATATGGAAAGCAGCGCATCATGAAGGTCCTCACTCCTGAGCAAAAAGTGAAGTTCGAGGAGATGCTCAGCGGCATGCAGACCAAACTCCGCTGACGGACTTCACCTCACCACCCGCTCTGTCCTTGCACCAGCTTGAGCCGCCCGCCCGCGCCCCCTGCCGTTCATCGGAAGTATCTCGGCGGCGATTGTGTCAGACCATGATGTGGGAGGCGAATGAATGGCTTATCGGAAAGCTCTAATTGAAGCCAAGGCGGTGGAGAAGTATTACCCGGCGCCAGACGGCCACAAGATTCAGGTAATCGCCCCCTTGGACATTACCGTCTATTCGGGCCAGATCCTGGCTTTGCTTGGCCCGTCCGGGTCCGGCAAATCGACGCTCCTGCGAATCCTGGCCGGTCTTTCGAAACCGTCCTCCGGCGAGGTCCGCTGGAACGGGCAAGGCGAACGCCCGAACAATCTCGCGATCGTCTTTCAGAGCTTCGCCTTGTTTCCTTGGCTTACCATTCAGGAGAACGTGGAAGCGCCGCTGGAGGCGCGAGGCGTCGACCCGGCCGCGCGGGCCGGGCGTAGCAGAAACGCCCTCGATGTCGTAGGCCTTGACGGCTTTGAGGCGGCCTATCCCAAGGAACTTTCCGGCGGCATGAAGCAACGCGTCGGCTTCGCGCGGGCGCTGGTGGTTGAACCCGAAGTCTTGTTCATGGATGAGCCATTCTCCGCGCTCGACGTTCTCACGGCTGAGAACCTGCGGAGCCAGGTAATCGAGTTGTGGATGGACCAAAAGCTCTCCACTCAAGCAATCTTCATCGTCACCCACAACATAGAAGAAGCAGTCCTTTTGGCCGGCCGGGTCATCGTGCTGGGAAAGAATCCGGCTCGCATTCGCGCGGATTTTGAGATCACGCTCGAACACCCGCGCGACCGGAAATCGCATCAGTTTCTGCGCTACGTCGATTACATCTATCAGGCGCTGACCAAGCCGGATGCGGAACCACCCTTGCATTTGGGAGAGCCTCCCGCCGAGGGCCAGACGGCGAAGTATCAGATGCTTCCCCATGTGAGACCGGGCGGGCTCGCCGGTTTGCTCGAAATGCTCCCCGAGGAGGGAGACCGCATCGACCTCTTTCGCCTGGCCGACGAACTCGGTCTTGAGGTAGACGACATCCTGCCCATCATCGAGGCGGGCGTGCTCCTCGGTTTCGTCGCCCTCGTTGAAGGGGATGTCCACCTGACTGGCGCCGGCCGCCGTTTCGCCGAGGCCGGCATTCTGGCCCAAAAGGAGTTGTTCAAGGAAGCGGCCCTCAAGGCCGTTCCGCTTATCGACCAGATTTGCCGGGCCCTGGCGATCAAACCCAATCACCGCGTCGCAGATGAATTCTTTCGCGACCTGCTGGGTGAACATTTCACCGAAGATGAGTTGCAGCGCCAGCTTGAAACCGCCATCGCCTGGGGCCGCTACGCGGAACTCTTCGATTACGACACAACTCAAAAGCGCTTCTTCCTGTCCGAACCGGAGCCGGCGACCGAAGGCGGCGGGGTTCACGGGTGAGAGCGCGCCTGCCTTTGCTGGCGCAATCCTTTGCCAGCCGTTCGATCTGGCCGGTGGGAATCGATCTGGTTCTCTTCACCTCGTTCCTCGCATGCGCCTACGGCTTTGTCGCGCTTGCCCGCTACTGGTGGGGAGCACCCGTTCCGGCGGCCACCATTTCGCAGTCCCCTTGGGCACTGCCCTTGTATGCGGGCTACTCCCTTGCGCGCATCATCGCGGCCTATCTTCTCAGTCTCGTCTTTGCCATTGCTTATGGATACACCGCCGCGAAACACTCACGGGTTGAACCCGTGCTTATCGCGATCCTCGACATTCTGCAATCCATTCCTGTCCTCAGCTTTTTGCCCGGCGTGATGCTGGCGATGATTTCACTTTTTCCCTCGCGGCAACTTGGCATCGAATTCGGGTCCATCGTCCTCATCTTCACGGGCCAGGTCTGGAACATGGCCTTCAGCTTCTATTCCTCGATGAAGGCAATCCCGCGCGAACTATACGAGGTCACGGCGATTTTCGGCTACAGCCCGTGGCAGCGCTTCCGTCAACTGGAGTTGCCTTATGGCGCGATCGGCCTGCTGTGGAACTCGATGGTTTCGGTCGCGGGCGGCTGGTTCTTCCTCATGGCGTGCGAGATGTTCGTGCTGGGCGACCGGGATTTTCGTTTGCCCGGCCTCGGCTCTTTCCTGCAAACAGCCGCAAGCGCCGGAGACATCAGCGGAATCCTCTGGGGCTTGGCGGCCATGATCGTCATCATCGTCTTGATAGACCAATTAGTCTGGCGGCCCCTGATCGCCTGGTCGGACAAGTTCAAATTTGAACAGGTCGAAACCATCGGGCAGGCCACCAATCCAGTGCTGAAGTTGGTCCGGAGATCCAGGCTCGCCTCCTTCGCGGGTCGCGCGCTTCAAAAGACTTCTGGCCGTCTTGTGGCGCCGTTCAGCAAACCGGCGCAGGTCCGGTCAACTGGCGTGAAGCGCGGTGCTCGCACCGCGGGTTATGTAATCGCCGCCGCCGTCTTGTTGTTGGCAGCCTTTGCGGTGTCGCGCGCGTTTCTGCTGCTGGCCGGAATTCCGGCTGGCGAATGGAGGTCGACTTTCAAAGATGCCGGCTTCACATTCATGCGCGTGAACGCGGCGCTGCTGATTGCGGCCGCGTGGACCATTCCCGCGGGCGTCGCCATTGGTTTCAATCCCAGACTGGCGCGTCTGGCGCAACCGCTGGCGCAAATAGCCGCCTCCGTTCCCGCCACGGCGCTGTTTCCCGTGCTGTTGCTCGCCCTTGTCCGTGTTGGCGGCGGCATCGGAATTGCCTCGATTCTGCTGATGCTGCTGGGGACTCAGTGGTACATCCTCTTCAACGTCATTGCCGGCGCCCTGGCCATTCCCGGCGAATTTAAAGAAGTCGGAATTGTGTTCAACTTTACCCGCGGCCAGCGGTGGCGCACCATCATCCTGCCCGGAATCTTCCCCTATCTCGTGACGGGGCTTGTCACGGCATCGGGCGGCGCCTGGAACGCGAGTATCGTCGCCGAGTACTTCCACCTGAAGGGGCAGACCTTTGCGGCCCAAGGTCTGGGAGCGCAAATCAGCAGCGCAACCGACGCAGGGCGGTTCGATCTGCTTTTACTCTCCACCCTCGTCATGGCGTCCGTCGTGATCTTCACCAACCGGCTGGTCTGGCGGCGGCTCTATCGCGTGGCGGAGAGCCGCTATCGTCTCGAAACTTAGCCGCTGACCAGGAGAGCCTGCGCTAAGCCGGGCGCCCCCTGACCCGCTGCAACCCCGCCGCGTTAGCATACGTCACAGGTCACAGTGAGCCACCGATCGCGCATCCCGGGAGAGCCGTATGCGATGTAAACCCGTCCGGTTTGTGGTCTGCCTGATTGCCGCCGCCTCGCTTGCCGCCGCGCAAGCCCCAACCACCGAAAAGCCCACCCCACCTCCCGATGCGGCGCCCGTTCCCGCCAGCCAGGACAAGCAGGAAGTGACCGTATTCCGAAGCGATGTTTCGCTGGTGCGCGTGGACGTGCAGGTGTTGGATCGGGATCACCGGCCGATTGGCGGTCTGAAGGCCAAGGACTTCCTGATTCGCGATGAGGGCAAGGAGCGGCCGATTCGCAGCTTCGCACAGGAAGACATGCCGGTGGATGTCCTGTTCCTGCTCGACGTCAGCGCCAGCATGCGCCCGCATGTCGAGCGGATTGCCGCCGCGTCGAGAAGCGCAATGAGTGTGATGGGCGAAGATGACCACGTCGCCATCATGGTGTTTGACCGGCGCACCCGCATCCGGATGCCTTTCCGAAGCAGTCAGGACGATATTGAGCGCGAGTTTAGCAATCTCCTGAACAAGGAACGCTTCAACGGCGGAACCGACATCACACGCGGTCTGCTGGATGCGGCCGACTACGTATATCGCAATGCGCGCAAAGATGCGCGGCGGGCCATTGTCATCCTTACCGACGACCAGACGGAGATGCGGCGCGCCGACGAAGAGGTCGAGATGGCGCTGACGCGGGCGCAAGCGGTCCTGAGCGCCCTGATTGCGCCGGACGCGATGGGCCAGATTTCCGGTTACCCGGGGCGCCGCCGCTATCCGGGTGGTGGCGGCGTGACTTGGCCCGGATCCCCGTTCCCGGGTGGCGGAGGCGTTCCCGGCATCATTCTGGGCCGCCGCGGCGGTTACCCAGGCGGGGGCTACCCTCCAGGCGGGGGTTACCCTCCGGGCGGAGGTTATCCACCGGCTGGCGGCGGTGGCGGCTTTGGAACCCATTCGGCCGGGACATCGGAGATTGCGATCGCTTCCGGCGGCGACAGCATGCCGGTCGACGATGCCGAGTCGCTGGAAACAACCTTGTCGAGAATCCGGCAGCGCTACGCGCTCTACTACCAGATCCCTCCTGGCGCGGCGCCCGGCCGCACCCGGAACGTCGAAGTCCTGCTGGCCGGCAATGCGCGGCGCGAGTATCCGGGCGCGGACTTACGCTACCGGCGCAGCTATGCGTCGCCCGGCAACATCGGCGATCCGCCGCCCTCGGTCGCCGAGGAGACCACAGTAGAATCCGGAACAGTCAGGGCTCAAACCGGTCAGGAACCAACTCCGGACGAAAACTCGGGCGGCTCACAGACAGCACCTTCGCGCCGGCGCCGGACTGTCTTGGGCGATTCGCCTGAAAGCCCGCGCGGCCCCAACCCATCAGTGGGGGCCCCTCCGCCAGCACCCAGCCACGCTCTGCCGCTCTCCACACCAGCAGTCCCGGTCCAAGCCGCCGAGGTTCAGCCCCGCAAAGGCTGGCGTACGGCGGAACCCGCGGACATGGCGCCCGTCCCCGCCGATCCGCCCAAGACCAAGCCGAAAAATGATTAACGGCCAGGGTTCGGAGCGGCAGACGGTACAATTGTGCTACGATAACTTCGTAATAGAACGAACGTAAGACGAGGAGTGTGTTTTCCAGGATGGCACTGGCGGCAGAAGCCAAGACGCAGACGATAGCCAAGTTTCGGACCCACAAAACCGACACTGGCTCGCCAGAGGTTCAGGTCGCTCTCCTGAGCCAGAATATCTCGTTGTTGACCGAGCATTTCAAGACCCACAAGCAGGACCACCATTCCCGCCGTGGTCTCCTGAAGATGGTCGCCAAGCGGCGCAGGCTGCTCGACTATCTCCGGTCTCGCAGCCCTGAGCGCTATAAGAGTCTCATCCTCAGCCTTGGTATCCGCCGTTAGGCGCCCAAGCACACACACGGTAGGTCCTACCGCGGAAAGGCCAGAACCCGCCCTTCTTCGCCCCTAGTTCATTCGACAAACTGAAAGTCGATCGGCGTTTCGGATTGGTTGCACCACCGGACGTCGAGACTGGGAGAACACAAAATGATGCATTCTGTCGACATCGACCTCAACGGTCGGGTCATTACGCTGGAAACCGGCAAGCTTGCCAAGCAGGCTCACGGTGCGGTGGTGGTCAAAACCGGGGACACGGTTGTCCTCTGCACCGCCTGCTCGAACGAGGAGCCCAAGCCCGGCGCCACTTTCTTTCCTTTAACGGTTGATTATCGCGAATACACCTATGCCGCCGGGCGGATTCCGGGCGGCTACCTGAAGCGCGAAGGCCGTCCCAGCGACCGTGAGATTCTCACGAGCCGCCTGATTGACCGCCCCATCCGTCCACTTTTCCCCGAAGGATACTCCTGCGAAACGCAGGTCATCGGAATGGTGCTGTCGGCGGCGCCGGACACCGATCCTTCGACCCTGGCGATTCTTGGAGCCGCGGCGGCTCTGGCCATTTCCAACATCCCGTTTGAACATATCCTGGCCGGAGTTCGCATCGCCAAGGTGGGTGATGAGTTCGTGCCATACCCCAGCCACGCGCAACTCAAGGAGGCCCGGCTGAACATCGTTGTCGCCGGCACCGAGACAGGTATTGTCATGGTTGAAGCCGGCGCGCAACAGGCCACCGAAGACGAGTTTATCGCCGCCATCGAGTTCGGCCACGACTGCTGCCGGAAGCTGATCGCGGGAATCAAAACCTTGGTGTCGAAAACGGGTAGGCCGAAGCGGACGTACACGCCGCCGCCGCGCAACCAGGAAATCTACCAGAAGGTTGAATCGCTGGTTCGCGAGCGGCTCTCCGACGCGCTCAACACCCAGAAGCACGGCAAAATCGAGAGCTATCACCAGATCGCCGAGCTCGAAAAGGAAGCGCTCGCCGCCCACGAATCGGATGCCGACCGGCTCGAAGCGCGCATCTGTTTCGAGTTGCTGCGCGAGAAGATCTTCCGCGACGAGATGTTGGAAAAGCGGCAGCGCCCGGACCGCCGGAAGCTCGACGAGATCCGCAATATTTCGATCGAAGTTGGCGTCCTGCCCCGGGTTCACGGTTCCGCGCTCTTCACCCGTGGTGAAACTCAGGCTTTGGTGACCACGACATTGGGCACCAAGGAAGACGAGCAGCGGCTGGAGAGCATCAACCTGGAGGAAACCTCCAAGCGCCTGATGCTCCACTATAACTTCCCGCCGTTCAGCGTCGGCGAAGTCGGGTTTATGCGCGGACCAGGGCGGCGGGAAGTTGGTCACGGCGCTTTGGCGGAACGCTCCATCGGCCCGGTCATCCCGCCCGAAGGCGAGTTTCCCTATACGCTGCGAGTGGTCAGCGACATTCTGGAATCCAACGGATCCAGTTCCATGGCCACCGTCTGCGGCGCGAGCCTGTCTCTGATGGACGCCGGTGTCAAGACCATCGCTCCGGTGGCTGGTATCGCCATGGGTCTGGTCAAGGAGGGCGAAAAGTACGCCATCCTGACCGACATCGCGGGCGCCGAGGACCACTACGGCGACATGGACTTCAAAGTTGCTGGTACACGCAAGGGCATCACCGGCCTGCAGATGGACATCAAGGTGCCCAACGTCAGCATGAAGATCATGAAAGAGGCGCTGGCGCAGGCGCACAAGGCGCGCCAGTTCATCCTCGACAAGATGGAGGAAGCGATTCCTGAACCGCGCGCGGAGATGTCGCCGTATGCCCCACGCATCTACACAATCAACGTTCCTACCGACAAGATCCGCGAGATCATCGGTCCGGGAGGCAAAGTCATTCGCGGCATCATCGAACAGACCGGCGTCAAGATCGACGTTCACGACGACGGAACGGTCAACGTCTTTGCCGCCGACGGCGATTCCGCCAAGCGCGCTCTGCAGATGATCTCCGATATCGCCGCCGTCGCCGAAATCGGCAAGATCTATCCCGGCAAGGTTGTCCGCATCGCCGATTTCGGCGCATTTGTCGAGATCTTCCCCGGCACCGACGGCTTGCTCCACATCTCGGAAATCGCCGAGAACCGGATCAAGAACGTCCGCGACGTCCTGAACGAAGGCGACCAGGTGCTGGTCAAGGTCCTGGCGCTTGAAGGCAACAAGATCAAACTCAGCCGCAGGGCCGTTCTCAAAGAGCAGAAAGAAAAGATGAAGAAGGCCGAATAGGCCTACTGCCTGTACCGGAGAATTGGCGCCCCCGTGACGCGTGACCAAGCGCGTTCCGGGGGCTTCCTCTTTTCTGAGCGCACTCGCTGGGAGGTAGCCCCGCGGTATCAGGAAATTTGCAGATTATTCTCAGGTCGCCTTGCCATGAATTGGCTCCATGATAGGGCGAGCCCATCGGCGACGTGTCCGTCGTGGCATCCCTTTTAGGAGGATCCTAGTGGCGCGGTCTGCAGTTCTACTTGCCTTCTTTGCCTTCCTTGTCAGTCTCACGGCTCAGCGGCCGGCGGCCGCCGCCAGCCAGAGCTTCCCGGTCTTCATCACCTGCAACAGCACCGGCCAGGTTTGTTCGCCGGCCTTCATCGCCACCAGGAGCGTCGCCGGCGCATCTCAACTGACAGTCGAGTACATATCGTCGCCCCAACTTTGCTCGGACCTTCGAGTTTCGATCTCGCTCGATGGCGCACCGCGCTTGACCAGCAATTTTGTTGGGCCCGGCGGAAGCACAGGACCGCTCAACCTCGGCCTCGTGAGTGCGGGCAGCCACGCCGTGACGGTACAGGGGGAGGGAAGAATTGGCGGCTGCAACTTGGGTTCGCTGGCGTCTTGGGGTGGCACGCTGATTGTTTCAGATTCTGTCCCTGTGGCAGTGACTAGGATTCTCCCGCAATTGGCCTTCGGCGGGGGATGGTACACCGCGTTATACTTCACCAACACTAACGTTACCCATCTCCAGGCAACCCTCACGTTCATAGGCAACGATGGTCTCCCGCTTACAATTCAGGCCCTCGGTGCGTCTTCGGTGGTGTTGAATCTGCCGAGCCTTGGGACGGCCCTCTTCGAAGTGCAGAACACCGGCCCACTGATGCAGGGATACGTCCGGGCGACCTTGCCCCAAGGCGTAACCGGTTACGCCGTGTTCCGTCAATCTGTTCCCGGAGTGCCGGATCAGGAGGCCGTTGTGCCTTTGTCGGGAAACACAGCCACCACCAGCACGCTGATCTTTGACGACACGAAGTACATCACCGGCGTTGCGGTGGTGAATGTGGCTTCGGTGAGTGGCGCCATCACGGTCGCCGTGCGCGACCGGTCGGGCAGCATGTTCGCGCGCAGCACCATCCCGCTCGGTCCCAACGCCAAGACTGCATTGGTCCTCAGAGACATCCCCGGACTGGCCGGGGTTGCGGGGACTATCGGCACGGCGGAATTCAGCACCTCCATTGGGAGTGTCGCCGCGCTCGGTCTGCGCTTCAACGGGCAGGCGTTCACGTCCATTCCCACAACCCGCGAGTAGCCGTCAGTACCGGAGCAGCCATGCGACTTCACTTCCGTTCAAGCGCCTGTATCGTCGTGCTGCTGGTAATGGTCCTCCCTGGCCTGGCGCGAGCGCAAGGCAGTTGCCTCAACCTCGACGGCGTGTGGCAGATGGACGAAAGAGCCACGCTGAAATGCGTGGTCACGGTGGCGGGAGCAACCGATACTTACACGGATCCGCTGTTTGCGGCGCGGGAGGTGACGATTTCCCAGCTTCCTGGAACTTGTTCGTTCAGGTACGATCCGGGCTCCATCGGCGCGGGCCGCTTGGTGCAATACTTGCGCACCCAGGTGGCCGGTACTATCGCCGGAACTTCCGTCAGCACGGCGGGCGGCACTCTCCAGGCAACACCAGGCGCCCAACTGCTTGAGGCCTCCTTCACCGCACACGGCCAAGCTTCCGATACCAGCATGACCTTGGCTGGTTCCGGCGTCCACAAACTCCGGCAAACGGTCGAAGGAGGCTTCATTGCCGACCTGACCTGTCTGCTCACTTCTACCGCTCAATTCTCGCGCCCCAATCCGAATCCAGCACCGGCCATCCGCGCCACTCAACCTGTGCTCCAGGCATTTCTTGGAGGAGATCGCATTTCGCCTGGAACTTGGCTCGAGATCTACGGCCGGAATCTCGCCATCCAGGCGAGGGATTGGACAGGACTCATGCAAGGCAATCAAGCGCCCGTTTCGATCGATGGCGTGCGGGTGAACATCGACAGCAAGCCGGCCTACATCTACTACGTCAGTCCCACACAGATCAACGCGCAGGCGCCCGACGGGATTGGGACAGGGCCCGTGACGGTGGAGGTCGTCACGGCCGGGGGCAGGACCACGTCGATGGTGCAGGCATCGGCGTTCTCTCCTGCCCTACTTACGACCCCTTCGTTCCTGGTGGGGGGACGGCAGTATGTCGCGGCCCTCTTTGCGGGGGAATTGAACCAGGGCAAACAGGTTTTTGCCGGCCGCGCGAACCTGGCGCCAGGCGCCTCGTTCCGCCCGGCCCGCCCGGGAGACATCCTGACCCTGTTTGCGGTCGGATGCGGTCCCACCAATCCTGGGTCACCTGCCGGGTTGGTGACCCAGGGTTTGCGGCCGCTCGCCAGCCAGCCGCAAGTGCTCTTTGGACAGTCATCGGCGGACGCTTCGGGCTACTTGGCTTCAGGCTTCGTCGGACTCTGCCAGATCAACACGACAGTCCCCAACGTGTCCGGAGACTCCAACGGAGATCTACCAATCAGCGTGACCATTGGAGGAATCAGGAATGGCCAGGACCTGTTCATCACGGTTCAACCATAGCGTCGTTGGAGTCTGTCGTGCTCTTAGCGGGCTCCTACTCGGCGCGGTCATGCCCAGCGCCGCCAGTGCCCAAATCTGCGCGGCCTATCCGGCAGGCTTTGTGCCGTTTGCGGCAATCAGTTACGTGACGCCTACCAACAGCAGCGGGGACCGGCTCGTTGTGGGGACTCTGCCAATGCCCGATGGCCTCCGCGCTATCGACAACAGGATCCCCCTTCCTGCCGTGCCGAACCAAACCTTCTGCGAGGACCGTATCGGGTTGGGGCCAGCGTCGACTTACGACACGGTGTACGTCCCGAGCGCGGAAGAGCGCTCCGGGCGTCATTCCGCCTTCTCCGGACTCCTCAGGGATCCCGATAGCGGAGTTCCTTTCCCGAACGGCATCATCCCCCCAAACCGCTTTGGCGGAGTCTACGCCTGGAGGATCGGTCCGCTCCGGCCGGTCGCCTTGGTGTCGTCGGCCAGTGGCAGAGCGGTAGTTGCTCCCGACTCGCTTGCCACGATCTACGGCGTGAATCTGGCGCGCAATTCCGTCACGGGCCACGTTGATCCTTCGGGACAGTACCCAATCGAACTCGACGGGGTCACCGTTCGCTTGGCCGGGCGGGCGGTGCAGTTGCTATACGTCTCGCCTCACCAGATTAATTGCCTGGTGCCGAAAGACGCGCCGGCCGGAATTGTCGAAGCCTCCGTTCAGAGCGCCAACGACGCGAACGTCCGGCGGGGTACGGCGACAATTCAGGCTGAGGCGCCTGGCCTTTTTGCCTTGGACGCTACGGGTGCGGGCGCTATAGTGAATGCGGTCACCGGCAGTCTCAGTCCTTTCGCCGTTGAAACGCCGGAGAACCCAGGTGCCGACAAAGCGACACGGCTTAGCCTCTTCGGAACCGGATTTCGGAACGCCGGTCCGGTCAAGGTCGAGGCTGTCGACGGTCTCGGGCAAAGCTTTAACCTTGTCGTGGAATATGCCGGGCAAGCGCCTGGCTATCCTGGACTCGATCAAGTCAACATCGTCTTGCCGCTCACCATGGCTCAATCGCCGGGCGTCGTGACCTTCGTCCGGACGCGGGCGGGAGTCTCCAACGCTGTGCATTTCTTTGTCAGAGGCGTAATCGACTGGGTGTTTCCGAACGACGGCAAATGCGATGCCAAGACCGAACAACTGGCATACGAAGCCGGACGCGTGGCTGCTCAGTGGATGCGGACTGTAGGAAAAGCGCCGCTCGGCGCTTACCACTTGAATCACTTTCTTGACGCTTCCGGCACACCGCTGTATTACGCCCGCGATATGGCGCCGTCACCCGAGTTCCTTGATGTTCCGCAACGAGTGAAGAACAGCACACGCTACCTCGAGATTCGCGCCAGCGTGCTGAGACGCCTGGCGAACTTCGCCTCGGAACGGCTCCAGCAACAGGGTTCCCTGCCGGCGTCTGCTGAAATCGCTGAGTTTCTCAAAGCATTGAAGCCTACCTTCGATCCGGCAGACGGGTATACGACAGCGAAATACTTTACCCAGGCGGATGACCCCGATCTGTTCTGGGCCATCCACGGCATCAACGCCATCAGGATCGTGGTCAGGGATGTCGAGATTTCGCCCGCGGGCGTCGTGGCCCGCGTTACTTTTAGCTTCGCTGATCTTTACAAGTTCTACGACTGGCATCGGGACCGAAGCTTGTGGCCCGCCAGACTCGAAGCCGCCGCGATGCTCTATCTCCAAGAAAACTGCCGGACGGTTCAGCCCTACCGAACGGCAATCCAAGTGGAAGATGAACTCACCATCGGCTCTTGCGAGCAGGTTTACGCCGGACCTTACAGTCTGCGCGTGTGGAACGACCTACCCGGCGAGGTCGACTTTCAATTTGTTGACGTCGTCGCGCCCGGCTTGGGCCGGCGGATTGTCCCGTTTGCCGCCCTCATGGACCCCGGTGTGTGTGAAATCTACGGCGTTCCCATCCTCGGCGTCTACACGGTGGATGTGAACCGGAGGCCTGACCGGCCAAAGAAGCGGCTCTTGGTGACCTTTGATTCCGAACAGGACACCGGGTTCGTGATCGGTGGTGAACGAGTTTCCGTCTTGCGATTGTCCGAAGGGGCGCAATGCAAGGATGGGCAAATCGTCCGGTTCTTCAGCCAGCCGGCTTATACCGCCTGCCTGCCGTGACGCCAGGCATTTTCTATACACTCACAGGTCTTGTTATACTGGCGTGCCGAGAGGCGCGCAAGTGGTGCCTGACAGTTCGATGCCGGTCCGGTATCGATTTGACGGTTTTGTGCTGGATGCGGCCGCGCACATGTTGCGGCGAAACGACGGTGCGGTCCTTCCCCTCCGGCCGAAGTCTTTTGCGACCCTCGCTTACCTCATCGAGCACCGCTGCCGGGTTGTTCCCAGGTGGGAACTGATCGAGCAGATCTGGAGCGGCGTCCATGTTTCGGAGGATGTCCTGGTGGGCTGTATCGCGGACATCCGCCACACGTTGGGCAGTTCCAGGAACGTGATCCGGACGGTCCCGAAAACAGGGTACCAGTTTGTGGCCGAGCTTCAAGGCGAACCACCTCAAGCCCGTTCGCAACAGCGGCAGTCTCGATTCAAATGGCTGCCGGTTACTGTCGCGGCTGTAATGCTGACCGGCGGGCTTGCAGCTTGGCGCTATTGGCCTCGTCCGCCGGTGGAGGTTGGGTGGTGGCGCTTTGACGAGCCAATTTCCGGGCGCGTGCGCGACTCGTCCCCACGCGGCAACCAGGGACGGACCGTTGGTTTGTTGACCCACACGCGGGAGGCGCCCTCCGGTCACGCTCTTGAGTTTTCCGGCAATAGCCATATCGCCGGTGACACCCATGGAGTGGGATTTCCGAGGGGTGACGCCTCGTTTGCCATCACCGCCTGGGTGCGTGTGTCCGTTATCCCCAAACAGCACGGCCCCATCTTTCATTTCGGGAGCGTGGGCCACTCGCCACGTTCCAATGCCCACCTCTTCATGACTTCATCGGGCGCCCTTTGCTTCGGATGGGGTGATGGGTACGGAACGGCTTGTGGCGGCGAGGCCGTGACCGATGGCAAGTGGCATCACGTCGCCGCCACTTACAACAGTCAGGCCAAGAGACTCACCATTTATGTCGATGCCGCCGACTACGCGCGCCAGATTACGGACTCCCCTGGACAACTGGGTGGCGGCGCCCCTTGGATGATCGGATCGTTCCAGACAGGTGGCTATCCGTTTGTGGGATGGCTGTCCGATGTCCGTCTCTACCGTGGCAACGTCACGCATCCACAGATCGCCGCTCTGGCCGGTTGCACCTCTCCCGGAGCGGTCCGTCTACGTGGCGGCAACGGTTATTTCGTCCCGCTCTATCGAGCGACGGTGGAGGCGCCTCCGGCACAGCCGTATAGTCCGGGCAGTTTTGAATACAGCGGCTTCGGTAAGGGTGGCGCCGAATTCGCCTTACCGGACGGACCTTGCAGCCTGGCGTCACTGAGGGGTGCTTCTCTTGCTGCTGACCTACGGATTTCCTCGGAACTATACCTGCCCGCGGACACCGCAGCGGGACCGTTCTTCCGTGCGCGCCGTGTTGGCCCGGGAGACCCGCTGGAAACCGGGCGCTCTTCGGGTTACTGGCTGCGCCTCGACGCCAGTGGTGAGGTCACCCTTCATTCACTCGCCCATCCAGAAGACGCGAACGCTCCGCCGCTAGCCAAAGCACTGGCACCAGTCCCGGTTCACGCAAAGGAATGGCACCGGTTGGAAGCAGAGGCGCATGGGGCTGTGCTCCGCGCCTGGGTGGACTCCCAACCCGTTTCCTTTTCGTTGGGAGGCCGGTTTTCTCAGGCTGTTCCGCTGGACACGTCTGCAACCGAGAACGCCGCGGGCATCCTGGTTCAAGCGCCGCAACGCCCGACTGACGCCATACTCGTCCGATCGATTGCCGTCGTGGACGCAGACCATCCCGAAGCCGGGCGTGCCCAACCTCAGCCCTGATGGACCGTTGATGCCGGCGTCACGTTTCCGGCTACACTGGGCATGTCACCAAAGGTCATGGCCGACCCCACGGGCTC
>JADZCI010000187.1 GCA_020851655.1 Bryobacterales bacterium
CCCACCCGGCGGCCCAGCATCGAAATGCCGAAGGACGTCATGACCGAAATTCTCCCTCTTCCCGGATCCGAGCCGTAGGGGAAGACTAGAGTACGCGTCACTGCTTCACCGGACTCCAGGTCCCTCAGGCGCACCGTGGAATTCATCGTCACCACGTCCGAGGGGATCAGCCGCGAATCCAGCCATTCGGCATCATCGAGTTTTCTCTGGAGTTCGGGAACGGTTCTCGGCGCCGTCCGATTGCCCTGGGCCTGAAGAAGATTGACCAGGCGTTCCGCATCGGCTTCCGTCACAACCACCGCGCCCGCCCGCCGGGCCGCCACAGTCTCACGTCTCTTCTTCATATTCAGTTACCTCTATCGTGTGAAAAATCCCGTCTCTTACAGGTCTATGCGAATCGCGGCCTTGCCGGTGGTGAGACCTTACATCACCCGCAATCGAAATGGCGCCTCCGACAGCCGGAGCTGCCAGTTGATTTCCTCCACTCGCCGGCGAATCCTCGCCAGCGAGGCAGGCGTGGCCGGCAGCAGGTCGAGGCGTAAGACCAGCACCGGCCCATCGGGCGTGAGTGTAGTCGTGTGACGCCCGGCCTCACGCTCCGCGACCGGGCTGGTGGGGTGTTTCTCGATGTTCATCAATTCCTCACCTCCTGCTTGGACCGCCTTACCAGTTGCACTTGTTGGGACATTGCCAGTAGCCCGGCGGAAGTGTTCCGTCCGGTCTCAGCTTCGGAGACCAACTCGTTCCACACATCGTGCACCGGAGCACGGTGTCGTAGCGGTTCAATCTCGTTACGCCGAGCCGGGCCAGATGCGCGGGTGGCAGGTAACGGGGATCTTCCCGCCGCGCTGGAGGAGAACATACTGCTTCCTTCACATCAACCTCCTAGAGAAATCACGGATTCCGGCCGCGGGGTGGCGGCCTGAAGTTCGTCCAAGCCTTCCAGCAGCCGCTGCAAGCTGGCCCGCGCATCTCCGAACATGAGGATGGCGTTCGGCGACGAGTACAACGGGTTCTCGACACCTGAATATCCAGGCCGTCCATCCAGGTTGCACACCAGGACCCGGCGAGCTTCGTGCGCCTTGAGAATGGGCATCCCTGAAATCGGAGTTCCGGCCGCTGTGATAGCGGCGGGATTGACCACGTCGCAGGCGCCGGCAATCACTGCCAGGTCCGTGTTCTGAAACTCGGGGTTGGCTTCTCCCAAGTCAACAAGCATGTCCGGATCAGCCTCGGCCTCGGCCAGCAAGACGTGCATGTGTCCCGGCATCCGGCCGGCAATGGGATGGATGGCAAACTTCACCTGCTTACCCATCTCGAGTAACCGGTTGGCCAGCCTCACGGTCTCAACCTGAGCCTGCGCCTGCGCCATGCCGTAGCCGGGGATGATCATAACCGTCGCCGCCTGCCTGGCCGCCTCCACAGCGGCTGAGAGAGGGTCTTCCTGGGCCGCGGCCGGCGGAGACGCGGGCGGGAGCGGCGCGCCTTCGCCGTTCAATTCCGGTCTGCTCACCGGGAGCGGCAGAAAGACTCGCGCCAGCGGCCGGTTCATCGCCAGGCACATCTGGTGGGTCAGAATCGACCCGGATGCGGCAACAGTCGCGCCGCAGGCCGCCAGCAGCCGGTTACCGATGCTCACCCCGCAGAACGCCGCGGCCAGCCCCGCGGTCGCGTTCAGGAAGGAGATGAGCACGGGCATGTCCGCCCCTCCAATGCGAACGGCGAAGATGCCGCCCAGCAGGATTGAAACAAGGATCAGAGCCACCAATGCCGCCGCCGGAGCCCCACCTGGAGCGAGCGCGGCTGGCAGACACAGGATTCCGATCGTGGCGAGGAGCCCCAGCAGGATCATGTTGTGCCCGGGGAGCGTCACAGGCGTTTGCCGGATGCGATTGGCGAGTTTTCCGCTCGCGATCAGGCTGCCGCTGAACGTCGCCGCCCCGATGATCAGGCCCAGGTTGCCGGACCAGGCGCCGAGCGCGGTTACCGAGCCATCGGTACGCGTCAGTTCACGGTAGGCCACGAGAAACGCCGCCACGCCGCCGGCGCCGTGCTGAAAGGCAACCATTGCGGGGATCTGCACCATGTTCACCCGCACCGCGATCCACCAGCCCAGCGCGCATCCGGCCAATAAGGCGATGCCGGCATAAACGGGGTCGATCATCCGGTGGCGGTAAAGCACCAGGAGAACGGAGCAAACCAGCGCGAAAGCCGCCGTCAGGTTGCCGGACCGGGCGCCGCGCACACCGCGGAACTGCGCTACGCCGGCGAGAAACAGAACCACGACCGCGAGGTCTGCCAGCAGGTGTGAGGAGTTTGTCATCATCGGTTATTCCGGCGCCGCCGCCGTCTTCAGGCGGGTGCTCATTTGCTGTTACCTGGACGCGGCGGACTCTTGAACAGCCGCAACATTCGATCGGTGATCACGAACCCGCCTACGACGTTGAACGCAGCCGCCAGCAGCGCTACCATTCCGATCAACTTCCCGCTTGGGCTTGTCTCGGCAGCGAACAACAGCAGCGCGCCCAAGATTGTTATCGCGGATATGGCGTTTGTCATGGACATGAGTGGTGTGTGCAGCTTGACCGGCACCTTGCTGATCAGCACATAGCCCGCAACGAAAGAACCGGCCAGCACAGCCAGCATGATCAGGAGGTCAGACATTGCGCCTCTTCCTCGACCGTGTGGTGCGCCATCGACATGGCCTTGATGGCCCCCTGGTGGAGCAGCCGGCCGGCGTGCGTTACCAGTGCCGGGCGCGCCAACTCGTCATCCAGGTCCGGGCGCCGGTCCGGACTCCGGAACAGGTGTTTCACAAACTCCAGGACGTTGCTGCTGTAAAGCCAGCTCGCATGGACGGGCATGGCGCCGGGAATATTCAAGATGCCGCAAACAAACACGCCGTGCGCGCTGTACTCCGAGCCGGGCCGTGTGCAGGCGCAGTTGCCTCCCTGGTCGATCGCAACGTCCACGATGACCGAACCCGGCTTCATTGCCGCCACCATGGATTCCGTAATCAGCACCGGCGCCACCTGCCCCGGTACGAGGGCGCTCGAGATCACCACGTCCGTCTTTTCGAGCAGGGGCAGGATGGCGGCACGCTCCCGCTCCAGCCACTCGGCCGGAAGCGGTTGGGCCTGATCGGCGCCGTCAACGGCCAGATGCGGCGGCATGTCGAAACCGGCGACCTTGGCGCCCAGGCTCTGCGCGGCCTGGCGCGCCGCCGGACGGATGTCCAGAGCTTCCACGACACCGCCCAGCCGCTTGACGGTAGCGATCGCCTGTAGCCCGACTACCCCGGCGCCGATGATCAGGAAACGCGCCGGCTTCGTCGTGCCTACGGCCATTCCGATCATGGGCACGAACTTCGGCAGATGCATCGCGGCGATGAGCGTCGACCGGTATCCGGTGATCGTGCTCATCGACGTCAGCGCATCCATGGGCTGCGCGCGGGAAATTCGCGGGATGCTGTCCATGGTCAACGCGGTGATGTTGCGCTCCCGCAGCATCTCGACGATTTCGTGGTTGGCCGGCGCGGCGGGATGGAGGAACGTGATCAGCATGCTCCCGCGGCGTATCATCTCCGCCTCATGTTTGCCGCTCACCCGGTTAAAGCACGGCTGCTTTACCTTGAGGATGAGGTCAGAACGGGAATACAGCGCTTCGGCGGACGGTACGATTTCCGCCCCGGCGCTCGCGTATTCCTGGTCGGGGCGATAAGCCCCTTGTCCAGCCCCGGACTCGACCAGAACACTGAAGCCCAGGCGCACGTATTCGGCGACGGTTTCCGGCAGCGCCGCCACCCTATACTCGTTCTCCAGGATCTCTCGCGGAATCCCTATTACCATTTCGGCCTCCTGTCGGATTGTCCTCTCAGCGGGCCGCGTAAGCGGCCTCTTGAACCAACGCCAGCCATGCCTCCACCGCATCACGAAGCACCGGCGGTTGCGGTGTGCTCAGGAATCGTGCTGCCCAATCGGCGGCCAGCGCCTCAAACCGGTCCGGCTCGCCTTGTTCCCGCTGCCGCCGAATGGAGTGGCGGACGGCGTCACAGGCGAGAAGCCGCGTTTCGAGCGCGGAATCCTCATCGTTCACGATCCCCAAAAGTACATTGAGAAGGTCCTTGGATGGCATTTTGAGATCCGGTACCGCTCGTAGCGCGGCCCGCCTCAGTTGCCAGTTGTAGGGGTACCGTAGGATCCGGGTCAGCCCCTCCTGGTGCTCGTCCAGGCGTCCGGCCACCCGCAACTGTTCAAGCTGTTTGAGTACCCGTCCCCAGTTTCTGAGGTCGCCAAAAATATCGGACATCGGTTCGAAACCTCCTTCGTAGTCTGCGCACTGTTGTCTTCCACCCTGGGAGAAGCAAGCCAGGGACCACTCTTCATATGCCCCCGCGGGCGCGCGCAGGGCTCAGTCACGTCGAGTGGGAGCGGGTTGCCGCCGCCTGGCAAACTGCCCGAAAAGGCACACCGCTGGCCGTTTAGGTTCAGCGAAAGGCGTGAGTCTCACAGGCGATCCGGCCCGGGAGGGCGGACGCCCGGACCGCGCCCGTTTCGCTGAGGGAAAGCCACCTGTTATGAGCTTTCCGGACGATCCCCATCACGTCTTTGGCACAGAATGGCCGGTCTAGCACGCCGTACCCGCCGAGACTGAGGACCTCTGTCCTTGGATCTCCGGCCGCCAGTCGCGATGTGACGATCACGGCCGGCGCTCTTTCCAGCATCTCGGCGCATTGCAGGACATCCCGCCACGAGCCGTCGGGCAGGGAATGCTCACAGATCACGACTGATGCGAACCGTATCAGATCGTTGGCGTCGCGGCGCCTGGCGCAGATCAGCGTCCGGCAGCCTGCCGCGAGCAGGGTAGACCGCAGGAGGGACCGTTGTGGATCGTCCGGTCCAATCATAAGGATGCACGGCTGCGCCGCTACTTGGGGGCTGGCGTGTTTCTTCATCTAAGGTTCCCAAATGAACCAGCAGGCGGAATGCCGTTTCCACCCGGGACATGGCACGACATGTGCATACAAATTGGGTACGATGCCCCCGATCATAAGACTTTGGTTGACGGCGACCTTCTTTCTTGGATCAGTAATGCTGGTTGGCGAGCGTTTGACCGGAAATGGCTGGCCCGCCCTACTCGGACGTCTGACGCTGACTGTATCAGCCTTCGGATGCCTGCTCCTGATCATGCGCCGCTGGTGGCGCCAGACCGTCGATGCGCGTTTGGAACCGCCCAAACCGGGCGGCGAGGGCCGCTGCGAGGCCTGCCATGGAAGCGCCGCGCCCGCACCCGACCTGCGCTTGAGCGCGAACTTGAAGCTTGCGGCGGACCACGTGGAGAGCATCAGGACGTTGATCGAGGTCAGCGAGGCCCACCAACAGCCGGTTCCCCGGGCCGCTTTCCAGAATCTCGAACTGGTCTCGAAACACCTGCGGGGTATCGAGAGGCAACTCGAGGCCGGCCCGCTGGCTGCGCACCTGGAACACCGCGTTCCCGGTTACTCCAGCCCTTCGTGATCCTCTTCGTCCGCGCTCTCGGCGGCTTTCCTGCGAATGCCGTACTTTTCCATGCGGTAGATGAGCGCTTTGCGGCTGATGTCCAGGTACTTGGCGGCGTGCGTCTGGTTGCCGTTGTACTTGTCGAGGGCCCGCATGAGCAATTCCTTTTCGACTGATTCGAGACTGAGGCCGCGGGGCGGCAACTCGAGTTGCAGCATGTCCACCGCGGGACGCTCGCGGCGCAGGAAATCAGGCAGATCGGCGAACCGGATTTCGTCTCCCGGGGCCAGCACGACGATGCGCTCGATCACATTCTCCAGTTCCCGCACGTTGCCTGGCCAGCGATAGTCCTGAAAGCGTGGAAGCAGGGCGGGCGGCAGAGCCAGACCCTGACGCCCCTGTTTTTCGCGGATTCTGAGAAAGAAGTGTTCGACCAGTTCCGGGATGTCCTCCGCCCGGTCCCGCAAAGGGGGCAGTTCCAGGGGAATCACGGCCAAGCGATAGTACAGGTCTTCTCGAAATGCGCCATCTTCGATCATGGCGCGAAGGTTCCGGTGCGTGGCCGCGACAAAGCGCACGTCGACCTTTACCGGCGAGGTGGCGCCGACCTTCTCCAACTCGCCTTGCTGGATCAGCCGGAGCAGTTTCACCTGGAGTTCACCCGGCATTTCACCTATCTCGTCCAGGAACAGAGTGCCGCGGTCCGCCATCTCGACCTTGCCGGTTTTGTGGGCCACCGCGCCGGTAAACGAGCCCTTGACGTGCCCGAACAACTCCGATTCGAGCAAATCGCGGGGGATGGCGCCGCAGTTGATCGTGATAAACGGTCTTTCGCGCCGCCGGCTGTTGTAGTGAATCGCCCGGGCCAGGAGTTCCTTCCCAGTGCCCGTTTCGGCGTGGATGAGGATTGTCGATTCGCTCTGCGCCGCCCGGGCCGCCGTATCGAGCACTGTTAGCAGAGCTTCAGAATGCCCGATGATGTTCTCAAAGCCGTACTTCCGGTCCAGGCTCGCGCGCAAGCTCCGGACTTCCTCAACCAGGCGGAAGTGCTCCAGCACGCGGCTGACTACCAGGCCCAGCTCCTCGTAGTCGATCGGTTTGGTGAGATAGTCGTATGCGCC
>JADZCI010000188.1 GCA_020851655.1 Bryobacterales bacterium
CCTCAACGGTCCAGCCCTGCGCATCAATACTATTGGCGGGCCGGAATCCAGACTTGCATCGTTGTTGTTTCCCGGTTCGTGAACGTGTAATACGGGATCAGCGTTATGGACCCGGGTTTCATCTTCGCTGGTGGCCACGAGGGATACCTGTCGTACAGAGGACGAGTTGCGGCAGCCTCCAGCGGGCGGTGAGCACTGGCTTGGAGAGTCATGATTCCGCCCAACAGGTCTGGTTTCCACTCTTCGGCCCACCGCGGGGTCTGCGCATCGAGGTACCAATCGAAAACGGTCGTTCCATCCGGCTGGTCCAGTCCTTCCATGCAATAGAGGAGTGGTCCTCGCTCCACGGCAACCTTGCCGATGTTCTCCCGCACGCGCAGATTCGACTGAGTCATCCTCGGCGCCACGTCCAAGCTCAGCTCCACTTTTTCGCCCGTTTTCCAGGTTCTCTCGATTTCTACATAACCGCCGGCCTTGACTGGGGCGCTCCAAGGCCGGCCATTGACGGTCAGGACGGATTTGGCGGACCACTCAGGTACGCGCACATGCAAAGTGAACCTCTTGGGACTGGCTGGGCTGATCGTCATCTCGACCGAGCCCTTCCACGGATACTCGGTCTTCTGCTCGATTTTCAACGGAGTGCCATCCTCCAGTTTCCAGTCCATCGTCGAGGCATGGTAGAGGTGGATCCAAACGCCGTCCTTTGACGTGCTGTACATGTAGCCGGGCAGAGACGCAAGGATGCGCTGGAGGTTAGGCGGACAACAGGTTGTGTCATACCAAGGGTTGCGAATCTTGTCGTCGGGGTTGCCGGTCAGTTCAAGCGGATTTCTGTAGCAATAGAGACGGCCGTCGAGGGATAAGCCCGAGTTGGCGCCGTTGTAGAGCGCCCTTTCGAAGTTGTCCATGTACTTCGCATCAGGCCAGGCGTGCATCATTCTCCAATTCCAGAACATGGTGGCGATCGCGGCGCAGGATTCGGTGTATGCCTGCTGGTTGGGCAGTTCGTACGGGTCGCCGAAAGCTTCGCCGGCGCCTCGGGACCCAATGCCGCCCGTGATGTATTGTTTCCGCGCCGTCATGTCGTGCCAAAGCGTCTGCAACGTGGCCGAATAGGCGGGGTCTCCTGTCTCCAGGTAGTAATCTGCCGCTCCCGAACAGGCGTAGGCGGCACGCACGGCGTGGCCTTCCATGATCGTTCGGGACGTGAACGGCTTCACCGTGAAGAGGTAGACAAACTCTCTGGGTGGGACGTTCGCCTCATTCCTCGGGTCCCCGGCGAGCATGTAGCCGGCCAGGTCCAGGTATTTCTTCTCACCGGTCGAGCGGTAGAGCTCAACCAGCGCCAACTCGATTTCCGGATGGCCCTCGAACACGGGCTTTTTGTCTTTCCCGAATTCGGCGTAGACGTAGTCGCCCATCTTCCTGCCGGCGTTCAGGAGCTTGGTTTCGCCAGTCGCCCTCTGCCATGCGATGCCGGCTTGAATCAGGTGGCCGAGGCAGTACAGTTCATGACCGTGCCGCATATTCTTGTGGCGGAGCGCGAGATTCTCTTTGGTGAAATAGGTGTTGATGTAACCGGAGGATTCCTGCGCCGCGGCAATCTCGTCGATCACTTGCTGCCCCGCTTGCCGAAGAGCCGTATGCTCCCGGTCCTGCAACACGAACGCGATCGCCTCAAGCCACTTGTAGACGTCGGAATCGGTGTAAAGGGGCCCTCTTCGCGCCACGTTCTTGCTGCCGCTCACGCGTCGAAAGTTGTCTATGATGCCCTTCTGCTCGAAGAGTTCGAGCAGGCTGGGAAGGCTCGCGTCGACCACTGCTTTCCTGCGCGGAGTCCAAAACCCTTCGCCAAGCTTTACGGAGGAGACGGGGACGCCGTGGAGGATCGCCTTGGGCGAATGCGACGTATCCAGGATGGGCTTGTTCTTCCACTCCTCGGCTGCCATCGCCGGCAAGGCCACCAGAGCACAGATGATTGCTACTCTCATGAATCCCCCTTTCAGAGATAGGTGATTATATATCAGCATGGTCTCTCTTTCGTCACGTGTTGCGCCACTGCTGGCGCTGGTCACGCTCAATCTGTGCCCTCCTATTTGCTTTGCACAGGGGCCGGGGGCCGCTGCCGCCGTTGCCTCGGACTGGCCTGTCTCCTTCGCCCGGTGCCACCCCGTGCCGCTTCGCAACGTAGAGACTCGCGGCTTTCTGGGTGACCGCGTCACGCGGAATGGAGCCAGCGTTCTGAGAGGAGTTGAGACGCCACTACCCAGAGGATTCGAGGCCCGGGCCGCGGGCGCCGAACCCGGTCCTGAGACGCGGCGCCTGGCCGCCGACTCCGACCTCTACAAGTGGATGGAGGGCGCCGCCTATATGCTCGCCATTACGGGCGACAAGGAGATCGAACATCAACTCGAGCGCATCGGCGCTCTGGTTATCAAGAACCAGAAGCCTGATGGGTACATCAACACACAGGTTCCGCCGGCGCTGCGCTTTGACCCGAAGATCAACCATGATTTGTATACGGCGGGCCACTTCTTTGAGGCTGCCGTTGCCCACTACCGCGCGACCGGCAGGTCCACGCTACTGAACGCGGCTCGCCGCTGGGCCGACTACCTGATCAAGGAGTACGAAAGCGGCAACCCATACTTTCAGACCATCGCCCAGCGTGAGCACTCCGAATACGAACTCGGGTTCCTGCGTCTCTACCGTGCTACGGGCGATGAGCGGTACCTGAATCTCGCATCCAAAC
>JADZCI010000189.1 GCA_020851655.1 Bryobacterales bacterium
GAGCGTTGGGCGGGGAGCGCGGGAGAGTAGAGGCACACGATTAGTACGGCGAGGCTAAGGCGCATGAGTCTGGACTCCGAGTTACTAACCTATGGCCGCTGGATCATAACAGGCAGCCGGGTCAACGGTATCACGGGAGAGGGGGCATGTCAAGTAGAAAAAGGCCTGATATACCGCGATCTGTGACTTGACCAATGCGTCCGGAAAGAGATGGGTCTCCACAGGTCTTCACTAGCGCTGATAATTGAGGCGACGAGGTTCGACCCGATGATCACGATTCAATCCGGTAGACCTGGACGCCGCCGATCACATCCCGCGGGGTATTGCTTACCTTCCCGGGAGACTTCACCGGCGATGGCGAATTCACGATCCACACGGATCCGGGTTCGCGCGCGGGAAAAGGCCCACGGGGCACTGCCGCCGAATTGAGCCGCCTTTAGCGGCGGTCAAACTCAATGTCCTTCGTACGGCCCAATTCGATGGTGAACGATGACACGCGGGCTTCGCCGGACCGCTTGAGGTGCAGCACGGCCGGACCGGCGCGATACGCGCCGCCGGACAACTTGATTAGCGTGGTTTCACCGCCTGTGGATTGAACCTTGAGCAACTCGCCCTCTTCGAGGATGTGCCACATCTCTTCCAACTCACCGCTCCAGTAGTGGCCCATGATCGCCTTCCTATCGGCGGCGGACACGGGCTGAGGTTCGGGCGGGCGTTCCGGCTTTGGCGCGCCAGCGGCCACAACTCGCGGGAGCGCCATCCCAAGATAGACCTCGGCGGCGGACTCCGCCAAACGGGCCGCGCTTTGTGTCCCGTTGCACAGCGTGACAACGGCCAGGCTCTTTTCCGGCACTCGCAGAAAATGCGTGCTGTAGCCGGTGGCGCCGCCTGAGTGGCTGACTACTGTCACTCCTCCCCGTTGTTGCCGCGTAATGCCGAGCGCATATCCGCCGGGCGTTCCGGCGCCGGAAGTCAGGTGTCCCGGCGTTTGAAGGCGCTCGAGCACGGCCGCGCCAACTACAGGCTGCTCAAAGTTGCGGGCCCACTTGAGCATGTCCTGAATGTTGGAGTACAGCCCGCCCGATCCCACAATGTCGAAATTGACGTCCGCGGTCCGCCATCCGTCCGGCGTTTGCCTGTATCCGTGAGCGCGGTCCGGGACCGGACGCGAGTGGTCGTCTTGAAACCGCGTGGCCGTCATCCCCAGCGGGGTGAAGATCTTCTCCCGCGCATACGCGGCGAGAGTCTTTCCCGTCGCCCGCTCGATAACGACAGACATCAGAAAATACCCGGTATTCGAGTAGTTGTAGGCGCTTCCCGGTTCAAAGTCGAGGGCCTTTTGCCGGGCGACCAGCGAAAGGGTTGGACCCGCGCGAAGGACACTCTCGTTGGAGAAGCCTTTCAGACTCCAGAGTCCGAGATAATCGCGCAACCCCGCGGTGTGGTCGAGCATGCGGCGCAAGGTGATGCCCGATGCATACGCCGGCAGTTCCGGAACATATTTCCGGACGTCCTCGTCGAGCGACAGTTTGTCCTCATGGCCGGCCAGCAGAGCGGCCATAGAGGTGAACTGCTTTGATACGGAAGCCATGTAGAATCTCGACGCGGGCGTGAGGGGAAGCTTGTGATCGAGATCGGCCAGGCCATAGCCGCGCGCCAAGGCGATTTCGCCCTTCTCCAACACGCCCACAGCGCACCCCGGCGAACCCGGGGCCGCAAAGGGCCGAAATAGCTCATCAACTTTGCTATCCCGGTCAGAGGCCAAGAGCAGGGCCGCCGCCAACCAGAAGACAAACCAGGCACGTGTCATGAGATCCAGTAGATCTCGCGGGCGCGGCCGCACGCAAATCAAGCCTGGCGCGGTACTACCAAGGTCCGATGTTCAAGAACGCTCCCGGAAGCTACAGTACAGCGTTAGGCGTGCCCGTTCAACCGGGTACCTCAGTGTGATTCCGGCCGGCATCCAGGGTCGCCGGCCGGAGCGCTGAGACTGGTTTCCCGCCGTGAATCGTCACCGGTGTTCAACGAGAACCGCGGCATCTCCTTCAGGCTTCCGGTGATCAACCGCGCGCCCCGGTTGAAGGTGAGGTACTGAAACGCCCACTTGGCCATTACCAGAAAGCGGTTCTGAAATCCGATCAGAAAGAAGATGTGGATGAAGAGCCAGGCGAGCCAGGCGAGCAACCCGCCAAAACGGATGCGTCCGAAATCCGCAACGGCGGCATGCCGGCCGATGGTCGCCAGACTGCCCTTATCCCAATAGCGGAACGGGGGCGACGATTGCCCTTTCAGCCGCCGCTGGACGAGTTGAGCGGCGTATTGCCCCATTTGCGTGGCGGCGGGACAAACGCCGGGAACAAGCTTGCCGCCGTGTTCCACATGGGCGAGGTCGCCCAGGACGAGGATTTCGGGATGTCCGGGGACGGTGAGGTCCGGCGCGACGAGAACGCGCCCGGCGCGATCCAGTTCCGCGCCGGTGGCGGCGGCAATCATACCTCCGACACGGGACCCGCGCACTCCGGCGGCCCACAGAACGGTTTTCGATTCGATCCTCTGGCGGCCGGCGGGAGTTTCAAGCGTCACGCCACCGGCGTCCACTTCGATTACCTTGCAGCCGCGGATGGGACGAACTCCCAACTGGACCAACTGGCGCTCCGCGTGGGCGGACAACGTGGCCGGGTACGGAGGAAGCACCCGATCCGAAGCGTCCACCAGGAGAACTTGAGCGTCGGGCGGATGAATCGAGCGGAACTGCCCGCGCAAGCTGTCGTTAGCGATTTCGGCCAGCGCGCCGGCCAACTCAACACCCGTGGGGCCGGCGCCCACGATGACGAAAGTCAGCCAGGGGGCCCTACGTTCGGCGCAAGGTTCCCGTTCGGCGGCTTCAAAAGCAAAGAACAGCCGTCCGCGGATGGAGGTGGCGTCCTCGATGGTCTTCAAGCCGGGCGCATGGTGCGCCCAGTCATCCCTGCCGAAGTAGGAGTGCGTCGCGCCGGTCGCGCAGATCAGTGTGTCATAGCCGATCTCACTATCCCGAAGCAGGATCTTCCGTTTCACGGCGTCCAGGCCGGTCATCTCGCCAACCAGCACGCGGGTGTTGCGGTTCTTGCGGAGCGCCAACCGCAGGGGATAGGCAATATCGCCGGGAGAAAGCCCGGCGGTCGCCACCTGGTACAGAAGCGGTTGAAACACGTGGAAGTTGCGGCGGTCGACCAGGGTCACGCCGGCATCGGCGTTACGAAACGCCCTGGCCGCATACAACCCGGCGAACCCGCCGCCAACGATGACGATGCGGTGCAAAGCTCCTCCTGAAAAGCGGCGGCTACCCCGAATTCAGCACTGCCTCAGCCGCCAAACGGCCCGACTCCATCGCACCCTGAATGCAGGGGGTGGCCCTGTAATCGCCGCACGCAAACACACCGGGACGTATCCGCCAGTCTCCGGCATTCTTGCGGAGGGGCTTGACCACCGGAAGAGCGTTCGAAATCCGAAACACGCCGAGGGGCAGCCAGGAACCGGCGCCGGCGAACCACTCCCGCAGTTCGCGTTTCACTTCCTCGATCAAAGTGTTCCGGTCCAAAGCGGGCCGTCCGAGCAGCGAAACGGACACCAGGGCCATTCCGCGAGGCGCATAAGTGGGCGCCACGTTGCTTGGGACACAAAGATGATTGATGAGTCCACGCCCAGCGCCGTTGAGCACCAGGATTGGCAGGTCCACGGGCGGCTCGGCGGCGGCGAAATAGAGGCAAGTCACCGGACGGCCGGCCAGCGCCGCCGGTTCCCCCAAGAGTTGGGAGGCGTTCCAGCCATCGGCGGCGACCACTACCGCACGGGCTTCAATCGTCTCACCGGAGGCGAGGACCGCCAGCGTTCCGTCCAGCCGCTCGACGCGTGTTTCCATACGCAAGCGATCCTGCGGCAGAGCGGCGGCTAGTTGATCTGGAATTGCCTGCATCCCGTGCGCAGGCAGAACGGCGCGTCCCAAGGCCAGCATGCGGAACATGAACTCGAACATCCGGCTCGACGCGTCGAGGAACGGGTCCAGCAGGATTCCGCCAAACAGCGGTTGAAAGAATCTCCGGATAATGGCCTCGGAAAACCCGCGGCTGGCCAGCGCGGTTCTCAGCGGCAACTCCGGCTTGAGAAAGATGCCGTCGATCGTGGCGTGCGTCAACTCCGCGCGCAGCCGGGCCATCCGCCACTTGTCGCCCGGCGATCCCAGCGGCGCGATGGCGGTGCTGAGCGAGCCAAGCGGCTCGCGCCACGGGTCGCTGAAGCGGTAGAACTCGCCATCGGCAAACACCAGCACACCGGCGCGAAACGGCCGCGGATCGAGCGCATCGAGGTCCAGTTGAGATTGCACTTCCGGGTACGACGTCAGCAAGACCTGAAATCCACGGTCCAGCAGGAAACCGCCGGTCGAATGCGTACGGACCCGGCCGCCGGGCCGGCTGGCGGCCTCCACCACGAGGAACGAGACACCGGCGGCATGCAATCGCTTTGCACAGCACAGGCCGGCGAGCCCGGCGCCGACAATCAGAACGTCAGTTTGGGGCATCGTCGAGATGGGGCGATTGCGAAATGTTCCGCGAGATCTTGCGCAGCACCAGAAACTCCGACAGGTTCTCCGTAGTCAGCAGACCGATCAAGTGTTCGCCATTCATGACGAGGGCGCAGGAGCCGGCGCGCGCCAGCTTAGGCGCGGCGTCGGCCAGATCCATGTCCGGAACCAGCGAAATGTAATTTCGATCCATGGCCCCGGCCACGTAGGCATCGGGCCCGTCGGTGGCCAGGGCGCGCAGAAGCGCGGTCCGGCTCAACAGCCCGACGACATTGTCGCCGGCCAGCACCGGGAAATCCTGTTGCGAGGTGGCTAGCAGCAACTCGGCCGCATCGCGGATCGTGTCACCGTGGTGCAGGACCCGGAAATCGGTAATCATGGCCGCTTGCACCAGTTCGCCCCGCATGAGGAACCGCCCGGTTGAAACCAGACTCTCCTGCATCGCGCCGAGATACACAAAAAATGCCACGAACACGAGCATAAAGTTGGTGGTCAGCAATCCGGCCAGAGCCATCAGGGCGGCCATAGCCATACCAACCTGGACGGAGGTTCGGGTTGCCTCATGTTCGGGGCGCGATGACGAAAGGATGGCGCGAAGCATTCGCCCGCCGTCCATGGGAAATGCCGGAAGCAGGTTGAACAGGCCCAGGATCAGGTTGCCCGCTGCGATTCGCGCCATCATGTACTGGTCGGAGGTTCGCACCAGGTCCGCGACGGTGGGAAGCTTGCCGATGGCAGCGAGGTAGCCGGCAATCAATCCGGCAATCACGAAGTTGACCACCGGCCCGGCAAGCGAAATCCAAAACTCAGTCATGCGGTGCGGCTGCTTTTCCAGCCGCGAAACGCCGCCAATCGGCAGCATCACAATCTCGAGTGTGCGAATTCCGTAACGCCTGGCGGCCACGGCGTGGCCGAGTTCGTGCAATAGGACCGACGCGAACAAGGCGATCACATAGATCACGGTCGTTGTGGACGACTCGGCTTTGTCCAGCGCCAGCACGACCAGGTAGATGATGAGCAGGATGAACGTGAAATGAAAGCGGACTGGAATCCCGAACAGCCTCAGGTGTCCCAGGTTTCCAGAAACATCCCGCTCCGAGGGAGGGGCTTCGCTATGAGGGCGCTCTTCCATCGAATCAATAGTATCGCCCAAAGGGTCCGCCGGGCGGCACTCGGCGGGAGGCGGCCTATTTTACGGCAGGTTCAAACAGGTCGCGCCACGATTCGTCCAGGGTGGACCACTGTTCCGGCTCGGTGTCTTCGGTTTCGAGAACCGACAATGTGCCGTGTCCTTCCGGACACAGAAGTTCAGTCGTGGCGGGCTCGAAGACGCTGGCCCACGAACCAATGCGCACGGGCATCACCAGGCGCGAGAGGCAAACCGGACAGCGCTCACGCTGATCGACAATCGCCCACCGCATCGCCCAGCCAAACACGGCGGGAAATGAGAGGGCCGCCAGTGTGGCGGCGCCGACCATCACACCTTCGCCCAAGGCTCGGGACTTGAGCAGCAATGGGACGGTTTCGACCCAGACGGCCGGTACAATGATGAACAAGCCGGCGAGCTTGGCGGCGAAGTACGCTCGGTACCTCCAGCCGTACCAGCGCATATCGCGGGCGCGGATGAAGAATAGAACCACGGCGATGACCGCCGCAAAAGCCATCGGCAATCCATGAGCCAAAACCTGATTTTGCGTGGTGTCACGAACCACGGGCATCGAGTTTGAAAGTGTCAGGGACGAATAAGCTACGAAGCTTGTGAAAGACTGGTAGAGAACCCGCGTGGCGGAAAACCCGCGACTGGCGGCGGCAACCAGCAGGAATGCCGCAATCATCGCCAGGTAGACCGGAGCGGGCTTGCGGGCAAAAGAAGCCAATTCGTCGTGCTGAAATCTGGCAAAGAAGGCCTGGCCGAAACTCTGCCACGATTCACTCAGCATCGCCCGGCTGGCGCCCGCCGGAAACTCTCCCCGCTCGACGAGAACCCACCAACTCCGCAAAGCGGACTCGTGGTGCGCACGCCATTGCTTCCGCTGTCTTGGCGGAACCAGCCAACTGGCCAGGCGCAATAGCCAGAGGTACACCCAAGGAGGTCTCAACCTTGTGGGAACACCCATACGCCCTCCCCAATTAGATAGACGCACCCAGCCGGCATCTGGTTCCTCCAGGCAAGACCAGCATTCTTAGCCTTTTAAGGGCGCGGGCGGAAGGCAGGGATCTTTCCAGGCTCGCACGGCAAAGCAGCGCTTTCTGCCGTTTGTCCCAACCTCACCGTGGAACTTCAATGCGCCATTGATTTTCAGGTTCAACGGCCTGGAGGTGGGGTGGTCGAATTCAAGCACGTCGCCCGCTTCGAGTTTGAGAAGGTCCTGAACCGACAGCGTCGGGCCTTCCAGGCGGGTGTCCAGCACGGCATAGGCCGGCTTTACCAGCCGCAGTATCCGCTGCCGGTCTTCCTCGTTTGAATCGGCTTTCCGGATCGACCATTGCTGGTCGAACTTCTGGCGCAGCATCTTGATGATGATGGACGGGATGCCGATATTCATCATCCCCGACACGTCGCCAATCCGGATTTCCACGCCAACCGCCACAACCGCCTCGTTGGGAGCGAGGATTTGCAGCAACTGCGGCTCGGTTTCGTGAGCTTCGATGCCGAACTGGATCGACGTGATGGGCGACCACGCTTGTTTCAAGTCGTGCAGGATAATCCTAAACAAGCCCTCCAGGATGCTCTTCTCGATCTCGGTAATCTCACGGTTGACTTTCGCCGGTGTCCTTCCGGAACCTCCCAGGAGCATCTCGAGGATGGGAAACACCATGGTCGGATTCAACTCCAGAATGGAGTTGCCGTCAAACGGCCGCATGCTGAGCGAAACGATACAGGTGGGCGACGGAAGGCACTGCGTAAACTCAAGGAACGAAAGCTGCTCGACTGAAACCAGGTTGACGACCACGTAGGCGCGAAGATAAGCCGACAGGCTGGATGCCAAGCCACGCGCGAAACCGTCGTGAAGCAGGTGGATCGACCGGAGCTGATCCTTGGCAATGCGGTCCGGACGGCGAAAGTCGTACGGTTGCGCGCGCTGGCTGGGATCTTCGTCGTGACGGGATTTCTGGAGATTCCGGAATACGACGTCGATTTCTTCCTGGGATAAGACGCGGTCCGAGGCCATTCAAACCTCTATCGGCAATAGGGGTGGAGTCTTTAGGTCGAATCTCTCGCAACGATTCTGGCGGTCACCGAACCCCTTGATAAACTGTTACTTGTGAAGAAGTTCTTCATCCAGAATTTCGGCTGCCGCGCCACCCAAGCCGACGGCGCGGCGCTGGAAGGCCTTCTGACGCGCCAGGGGCTGGACCCCGCCGGCGCCGCCGGCTCGGCCGACCTCGTCATCCTGAACACCTGTACGGTCACCTCATCGGCGGATGACGACGTGCGGTCTAGTATTCGCAGAGTGCATCGCGAAAATCCCGGCGCCCGGATCCTGGTGACCGGATGTTATGCGCAGCGGGCGCCCGCTGAACTCAGCGCGATGCCCGGCGTGTCGTGGGTGGTCGGCAACACCCACAAGACGGCCATACCCGAAATCCTCCGCGGTGAAGCGGCGCCTTACCACGGCCAAGTGTTTGTCGGAGATATTGCGAGTTCCAGCGAGTTTCTCTCGGCGCCCATCGAAGACGCTTTCGGCGACCGCACGCGGCCGAACCTCAAGATTCAGGATGGCTGCAACAACCTGTGCAGCTTCTGCATCATCCCGTCGGTGCGCGGGCGGAGCCGGAGCATGCCGCCCGAACAGGTGCTCGAACAGATCGCGGCTTTGAGCGCATCCTACCGCGAGATCGTGCTGACCGGGGTGAACCTCGGCCGCTGGGGACGCGAGCCGCGCCTGCGGATGCGGCTGGCGGACCTTCTGGACCGCGTGCTGCGCGAAACGCCGGTGGAGCGCCTACGGTTAAGCTCGGTGGAGCCGATGGACTTTTCCGACGGCTTGCTGGAAGTCATGGCGGGTTCGGACCGCATCGCCAAGCACGTCCACGCGCCATTGCAGTCCGGCAGCGACACCGTGTTGAGGCGCATGAAGCGCCGGTACCGCGTGCGCCATTACGAAGACCGGATCTCCAGGGCGCATGCGCTCATGCCCCTGGCAGCTTATGGCGCCGACGTCATGACCGGTTTTCCCGGTGAAACCGACGCCGAGTTTGAGGAGACCTGCGCATTCATTGAACGGCTGCCCTTCACCTATCTGCACGTCTTCACATACTCGGAGCGGCCCGGCACGCCGGCTGAGGCGTTCGGGCAGGTTCCGCACGCCGTGCGAAAGGCCCGTACGCGCCGCCTCCGCGACCTCAGCGCCCAAAAGAACCTCGAATTCCGCCGCCGGCTGACCGGCACGACTTTGCGGGCGGTTACGATGCCCCATGGCATGGCTCTCACCGAGAACTATCTCAAGGTGGAAATGTCCGCGCCGCGCGAACCCAACCGCCTGGTGGAACTCAATGTAGGGGGCATTACCAGCAATGGCCTGCGTGAAGCCGCGCTCCTTCCCGTCCTGTAGCCTTGCGCTGGCGTTTCTGAGCCTGGCGCCGGCCCAGAGCCTGGACCCGCGTAATATCACCTCGGGACTTGTCATCCCCGATGAGGGGTATTCCGATCAACCTTACGTCGTCAAGATGGACGACGGCGCCTGGCTCTGCGTGATGACCACGGGTCCCGCCGTGGAAGGCGCCGGAGGACAGCACGTCGTCGCCCGGCGCAGCATGGATCGGGGCCGGACATGGTCCGAGGCGGTAGATGTGGAACCTTCCTCCGGTCCGGAGGCATCCTATGCCGTGCCGCTGAAGGTCCCCTCGGGCCGCATCTACGTTTTCTATAACCACAACACGGACCGCGTCCGGCAGGTGATTGCCGACCGGCCAGCCTACCCGGACGGGTACTGCCGCCGTGTCGACAGCCTGGGACACTTCGTCTTCAAGTACAGCGATGACGGAGGGCGGACGTGGTCGTCCCATCGCTACGACATCCCGATGCGGGATTTTGAGATCGACCGCCGGAACCCTTATGGGGGCCGGCTCAAATTCTTCTGGAACGTCGGGCGAGCCTTCAGCTTTCAGGGAGCCGGCTTTGTCCCGATTCACAAGGTCGGGGGCTTCGGAGAAGGGTTTTTCACCTCGTCGGAAGGCGCCCTGCTGCGCAGCGGCAATATCCTCACGGAGTCCGATCCGTCCAGACTGCGCTGGCAGACCCTGCCCGACGGCGATATCGGGTTGAGAGCGCCTCCGGGCGGCGGTCCGGTAGCCGAGGAACAAAGCGTTTCGGTACTGAGCGACGGCTCGCTGTTCTGCGTATATCGCACCATCGACGGTCACGCCGCATACAGCTACAGCCGCGACAGCGGACGAACATGGGACACGCCGAGGTACATGAGGTTCGCCGACGGGCGGCTGATGAAGCATCCGCGAGCCGCGAATTTCGCCTGGCGCTGCGAGAACGGGAAGTACCTATATTGGTTCCATAACCACGGCGGGCGGTTTATCCGCGAAAGTGCGCGGCGGCGCACGATTGCATACGAAGACCGCAACCCGGTATGGCTCGCCGGGGGTGTCGAAGCCAATTCGCCACAAGGCAAAGTCATCCGCTGGTCGCAGCCCGAGATTGCCCTCTACGACGACGATCCCGTTGTCCGGATGAGTTATCCCGACTTAGTGGAGGACGCCGGCAAGTACTTCGTCACGGAGACACAAAAAGAGGTCGCCCGGATCCACGAACTCGACAAGACCCTTCTCGAGGGGCTGTGGAACCAGTTTGAGGCTGCCGGCGCTTCTCGCGCGGGGCTCCTCGTCGATCTGAAAGCGCCGGCGCCGGCAGCGATTCCCGCGCCCCAGTTCCCCGCCTTCATCAAGCGTGCGGCAGGCGGCAACGGACGCGAGGATCTGCGCGCCGGATTCTCGATCGACCTGTGGGTGAGGCTTGAGTCCGCCGCGCCCGGACAAGTGCTGCTCGACAACCGGACGCCGGAGGGCAAGGGATTCGCGCTCCAAACGGCGCCGGGAAACCGGGTGGAGCTGATCCTCAACGACGGCCGGACTGAGAACCGCTGGGCGGCCGATCCCGGCACGCTGGCCGTAGGCCGGCCGCTGCACATCGCCGCCATCGCCGACGGCGGTCCCAAGATCATCTCGTTCGTCATCGACGGACGGTTCTGCGATGGAGGCGCCAGCCGGCAGTTTGGCTGGGGACGTTTCAGCCCGAACCTGCAAGGCGCCGCCGGCGGGCCTGAAATCCGCCTCTCCCCGGCGGCGCTCCGGCTGCGCCTTTACGGCCGGGCGCTCAGAACCTCGGAAGCGATCGCGTCTTACCGCGCCGGGTCCTGACCGGACTCAGGGGGTGGAAAGACGAGCGCGAGTTCCCGTTGAAAGTCCTTCACCAGCCTTAAGGCCGGATCGCTGGTAACGCGGCGCGCAAACACAGCCGAAAGCGATTCGTAATACCACTGCTGGCTCTCGCGGGGACGCCGGAACCGGTCCCAGACCTCGTCGCCGGAAAGCGTCAGGTCCTGGCGGATGGAGCGCAAATTGTCCAGCTTGTCGCACAAGCCGATCAGCAGCGACTCCTCCGGCGCCTGGCCCAGAAACTCGATGGTGTGCTGCTTGCGATCTTCCCAGCGCAAGGAGCGGTCCGGCTCGGAAGCGGCTTCGACCAGGTCCGCCACCTGCCGCCCGAACCGGACGCGCACTTCCACCAGCTTGATGTGTGTATCCTCAACCACGTCGTGCAGCACGCCGGCTACGGCCACGTGTTCGGCGCAGCCAATTTCGAGGAGCGTCCGCGCCACGCCGATGGGATGCACGATGTAGGGCACACGGCTGCCCTTGCGGTACTGCCCGCTATGAGCCGCCGCGGCAAACTGAATCGCGTAAAAGATCATTGGAAAAACCACGGCTGTTCGGTAAGCCAGTACACGACCGGCAGCGAGAACATGCTGGAATCGACGCGGTCTAGCCACCCGCCATGCCCGGGCAGCAGGTTGCCGCTGTCTTTAACGCCCGCGCCGCGCTTGAACGCCGATTCGCATAGGTCGCCCAACTGGCCCGCCAGGTTTCCCGCGACGCACAGTACAACGGCCTGCCAGACCGCGACGTTCGGCAGAACCTGGTGCAGGTAGAGGACGCCCAAGGCTGTCGTGCCCGCTAAAGAGGCAATTGTCCCCTCCCAGGATTTGGCGGGACTGACCGACGGCGCCAGTTTGTGACGCCCGAACCGCCGGCCAAAGTAATACGCAAAGGAGTCTCCCACCCAGTTGATGGCCAGCGCGAACAGAAGCCACCACGGGCTGATCGAGCGTAGTCCGGCGGCGCAGCGCCAGGCGCCATAGCAGTACACGACGCCGAGCAGGATAAAGGAGGCCATTGGGAGGCTCTCCTTGAGGCTGCGGACGCGCAGCGATTGGACCATCACGATGACCGCCAGCAGGCACAGGAACGTGACTTCCTGGCGTGGCAGCACCAGCAAGACGAGTCCGGCGCCGTAGCCGATCGGGTTGCGCGCGAAACTTGGGACCTCGTCCAGGTGCAGCGCGGCAATGTTGGAGTACTCGTAGTAGCACAGTGACGCGACCGCGGCCAGAATAACCAGAAAGACGGGCGCGGGCGCGGCCAGGATCACCCAGAGAAATGACGGAACCAGGACCGCCGCGGTCGCAATGCGCTTCATCTGGCCGGTACGGGCACCGCTTCCAGAATCGGTTCATCCAAGTTGCGTTGTCCGCTGGCATGGATGCCGCCAAAGCGGCGGTCCCGCTTCTGGTACGCCTGTATGGCGCAAAGAAGTTCTTTCCTGTCGAAATCGGGCCAGAGCGTTTCGGTAACGTACAACTCGGCGTAGGCAATCTGCCAGAGCAGGAAGTTGCTGATGCGCATCTCGCCGGAAGTCCGGATCAGCAGGTCGGGCTCAGGCTGCCCGGCGGTGTGCAGTGCGGACGCCAGCAAATCCTCGTCGAGCCTCAGCCGGTCCAACGTCCCTTCCCGGCGGGCTTGATCGAGCAGCGCGTTGACCGCATCGACGATTTCCGACCGCCCCCCGTAGTTGATGGCGACATTGAGGGTCATGCCGGGATTGGCGGCGGTGCGCTCCATCACCTCTCTAAGTTCATGCCGCACCGACGGCGGCAACCCCTCAATGCGGCCAATCGCTTTGAAGCGGATGCCGTTCTTCATCAGGGCCGGCATTTCGCGATGCAGGTAGTATCGCAACAAGCGCCACAGGGTCTCGACTTCCGACTGAGGGCGTTTCCAGTTTTCCACCGAGAACGCATACAGCGTCAGGCTCCCGATGCCGAGCCGCGCACAGGACTCAACCGTAGTCCTGACCGGTTCCACCCCAGCCTTGTGCCCCGCGACGCGCGGAAGGCTGCGCTGGTTGGCCCAGCGTCCATTGCCGTCCATTATGACGGCGATATGAGCAGGCAAACGCGACGGATCCAGCGACAAGGCGAGCTTCCATTCGTCCGATCCGGGCGCGAGAGTGTCCAACAGTGCCTGCATGCAGGGATTCTTTTCATTCTATGACACGCCCTTGCCCGGTGAACTCAAGAAGCCATAACGGACTGCCCGGATTTCTCCTGCGAGTTCGCCATCAGATGCGCCGGCAGTTGCCGGAAGGTTAGCAGCAGGCTGGCGGCGAAGATGGTTACGGCGGCCATCTCGAGAATGGCGGAAACGGATAGCAGGGGCCACAGACCCGGCGCATACGACTCGTAGGCGCCGATTTCGGAGACCACGCGAATCAGGCACCCGGCGTTCAGCAGCGCCAGCGACCAGAACATCAGCGCCGGACTGTACAGCACACGCATACCGCAGAACGCGGGCAGGACTCGCTGTCCGATGGCGAAGACCATGGTCGACATGAATCCGACGGTCAAGGCGTGGCGTGAAGAACCCCAGAGACCGCCCGCCCGGTCCCAAAGCGAAGCGCTTACCGCCAGAGAGGCGGAAACGGCAAGCCACCCGTAGGCGAACCGCACGAACACGGGAAAGCTGCGATGTACGCCGGTGACTTTCGGCGCGTTCAGGGGCGGCGCAAAAATACGCAGGCCGTAACACGCCAGCACGACGGCAGCCGCAATGGCGGCGGTCGAGAAACGCCACGCGTCCACCCCGGCGGCCAGGATACCGGCCACGTCGGCCGCCAGCGCCGCATACATCAGGCGCACGGAAGGAGGATGGAGACCCAGGAACACAGGAAGCCAGCGCGCGCTGAAACCCCAAATCGTGAGCACCGGGAAACCCCAGCCAAACAACGCCAGCAGTCTTTGATTGACCGCGTGCGGGACGGCGGGGCTGGCGTTGGCGATCGAACTCTGCATCGCAACCACGCCATTGGCCAGCAGGCTGGCGAGGAACCCAATGCTTCCGAAAACGACCAGGACCATCCAGGCCGGCCGCGGCCCCGGCCCCACGGCGGCTAGCGGCTTCTCCGGCCGGTGCCGCCTGACCGTGATAAAGAACAGCAGGAACCCGCCCAGTTCGAACAGCGCCGACAAGGGCAGCATCCAGCGCCAGTGCCATTGCCAGACGTTGGTGGCCCAGCGCAGCGTGACGCCGCCGCTCCATAATGCCCAGCTAAGCCAACCCCGGCTGACGGCAAACTCCGGTATCGCGCCCATCTTGCTGAGCGAATAGAAGCCGATCCCCAGAATGAAGGTCCCGATCCACCCAAATAACTGCGCGTGTCCGTGAGCTTGAATCCAGGCCGGATCGATGTGCGCCGGTGTCCGCTCGCCGGCAATCGAGATCAGGTTCCACACGCCCAGGAAGGTGCCTGGCAGCAGCATGAAAGTGAGCCCGGTGATGATCCAAACAGTCAACAGGCGCTGCAACGCCAGTTCACGAGCGACCGCGGTCGTAGCACGCATAGGTCCTTCCCCACTATCCATCGTGCCCTCGCGCCGGGCGGGATTGCCGTGACTTTCGTCACGAGGCGGCGGCGCACACGCGGCGCGCCGCCGCCTTGCGGGACTGGTAAACGAGATGTGGCGGATTCGTGGACGCTACACCTTAGAAGCGAATCCGGCCAGTGTACTGAATTTCCCGGCCGTAGTTGCCTCCGGCAACCCAGGTGCTGTAACCCATGGTTCCGCTGCCGATACCCGTGTCCGGTTGGGACGGCAGAAAGTGGTTGGGCAGGTTGTAGAACTCCATGCGGAGTTCAAACTTGACGCGCTCGGTGATGGGGAAGTACTTGACCAATGTCGAATCAAGCTGCCAGTAGCCGGGACCGCGCAGGCCGTCATAGTAGATCGGGTTGGTGCGGGGCGTGTAGGGCTCGGGAACCTGGAACACGCTGGGGTTGAAATAGGCGCTGCTGGGCACATTCTGGGTTGGATCGCCGGTGACGATCGCCTGGCCGAAACGTATCATCGGGCCTGCGTTCCACATCAGGATGCTGCTGGTCGCCCACCCGCCGATGATCAGGTCGAGCGCGCGGTTCATGCTGGCGCCATACGCGCGTCCGCGGCCGACCGGCACTTCCCACGTTCCCGCGACGCGGATATGGTGGCGCGGATTGCCACGATCAAACATCCCGAAGGTGTAGTTGTAGCGGTCCAGGTCGTTGAAGTACTCGGTGTGGGTTTCCCGGTTGTAGTTGTAGCCCACCAGCAGGGTGAGGCCGTTGGCCATGGGCCGCTCGGCTTTGAGCTGTAGCGCATAGTAGCGGCTGGTCTGGCCGCGGTAGGCGCTGATGGTGAGGTCGGTGTACTGCGGATAGGGGCGCAGCAGTTGCGCCACCGAGACCGTCTGCTGGTTGCGCAGGTTGCCGGGCATCTTGGTGGCCGGCAGAAGCTGGTAGAACGGATTCGGCACGGCCTCATCCAGGGCGCCCTTGTACTTGTAGTAGAGGTTCGGATCCGTCATATTCATCGACCGGCCATAGTCGCCGCCCCACATGCTGGGGTCCTGAACATCGTGGCCGAGATTGATGAAGAACGTCGCGTCCGTCACGATGCGCCACGGCATCTGGTGCTGGACCGAGAAGTTGATGCGGTCGTTCTTGGGCGTGGTGGTGTTGGGCGCATACCAGCTCATGCCGTCGCCCAATTGGGTGTACCGGCCCAGGCTGTTGCCCGGCGGCAGAATCAGCGGATTGGTGGTTGGGAATGGATCGCTTACCAAGGTGCGCGGCTTGCCTTCAAGGGGTCCGAGGACGGAACTGCTTTGGACGTAACCGTACTTCGGCAGCGGGAACCCTTCCGGGTGGACCGCCACCATCGGAACCGCGTAGCGGGCGTACCCGACTCGCATGGAGGTCTTATCGTTCAGGCGGATGGCAATGCCGGCGCGCGGCAGGATGATCGACCTCTGAGCGTCGTACATGCGCGGCTGGCTGTTGCTGGTGAAGATGAAGGCGCCGGAGTAGTTGGGCGGCTTCTGCATGATGGAGGTGACCTGCGACGGCATCTGCGGCGGCTTGGCCTGGAATTCCGGAATCGGATCGCTCAGGTCCAGTTGCCGCGTTAGCATGTGGATCTCCTCGCTGGGCGCGGTTTCATATTCATAGCGGATGCCCAGGTTGAGAGTGATGTTCCGGTTGACCTTGATGTCGTCGTGGAAGAAGAACCCCCACTGCTGCTGGTGGGTGTTAAACATCGGGCTGATGGCGGAACTGCCCGCGTTCAGAACGCCCAAGAGCGCGGAGGCAAACTGGCTGCCCGATTGGGAGCTGTTGTAGCCCAGGAACGAGCTGCCGGTATCGATGGAGTTGAAACTGAAGTCACCGGTGGTCGGCAGCCCGTTACGGTCGTACGAGTAGCGGAGTTGCCATCCGGCCTTGAACGAGTGCTTGCCCCGGTAGTGAATGATATTGGCCGAGGGGTTGTGCGACCGGCCGCGGACAAGCCACCACCCGCCGAACCCCGTCGAGGCGCCGCCGTTGCCGGTGTAATTGAATCGCGGATAGTAGACGCCCGGCACGCTGGCCAAAACCGGCTTATACCAACCCGAGGGGAACAGGCCAGCCCAGGTGCTTTCCGGCACTTTGGCCCATTCCGAGTCATAGTCGTCTTCAAGATAGGTCGCGCCGTAGCGGACATTGAACACGGTGCTCGGACTGATCGTGTACACCACATCGGCCGCCGCGTTCAAGGCGTCCATCAAACCGCCGTTGTCGGAAGGCACGGCGATGGTGCCGCCCCAGTTCGGGTTATCGAGGCGCGTCCAATACTGCGAGTACCGGGCGTACATGCGCAGTCTCTCGGTGATGTTGTAATCCACGCGGTCGGAGTAGTTCTTGTACTTCACCCACCAGGCGTAGGCGTTCTTGAAGTTGTTGACGCCGGAGGGATCGTCACCAGCGCGATTGGGCTTCCAGAGGTCGTTAATGGCGATCTTGCCCGACGCGTTGATCCGGTTGGCCGGAATGATGTTGCCCGCAAAGGGCTGGCGCGTCACCATGGACGTGGCCGGATCGAAGACGGTCGTGAACGGGTCGTAGATGGCGCGAAGCACGCCCTGCGGCGTGAAGGTTCGTGAGAAATCCCCGGTGCGTTCCAGGTCGGTCGGCACGGTCGACTGATTGCTGGAGGGCTGCGTCGACCTCCATTGCTCATAGGAGAAGAAGTTGAACAGCTTGTTCTTCAGGATGGGGTTGCCTATCGTGCCGCCCCAGATATGATTCCGGACCACGCTGGGCTCGCGAGTGATGCGGTTGGTCATCGCGTTGAGCGCGGGGTTGCGTCCAAAATAATACGCCGTTCCGTGGAACTCGTTGGTTCCCGACTTCATGGACAGGTTGAGCGTTCCGCCGGCGCTGAAGCCGAATTCGGCGTCCACGGCGTTCTGCTGAACCGAGACTTCCTGCACGGCGTCCATTGGCGCGTTGTAGGAACCGCGGGCGGAAACGTTGAGTGAAACACCATCCAGAAGCTGGTTGTTCTTGCCCCCGGTAGAGCCTCCCACGTCCAAGCCTCCGGATGACCACATATAGAAGGGATTGCGGTGCGCCACATCCCAATACTGGTTGACGACGGCTGGATTGAGCAGCGCCAGGGTATAGGGATTTCGCGCCAGGACGGGCAGGTCCTGGATCATGGCGCCTTGAACGGTGGTTGTCATCGTTGAAGTATTGAACTCCACGCCTCCCACCGCTTCAGTGATATTGACGGTTTGCGCAAGCCCACCCACGGCCAGCTCAGCGTTCACGGTGACATCGCCACGAGTCAGTACGGTCACATTCTCCTGGACAAAGCGGTTAAACCCGGTCGCTTCGACTGTCACCGAGTAACTGCCGGGCAGCACAAGATCGAACAGGTAATGCCCGACGTCGTTGGCTTGAGTTACGCTTTCAACACCGGTCAGTGTGTTCTTGAGCGTGACTTTAGCCCCTGCCACCGCGGCTTGTGCCGGGTCGTAGATGGTCCCTTGGACGCGCCCCCGGTAATCTTGCGCTATGGCGATGGGGAGTAAGAGCGGCACAAGGGATGTCAGAACGATTTGAGCACCTAAGAGGCGCCTGGATACTGACATAAACAGCTCCTTTCCTAGCGAAACTATTGGTGAGAGTCTATAGCAAACAAATGCCAGGCACAACGGGTCTGTGGGGTAAGAATCCTTCAACACCGGGCGCAAGCCAACCACGCAGAGGTGTGTGACTTTTTTCGCCGCGAGCTTCCCTCGCGAAGAATTGCCGCCCCCGTCCGATAACGGATACTCTGGGACAGACCTGCCATGAAAACCGCCATACTGCTGTGCCTCACTGGTTCGTTCCTCGTAGCCCAAACACGCTATGAACCCACTTGGGAGTCGATCGACAAACGCCCGAATCCGGCCTGGTTTGCCGAAGCCAAATTCGGCATTTTCATCCACTGGGGAATTTACTCAGTTCCTGCGTTTGCGCCGGTGAACAAGAAGGGCGAGACGCCCTATTCGGAGTGGTATTGGAACTCGCTGACCAAAGGGCAGCGGGAGCCGAAGGGAAATGCGACCTCGGTGTTCCACAGCCGGGTGTTTGGCCCACAGTTTCCGTATCAGGATTTTGCGCCGATGTTCAAGGCCGAACTGTTCGACGCCGGCAGGTGGGCGGACGTTTTTCTGAGGTCGGGCGCAAAGTACGTGGTCCCGACTTCCAAACACCATGACGGCTTTGCCATCTGGCCTTCGGCGCACGCCAGCAAGACCTGGGGACGGCCCTGGAACAGCGTGGAAATCGGCCCGAAACGCGATCTGCTCGGGGAACTGACCGACGCCGTCAGGCGAAAAGGGCTCAAGGCAGGATTCTATTATTCGCTCTACGAGTGGTACAACCCGCTCTGGATCAGCGATAAGAAACGCTTTGTCGATGAGCACATGTTCCCGCAGTTCAAGGATGTCGTGACCCGCTACAAGCCGTCCATCATCTTCAGCGACGGCGAGTGGGACCTGACCAGCGCCGAGTGGAAATCGCCGGAACTGCTGGCGTGGCTCTTCAACGAATCTCCCTCCAAAGACGAGGTCGTGATCGATGACCGCTGGGGCAAGGACACGCGGCACAAGCACGGCGGGTATTGGACGACAGAGTATACTCCCGGGCTGGACTTGGCCGGACACGACTGGGAAGAGAGCCGGGGCATGGGCCACTCCTACGGCTACAACCGCGTGGAGCGGTTGGAGGATTACCACTCCGGCCGCGAACTGGTCCTGATGCTGGTGGACCTGGTGAGCCGGGGCGGCAGTGTTCTGCTGGACATCGGACCGGCGGCCGATGGAACGATTCCGGTGGTCATGGAAGACCGTCTGATCCAGATCGGCGACTGGCTCAAGGTGAACGGCGAAGCCATCTACGGCACCCGCCCGTGGAAGAAGACGCGCCAGTGGAGCGCCGGCAAAGTACCCACCATGGAGACCAACAAGGAGTACATGGTGCGGTACGAAGTCACCGACCTGGTGGACGGCGCGGGGCCCGGAATGGCGCGAGTCGAATCGTTCTTTACCTCCAAGGGCGATACGCTCTATGCCATCGTTCCCGGCTGGCCTGCGCGGCAGTTTGTGATTCAGAATGTCAAAGCCAGGAAATCGATGACCGCGACGCTGCTGGGGCACGAAAGCCCTCTGAAGTGGAAAGCGGCGGGTGGCGGCGTGCAGGTCGAGGTTCCCGAGTTCGGCCCTGCCTTACGCCCGTGCTGTGTGGCCTCCGTCATCAAACTGGCTGGAGTCGAGTAGCGGGCAACTCCGGCCGTTCCAATTACGGCAGGGTAATCCGGACGGGCGAAGCCGGGCTGCCGTCCCGCAGGATGGCGCGAACGGCCTCGTGCGAGCGCGGCTCAACCGTCATGGTCTTGCCTTCGATATCGACGAGGAGAAAGTGCCGTTGCGCCGCCCACGCTTCAGTGTGCGCGCTGGCCATGTTGCGCCGGACATCGCCCCGCCGGAGTTCACCGCCCGCGCCGGAAATAAAGAACCGGATTCCTGAAGTTGCCTCGTCCGCGAACGTGACCTGATAGTTGTGCTCGTGGCCCTGAAAAACCGTCCGCACTCCGGCGGCGGCGAAAATCGGCTGCCAGTGCTTCAACCGCTCGTCCGATTTTTTCGACTCGTGGAAAGGTCCGGCATTGAAGATTGGATGGTGGTAGTAGGGGATCTTCCATAACGCCTTGGATTGCGAGAGCTGGCTTTTCAGCCATGCCGTCTGCTCGCTCCCTTCCAGGTAGACAGGGCTGGGCGGACCCGACTCGCTGTTCCAGGTGGAGTCCAGCGCAAAGAAGTCCGCGAGACCGCCGCCGAAGCTGAACTGATACCAGCGCGCCGGATTCCCACCGGGAAAAAAGAAGTTGTCGAGGTAGACCGGCAAGTCGCCGCGCTTCTCCGATTCGTTGCCGTCGTGATTGCCCAGACTCGGGTAAAACGGAACCTGTGACAGGACTCCGGCAAACGGCGTGAACAGCCTTGGCCACCAGTCCTGGTCTTTGGCGCCGCTCTGCCTGCGGATCAAAAAAGTCCCGTAGATGTTGTCGCCGGTGGTGAGCACGAACCGTATGGGGTTGGCGGAGTTGGCCCGCTCATCGACGACTTTCGCCATAGCCGCGCCGATGAGCGCTTCCTCGCGCGAGCCGGCGCCGTAGTCGCCGACAACAATGAAACTCAGCCGGGTCGCGGTGCGCGGCCACGTGCGTACCGTGCCCTTCCCCACCGTTTCCCCACCGATCTGAATGGTGTAGTCGTAGCGCGTATCGGGCGCCAATCCGTCGACACGGGCCCAAGCGCGGCCGGTTTCGACACTCTTCGAGCCCACCGTGACTCGCGCCGTTCCATATGACTTGGCGTCCCGGCCAATCACGTTTCCGGCGCCCGGCTTTCCCCATGCCAGGATGACGGCGCCGGGTGAAAGCGCGCCCACGTAGACCGTCCAGGTCTGCGCGGACGCGCAGGCGGCCGCGGCGAGCATCAGCGCCGCCAGGGGCGGTACGCGGCTCAAATCAGCTCCGCCAGCAGTTCCGGCCGCGGCTGCGGGATCACAACCCGGTTGACCAAGAGGCCCTTTCTGGCGATGGCCTGGGCTCCGGCTTCGACGGCGGCGCGCACTGACGACACGCTTCCAGTAACCAGCGCAAACGCCTTTCCGCCCAGGGCCATGGCGAGCCTCACTTCGATCAACCGGACGTTGGCCGCCTTGGCCATGGCGTCGGCGCCCTCAATCAACGAAGCTACCGAGAACGACTCCAAAATGCCGAGCGACTCGAGTTTCCCGGCTTTGGGAAAGCCGCTGAGCGCGGGAAAGATGGACTCGTGCACGCTGGGAATCTGGAACGTGTCGATCACGGAGAAATCGCCTTCACGGCAACCCGCTTCAACCGCGGACTGTATGGCGCCCGTCTCGCCCCGCACCAGGACCATGTATTTGCCGCTGCAAATGGTGCGCGCCAGCACCAGTTCGACGTCGGCGGCTTTCAGCATGGCGTCGCAGACCTGGAATCCCGCGGCGATGCTCGAGAGTTCGATCAATCCAATGGAATTTTTCGCCATCAGGCTTCAATCTCCACAAAATCTTCGGTCACTTTGCTGACCCGTCCTTTCAGGCTCGCATGCACGTCGGCGCCGAGATCTTTCTCGCCCATGCGCGCAATAACGTCGCCGCGGTTCACGCTGGCGCCTGGCTCGACCACGATGGACGCAGGTTTGCCCGCGTGCTGCTTGCGCAGGATGCGCACGCGCTTTGGTTGCGGCTCGGCGGCGATAAATGGCGTCGGCGCTTCCAGGTGGTCCACCTTGAGCCGCTGGCGCAGCATGCCCAAGGGCACGCGCCGGTACTCCTTCATCGGGTGTACTCTGACCGGCCTTTCCTGCACGAACTTGATGCTTGCGGCGCGCAGGTCTGTCTTGGCCTGATCGCACGCTTCTTTGGGAAACAGGTCTTCCGGGCAGGCGTACAGCGTGCAGAGTCCGCAGGAGCAGCACAATTCCCCCCACTGATTCCAGTTGTTGGCGCCAGTCAAGGTGAAGCCGAGGCTGCGCATGACCTTGTGCGGCTGCACATCGTAACCGAGCAGGTAGCGCGGGCAAAACTCGGTGCAATAGCTGCACTGATCGCAAGCCGACTTGCCGATGTGGTGCTTGACGGCGATGGGACGCGACCGGCGCTCGACCAGCATGTGATCCTTGGGAAGCACGATCAGGCCGCAGGTGGTTTTCGTGACAACCTCGTCGAGATCAAACGACAGCGTCCCCATCATCAGGCCCGACACGAAAACCGCGATCTGGTCCGGAGTCGCGCCGCCCGCCATGGCAATCAGGTCGCGAAACGGCGTTCCGATGGGCGCCCAGAAGGAAACCGGCTTCCGCACCGCACCGCAAACGGTGAGGAACTTCCTCGTCACCGGTTCGCCTTCGGCGGCGCGCTGTACGTTGTACAGGGTTTCGACGTTATTGACCACGCAGCCGACGTTCAATGGAATTCCGGCCGCCGGGATCAACCGCCCCGTAGCGCTGTAGACCAACTCGTACTCGTCGCCTGAAGGATAAAAGTCGCCCAGCAGGCACAGCTCGATGCCGGCTTTTTTGGCATGAGGCTCAATCGCCGCCACGGCGTCTTTGTTCTTGGTCTTTATGCCGAACTTGCCGTGGCGCGCGCCGGTCGCCTCCATCATGAGCTTCATCCCGGCAACAATCTCGGCCGGGTAACGCTTCATGATCTCGAGGTCTTTGTGCAGTAGTGGTTCACACTCGGCGCCATTGGCCAGCACGTATTCCACTTGCGACTGCGCCTTGACGTATGTCGGAAAGCCGGCGCCGCCGGCGCCGACCACCCCCATCGCCTTGAGTTTCTCCGCAACCATACCATTCCCTTATAGCAATCACGCCACGGCGGATGTGTGCTACAGGTGAGCGTTATGAACTGGACGGCCTATGCGTGTCTCTCGGCCTTCTTCGGCGGCCTAGTCGCCATTCTCGGCAAGATCGGCGTGCGCGACGTGGATTCCAACCTCGCGGTCGCCATTCGCACACTCGTCATCGTCGTCTTTGCGTGGGGGATTGTGCTGGTTGAGGGCACCGCCCGGGAGGCGTTGACGGTACCTCGTAAATCTCTCGTCTTCCTGGTCCTTTCCGCGCTCGCTACCGGCATGTCGTGGCTGTGTTACTACAAGGCGCTGCAAATGGGTCCGGCTTCACGCGGGGCCCCATCGACAAGCTGAGCGTCGCGCTGGCGGTAATCATGGCGTTCGCGTTCCTGGGTGAGAAGCCATCGGCCGGCAGCGTCGCCGGTGCGGCGCTCATCACTGTTGGAGTGCTGGTTACGGCGTTTGTCCGGTAACGCCGCTCGTGCCCGGGATCAAGAATCCGTGCGTTTCTGTTGAAATGTTGGGATGGCGCCGGTTGCTTGGGATGTCATCGTCGCGGGAGCAGGTCACAACGGGCTCGTCACCGCCGCATACCTGGCGCGGGCCGGACGCCGCGTGCTGGTGCTCGAGCGGCGCGAACTCGCCGGCGGGTGCGCCGTAACCGAGGAGATCTGGCCCGGCTACCGCGTGTCGACCGCGTCGTACCTGACCAGTCTCCTCCAGGAGCGTGTCATCGCCGATCTGGAACTCGCGCGCCACGGCTACCAGGTGGACGCTAAGGATCCGGCCTTCTTTTCACCCTTTCCTGACGGCCGTTACCTGTTCATGTGGCAGGATGCGGGCAAGACGCTGGCTGAAGCCGCCAAGTTCTCCGCCAGGGATGCCGAGACACTGCCGCGATATGACGCCCATCTCGAACGTCTGGCCCGGGTGATTGAGGAACTGCTCCTGGTTACTCCCCCGGCGTTCCCGCCCCGCGGCCTCGCGGACGCCGTCGAGTACCTGAAACTGGCCGCCCGGCTGCGCGGACTCGCCCGTAACGATATTACGGCCCTGGTGAAAATTTTCACCATGAGCGTCAGCGACTATCTGGATGAGTGGTTCGAGTCTCCGGAACTGAAAGTCACCCTGGCCACCGATGGCGTGATTGGCGCCAACGGCGGTCCGCGCTCGCCCGGAACCGCCTATATCCTCCTGCATCATTGCATGGGCAAAGTGGGAGGACGCCGGGGCCTGTGGGGCTTTGTCCGCGGCGGCATGGGCGCCGTGTCGGAAGCGATCGCTTCGGCTGCGCGCTCCTACGGCGCCGAAATTCGAACCGGCGCCGCCATACGCCGGTTTCTGATCCGCAACGGAAAGATCGACGGGGTTGTGCTTGACAACGGCGATGAACTCCGCGCGCGCGCCGTTGCGTCGAACCTGGACCCCAAGCGGACCTTCCTCGAGTTGACGCCGGCCGGGGAACTCGATCCGGAATTTGTCCGGTCCATCCAACAATTCCGCTGCCAGGGCACCTCTACGAAGATTAACTTTGCGCTCTCGGCGCTGCCGGAGTTTGCGTGCCTGCCCGGCGCGCCCGCGCCACAGCACCGCGCCACCATGCATATCTGCCCGTCGATCGACTACGTCGAGCAAGCCTGGGACGACGCCAAGTACGGCCGCCCGTCCGCCCGCCCGCTGCTGGAACTCACCAGCCCGACACAGTACGACGCGACGCTGGCGCCTCCGGGGCGCCACCTGCTGGGCGTGTTCCTTCAGTACTCGCCCTACCACCTGCGAAACGGGACGTGGGATGAGCAGCGCGAGCCCTTTGCCCGCGCCGTCATTGACTTGATTGAAGAGTACTGTCCGGGGTTCCGCGGCTTGATCCTCGAAATGCAGGTCTTGACTCCGCTCGACCTCGAACGCCGTTTCGGGCTCACCGGCGGCAACATCTTCCATGGGGAGATGAGCCTGGAACAGATGTTCGTCATGCGTCCGGTGGCGGGTTGGGCCAGGTACCGGACACCGGTCCGGGGGCTCTACCTGTGCGGTTCGGGAGCACACCCGGGCGGAGGCGTGATGGGCGCCGCCGGTTACAACTGCGCGCGGGAAATGCTCAAGGATTCCGTATGAGGCCGGCCGCGCGCGCGAACTCGCGCTCCGGCAGAAACCGGTAAACCAACACCGCCGACAGCGGGTGCAGCAGTCCCGCCAAAAGAAACAGGGGCGTGTATGAGAACTGCATCACCGCATAGCCCGTGGCAAGGTTGGCGATCATTCCACCAATCGCGCCGCCCGCGCCCGTGAAGCCCGAAGCGGTGCCGAGTTCCGAATCGCGAAACAGGTCAGTCGGCAGGGTCTGCAAGTTGGCGACCCACAAGGCATGGCCGAACGTCAGGAAGCACGTTGCGCCAATAGCCATCCAAGGTTCCGGGACCAGGGGAGCGAGCATCGCGCCGGGAAGGAAGGCCGCCCCGCAGGCCATTGCGAATTTCCGCGCCCTACCCGTAGACCAGCCGCGGTCCATGAGCCAGCCCGAAAGCCACCCGCCGAAGACATAGCCGGCGCCGCCGAAAGCAAACGGCACCCAGGCGTACTTGCCCACCATAGCCAGGTCAAAGCCGCGTTCCTTGCGCAGGTATTCCGGCAGCCAGAAGATGACGAAGTAAATCACCGGGTCGGTGAAGAAGCGAGCCAGCGTGAGGCCATAGCAGCCAGGCTGCTTGAAGATGGCCCACCAACTGGAGCGGGGCGCAGGCGCCGCCTTTGAGTCCGGCGCCGGCTGGGCCGGCGTGTAATAGATCAGCATCCACGCCGCAAGCCAGATGAACCCCATCCCGCCGGTCACGATGAAGGCAAACCGCCAGCCATACCGTAACGCCAGGATCGACACCAAGGGTTGCGCCACCGCGGAACCGAGCGAGGTGCCGGCGTTGAAGATCCCCATGCCCAAGCCCCGCCGGGCAGGCGCGAACCACTCCTTGACCGCTTTGGCGGCGGCGGGCCACGCGGCGGGTTCGGCCAAGCCCAGGCCAATCCGGCAAGCGGCGAGCGACCACTTTCCGAGGGCGAAGCCGTGAGCCATTTGAGCCAGAGACCAGGCGGCCATGAACACGCCAAAACCGCGCTTGGCGCCCAGACGGTCCACCAGGTATCCGGAAACGGCGTACATGACCGCGTAGGCGGCAAGGAATAGCGTTACGATTTGCCCGTAATCGGATTCCTTCAGCGCAAACTCGCGCCGCACCTCAACCGACACGACGGAAAACGCCAGCCGGTCGGCGTAGTTGAGCAAGGTGGAGGCGCACAGCAGAGCCGCAATCCACCACAGGCGGGAGCGAGGAGTCATTTGGCGAACCCGAAGGACACAACGGCGACGCCAAAGGTACGCGGATCTCCGTTGGAGGAATGGTACGGGGGATTGACCCTCAGTTCGACATTGATCTCCTCGGGCAAACCCGGTGGAACGGCCCAGCGCAGCGTCAACCAACCGTTGCGCTCATACCATTGCGCGCCCAGCGCATGCCCGTTGAGTACCGGTTCAACCGACACACGGCCCTGGTCCTTGATTTGTAGTTCGGAGAGATTGGAGGTGAGCACAAACTCGCGGGCGCCGGGCGGGTATCGCAGACGCGCCTTGCCCACGGGACCCATCCAGCGGAAATCGGCCTCAGGCAGGAACCAGCCATCGGTAAGCTGCCAGAGCGGCGCATTTCGCCCGGCACGAATGAAACTCTGGTCCGGCGTGCCGGGTTCGCGCACCAGGAACTTCAGTTGCTTTGTGGAGCGGTCCCAACTGGCGACGGCGAGACGCTCCTTGTCCAGCATGGACCGCACTTCCGGATCCTCGACCCACACGAGGTGGAGACCGGTAACGGGAAGGAACCACCGGAAGGCCGCCTTGGCGCCCCACACGTTCATGGCCAGGGGCGAACCGTCGAGGATGTAATCCCGAAACGCGGGATGGAGCCGGACGAATTGCCCGACGGCTTCGACGTAAGTCCGGTTCTGCGGCGCGACAGTCAGAGCGTAGCGGCGCTCGCGCCGCAAAACCCAATAGTTGCCGAGCAACCAGACACAGAGCAGGCACGCCGCACCCACTGCCGCAATTCGCCGTAACGGAAACAGAAATGCAATCGCAACAGCAAGACCGGTGAGCGGAAGGTACAGATACACGCTGAACAGCCTGCCCGGCAAGAACAGCAGTGGACCGAGAAAGAGCAGGAGCGTCAGCAAGCCGAAGCGCACCCGGCGGTCTTTCACCAGCCAAGCCAACGGAACCAGGACGAATCCGGCATAGGGGATGAGCAAGACCTTGGACACGTAGAACGTGACGCACTTGCCGATATCCCAGGGCATAAACCGCAGCGTGTAGTCATCGTCCCGCACCCGGTTGGCGGCAAACGCCTGAACCGAAAACATCGCCGCAATCGCGAAGAAAGGCAGGACGCGCTTCCAGCGCTTTTCACCCAGCAGGTACTCGTACGCCAGCAGCACCGCGGGCAGCATGACCGCGAGTTCCTTCGATTTGTAAGCCAGCACGAAAGGGATCAACGCCGCAATCCAGCGGCCCCGCAGGTACAACAGGAGGCTGGCCAGGACGAACAACGCGCAGAGCGAATCGAACAGGTACATCGGTTTCCAGAAGGCGTCAAACGCCGCCATGTGGAACAGGAAGACGATGCACCCGGCGACGGCGCCGAACAGGGGCGCGCCCAAACTTCGAATGATGCGCCACAACAGCACGAGGTTCACCAGGTGGACGGCCTGGATAAGGGCCACATACCAGCGGAAATCCAGCCCCACGCTCGAACCTAAGATCCTGTAGACCGCGTGTCCGGCGGGACGGAAGTTCGATTCGAACTGCTTTGGAGTGATCAGCCCTTTGACGAAAACCCCGGGCGAGGCATGACGTGTCCACGCCAGGTTATCCAGGTCGTCATCGCTGAAATAGCCCTCGTATGCCCCGCGATTGACCACCAGAAACAGAAGGCACGCCGCCAGCCAGAGCGCGGCGCCTTGCCAGAGTCTTAGAGGCGTCTCCGTGGGAAATCGTGACCAGTCAGACATTGTTCTCGCGCCGCGGCCGCGCCGGGCGTAATGCTTCACCGTAGCAAAGGCGCGCCCGCTGCCGCGTTATACTGAGGCATCCCCCACCCATAGCCGATGTCCACTGGGCCCAGCGTGTTTCCCGGCGCCGTCACCGCTCCTGGCGAGCATCGCAAGACCGGGCTGCAAGCACTCTCGCTCCTCTGCATCGCGCACTTTTGCATCGACCTGTACTCCAGCGGCCTTTCTTCGTTTCAGCCCCTGCTCGTCGACAAGTTGGGCCTCACGCTGACCGAGGCCGGCCTGCTCGGCGGACTCCTGACATTGTCCTCCTCCGTGGCGCAACCGCTCTACGGAATCCTGTCAGACCGTTTCCGTTCCCGGCTGTTTACGGCCCTGGCGCCGGCGGTCGCTGGAGTCTTCATTACAGCGCTGGGGGTCGCGCCAACTTACTCCTGGGCTCTCGCCCTGGTTGTTCTCGGCGGCGTGGGTATCGCCTCGTTCCACCCGCAAGGCTCGGCGTGGGCGACGGCATCGGTGCGGGATTCGCACGGACGCTGGATGGCGGTCTTTATCAGCGCCGGCACTTTCGGATGGGCTCTCGGTCCTTCTCTTCTGACCGCGGTCATCAGCCGGTTCGGTTTTGAAAACGTCTTATGGACCTCGATTCCGGGACTCGCCACAACGCTGTTCCTGCTCTTTATGCTGCCTCCGTATGAGCGCGGCGAAGCCCGCAAGTTCGACTTAGCCCCTCTGAAGGCGGTCTGGAAGCCACTCTTCCTGTTGTACATGGCCGTATTCGTCCGGTCGGTCGTGCAGCAGACGTACACGCAGTTTCTGCCGCTCTATCTCAACCGCGAACGGGGCTTCTCGCTTTCCGAGGCGGCGCATTCGCTCACGGCGTACCTGGTTGCCGGGGCGATTGGCGGGTTTGTCGGCGGCAACCTTTCGGACCGCTTCGGCGCGCGCAAAGTAATACTCTGGTCGTTCGCCGGTTCGGTGCCGTTTCTGGCGCTCTTTTATGCGGCCACGGGCTGGCTGTCACAGGCGGGATTGGTTGCCGGAGGCCTCATTCTTTTATTTACTATTCCAGTGAATGTTGTTGTCGCACAGAGACTTGTCCCATCACAAGCTGGAACGATTTCCGCGCTGATGATGGGTTTTTCCTGGGGTATGGCAGGGCTGATCTTCATCCCGCTGACCGGGTGGATATCCGACCAGTTCAGCCTGCGCATCGCGATGTCCAGCTTGCTCATCTTTCCGGTATTGGGCATTTTCTTCACGCGTCTTTTACCGGAGGACATGTAGATGCCGAATGCGGTTTGCCTCCTGAGCGGCGGTCTGGACTCGACAACCACGCTGGCGGTCGCGCGCAGACAGGGCTATGACTGCTACGCGCTTTCGTTCGACTACGGGCAGCGGCACGCGGTTGAACTGAAGGCGGCGCAGCGCGTCGCCGCGGCGATGGGCGCCGCCGAACACAAGATTGCACGCATTGACCTGCGCCTGTTTGGCGGCTCGGCGCTCACCTCGGCGATTGACGTGCCGAAACGGCGCGCCCCGGAGCAGATGGCAGCCGGGATTCCGGTGACCTACGTGCCGGCGCGCAACACCATCTTTCTGTCGTTTGCGCTGGCGTACGCCGAAGTCGCCCAGTCCAGCGACATCTTTCTGGGTGTCAACGCGGTCGATTATTCGGGTTACCCGGACTGCCGCCCCGAGTTCATCGAAGCCTTTGAGCATCTCGCCAATGTGGCGACCAAAGCGGCAGTGGAAGGGAGCCGGATCAAGATCCACACCCCGCTGATCCACTTGTCGAAAGCGGAAATCATCCGGCTGGCGAACGAGTTGAGCGTCGATTTCTCCCTCACGCATAGCTGTTACGATCCGGACCCCGAGGGACGCCCCTGCGGCGCGTGCGACAGTTGCCTGATCCGGCTGACGGGATTTCGAGTAGCGGGAATCACCGATCCCCTGCCCTACCGCAAATGAAGATCAACGAGGTCTTTGCTTCGGTGCAGGGCGAAGGCGCGTTGGTGGGAGTTCCTTCGCTGTTCATCCGCACGACGGGCTGCAACCTGCGATGCGTCTGGTGCGATACGCCTTACACCTCCTGGACGCCGCAAGGTGAAGGATGGACGATCGAGCAATTGGCCGCGTGGGTTGGCGGCTTCCCTCAAATCCGGCACGTGGTCATTACGGGCGGCGAACCAATGATCCAACCGGCCATCGAGGAATTGACGCGCGCGGTCAGGCGGCTGGGCCGCCACATCACGATCGAAACCGCGGGAACGGTGTTTGCCAGCCTGGAGTGCGACCTCATGAGCATTAGCCCGAAGCTCGCCAACTCGACGCCGCCTGGCAACGCGCGGCATGAACGGCTGCGCTACCAACCGGACGTTCTGCGGCAACTGATTTCAGCCTATGAGTATCAGCTCAAGTTTGTGGTTCAATCCCTCGACGACATGGATGAGATTCACCGGATCGTTGAAGACCTGGCTGCCGACCGGTCCAAGGTGCAACTCATGGCGGAAGGCACGTCAGCCGGGGAGATCCGCCGGCGCGCCGCCTGGCTGATCGACGTTTGCAAGATGGAGGGCTTCCGCTACAGCCCCCGGCTCCAGATCGACATTTGGGGACACCGTCCGGGTGTGTAGCCGCCAGGCTACATGTACATTCCACCGTTGATTTTCAGCACGTGCCCTGTGATATAACCGGCCTCCTCGCTGGCCAGAAATTTGACTGCCGCGGCAACGTCACCGGGCGTTCCGAACCGCTTCATCGGAATGCCGGCCAGCATGCGCTGCTTGACGTCATCGGAAAGTTTGGCGGTCATGTCTGTGTCGATGAAACCCGGTGTGATGGCATTGACGGTGATGTTGCGGCTGGCCACTTCCTGCGCCAGGGCTTTGGTCAAGCCAATCAGTCCCGCCTTGGAAGCGGCGTAGTTTGTCTGTCCGGGGTTGCCGGTTTCGCCGACGACCGAGGCGATATTGATGATCCGTCCCCAGCGTTCCTTGAGCATGGCTGGCAGGACCTGCTGGGCCGCCTGAAAGGCGCCGGTCAAATTGATCCGCAAGACAAGGTCCCAATCTTCAGGTTTCATGCGCATGGAAAGGCCATCGCGCGTGATGCCGGCGTTGTTGACCAGGATGTCGACACGGCGCATGGTCTTGTAAATCGTTTCGAACGCTTCCTTGATGGACTCGTGCCTGGACAGATCGAGATTGACGGTGCGGGCCGCGCCGCTGCAAGACCGGATCGCTTCGGCCACTTCCTTGTTCTTTTCGATTGCCGGAGAGGCGAGGACGATGTCGTAGCCCGCCTTGCACAGCGCCAGCGCCGTTGCGTAGCCAATTCCGCGGCTTCCGCCCGTCACAACGGCGACGCGATTAGACATAATGAACTCCTCCTATAATTCTTACCTACTCCGAGGTTCGGACCTCGGGACTTGGTTTGCCTCGACCAGCGACCACGGAGCCGCCAGAGCGGAGCGAGGCGGCAGCGGCGGTGATGTGGTTCATACGGTGCCCTCAGGCGGCGGTTTAAAAGATGTAAGAGTCAGCACCGGATCTCGCAGACTGTCGCGTCCAAGGCCTCGCACCTGCTCGGATCCCTGAATGGGAGTCCCCACACGAGCTAGCGGGTCCACGTTACGCGGTCCCTCCCGGGGCAATGTCCTTCGCCTGGGCCTCGTAGTCTAACAGAACCTTGAGCACATGATCGTGTTTCATTTTCCCGGCCCAGGCCTTTGGCGTCGCCCACAGTTCGGCGCCCGCTTCTACCGGATCGGCGCCGCGCTCAAGGAGGAGTTTCGCCAACTCGGCCTGGCCCCAACGGCACGCCCAACCAAGCGGCGTGCTTTCGAGTAATCCATCGCGAAGATCAGTTCGCGCGCCGGCGTCTAATAGGGCGATTGCGAAGGCGAGCCGTTGCTCCCCGGTTACATGTGGGCGCGCACCGGCCACGCTGTGAAGAATGGTGAGGTTGAAGCCGTCACCCGAGCGTCCAAGGATATTCGGGTCGCAGCGCTCGAGAATGAGCTTCAGGCATTCGAACTGGGCGCCCCCGTCGCTCCACATACGGATCGGCTGTTCCATGATGTGGAACCACCATGGGTCATCCCTGGGGCGATCAATCTGCTCCAGCGCGATGCGTACAATCTCGGCATCGCCGCCGCAGGCGCCACCCCACAACAATTGCTCGGGAAGTGTGTCGCCGCCGACGCCTTCGTTCCCGTACTTTGCTTCGCCCGCCAGCATCTTTCGGGCGAGCTCGGTTTGACGAAAAAGGCCCGCGGTGGTGGCTTCCGGAACCCCGCCATAACGCTGCAACAGTTCGACCATTTTCCAGTCGCGCTTGTCATAGGCCTGGAAGACGGGGTCGCCGCTGGCGTAAACTTTGCCGTTCGGGTCCGCTCCGTGTGCCAGCAGAATCTCCGCCATTTCATATTTGCCAAACTGCGCGCAATGATAGAGCGGCATGCCCCAGGTAAAAACGATACCGTCGGCGTCCACGTCTTCCATTCGGGTACGTTCGTTTGAGTCAAAGCCAAGGTCGAGTAGAGATTGAAGAATTTCCGTGCGATTGCAGCTCGCGGCGATGCGAAGCATACCACCGGCGCCCTCAATCGGGTTGATCAGCGAGCCCTGCGCGTGCCGCGCCCGAAGCCAGTTCGCATCTCCCATCGCCACAGCAGCCCACGGCGTGATTTCGGCGCCCGCCCGCACGAGGCGGTTAGCGACATCAGCAAATTCCGCGCTTTTGCTCGCGTCGGATGAGTGCGCGGCACTATCGAGCGGTGTCTGCTCGGTCCAGTTGCGCCCCTTGGCGTTCACGTCCGCGCCACGCTGGATAAGTGAATCCACCATCTTGACGTTCAGCCTGGCGGCGGCGATATGTAATGGCGTCCACCCATGGCCCAGAAGCCTCGCCTGGACGAGTGAAGGATCTGACTCTAGCATGCTGATGGCTCTGTCATTATCCCCGGAGGCAATCGCGCGACATAGCTGCTCAGGATCAGGGGCTTCGCCGCCGCCGTCTGCTGTGCGCCGCCGCCGCTCGGCCTCATCGATAATCGCGACAATCTCGTCGTATCCACGATCCGCTGCAATCACCAGTGGCGTCGTTGCATCCCGGTGGGGGTACACGCCATTTCTCGCGTTGGCTCCGTGCTCCATCAGCGTGCGCACCATGACGCTATCGCGCCGCAGGACTGCGTATCGCAGGGCGGAGCTATTCACCAGTTCGGGCCGCTGCTTCAGCATCGCGCGAAGCTTAGCGATCTCGCCTGTTCGAGCGGCTTCCTCGAACCGCTTAACCGTGACACCGCCCACGAAGGCTTTCAATTTGGGCCAACTGCCGAAACCGTACGCACGGGCGAGCACGAGTTGCGCGTCGTGCAATGCAAACGTGGACGCGTCGGCGTCGCTGTAGTGAGTATCGACCTCCACGACGGTAGCGGCATTTCCCAAGATGAATGCGTCAAGCAGTTCCTTCGCCTCATGCTCGAGTTGATCGAGATCCGCATGCTCGCGAAATTCGCGGGTGGGCAGACTGTAGTTCACATGAAATCCTTTGAACTTTCTCCCCCGAACCTCAATCATAGTAAAAGGGGTCCCGGCCCACACCACAAAATGGCATACACCGACTTACGCGAATTCATTCGCGCCCTGGAAAAGAACAACGAGCTAAAGAGAATCCCGTTCGAGGTGGACCCCCACCTGGAGATGACCGGGTTCGCCGACCGTTCGGTCAAGACCGGCGGCCCGGCGTTGCTCTTTGAAAAACCGAAAGGCTCGCGCGCGCCGGTCCTGATCAACGCGTTCGCCAGCATGAAGCGAATGGAACTGGCGCTTGAAGCCAGTGTCGAGGAGGTGGCGGACAGGATCCGGGAGCTGCTCGAACTCAAGGTTCCCGAAGGACTGATGGGCAAGCTCAAAATGCTGCCGAAGCTCGGTGAGATCGGTTCGTTCTTTCCCAAACTCGTCTCCGGCGGACCGTGCAAGGAAATCATCCGCAAGGACGGCTTTTCGCTCAAGGAACTCCCCGTCATGCACTGCTGGCCCGGCGACGGAGGCCCGTTCATCACGCTTCCCATGGTGTTTTCAAAGAACCCCGACAGCGGCAAGCGGAACTGCGGAATGTACCGCATGCAGGTGTATGACGACCGCGCGACCGGCATGCACTGGCAGACGCACAAGCAGGGCGCCGAACACTACCGGCGGATGCGCGCCTCCGGCGTGGCCACGCGGATGGACGTAGCCGTCGCCATCGGCGCCGACCCGTGCACCATGTACTCCGCCATCCTGCCGCTGCCGCCGGACCTGGACGAGATGATGCTGTCGGGATTCCTGCGCGCCAGGCCGGTGGAGATGGTGAAGTGCGAAACCGTTGACCTGGAGGTTCCCGCGCACGCTGAATACGTTCTCGAGGGTTACGTTGAGCTGGGTGAACTGCGCAACGAAGGTCCGTTCGGCGACCATACGGGTTTCTACTCCCTCGACGATGACTATCCGGTTTTCCACGTCACCTGCATGACGCATCGCAAAGATCCCATTTATCCTTCCACCATCGTCGGACCGCCGCCGATGGAAGATTTTTACATGGGCAAGGCCATCGAGCGGATCTTCCTGCCGTTGATGCGTCTTCAGCTTCCCGAAGTGCGCGATATCGCCATGCCCGCCGAGGGCGTGTTCCACAACCTGATTCTCGTCTCCATACGGAAGTCCTACCCCGGCCATGCGCGCAAGGTGATGAGCGCCATCTGGGGTCTGGGACAGGCCATGTTCTCCAAGGTCATCGTGGTGGTGGACGAGGATGTCGACGTTCAGAACGTGAAAGAAGTGGCCTGGAAAGCCCTGAACAATATCGATCCCGAGCGCGACATACAGTTCACCCTCGGGCCGGTCGATTCACTCGACCACGCCAGCCGGCTGCCGAATTTCGGCAGCAAGATGGGTGTGGACGCGACGCGGAAATGGCCGCGGGAGGGCTTCGCCCGCCGCTGGCCGGATGTGATCCGGATGACGCCGGAGGTACAGCGGCGGGTCGATGAATTGTGGAAGAAAGCCGGGCTTCCCGGTTAGTTCAGTACTCGCGGTCGATCTTGATTCCCGGTTCCGGCACAGGATACTTGCCGTCGGGTCCCATTTGCAGCGGCGCGGGACCGTCCATGGTCAGCTTGTCGACATCGGGGGCGAATTCGTGCGGGCAGTTCAGGATCTGGTCGTAGGTGACGATCTGTCCGGTGTGCGCGGCCATGCGTCCCATGGAGGCGACCAGGCTGGCCTCGGCGCCGCGTTTCACCTCGTTGTAGGGCCGGTCTTTGCGGATGGCGTCCATCAAGTCGTCCCACTCGTATTGATACGGGCTGATTTCCGGCTGCGGGAACGCCCAGGCAAGGTTCGGATC
>JADZCI010000190.1 GCA_020851655.1 Bryobacterales bacterium
CTGTGCGGCGTCTTGAACGCGAGGGACTGGGCGGCATCATCCACGCCGGAGGCGTGCGGATTGGTTCGATGGCGGGAAGGCAACATTCTCCCCGCCGAAGGCGGGCCGGGTTACGGTCGAGGTTGGGCAGTCGAGTAGCGGGACAAACGATGACGGAGGTAGTCGTAGTAGGTTTGTGCGACGGTGGAATCCAAGACCTCATCGATCACCGGCCCGAAGTAAGCCAGCGAGCGGATGATGCCTAGCGGTGGGGCGTCGGCAGGTCGGGCCAGGCGCCGCGCCGCGGCCAGCACGAAGGCATTCTCGACGGCGTCCAACGGTACGCCGCGAACGTGTAATGCCAACGCGAACGCCCGGTCCGGTTTGCGCACCACACCACAGGTGCCCGGTGTGGCGCGATAAGCATCAAGGACACGTCGGATGTATTCGGCGGAGTCCATGGAAAGATCAGGTTTGGGGCTCACGCAACGACGGGCCGTCGATGCGCACCGTGTGGCAGTAATGCCGCAAACGGCTGAGCAGCGCCTCCACCATCGACTTGTTGCCGAGGAAGTTGTGCCATTCGCCGTAGTCCAGGTTTGTGGTGACGATGGTGGAATGCCGGTGATAGCGCTCCTCCATCAGCTTGAAGAAAGTGTTGGACTGTTCCGGCTTCAGATTGAGGTAGCCAAACTCGTCGATCAGAAGGACGTCGAGCCGCGCCAGATGGTTGATCAGTTTCCGCGTGGAGCGGTCGGCCAGCGATGCGTACATCTCGTCGAACAGATCCTGCGCGCGGATGAACTGGCAGCGCAGCCCGTTCTGTAGAGCCTTCAGCAGAAGACCGCAGGCCAGTCCGGTCTTGCCGATGCCGGTGGGTCCGATGAACACCAGATTCTCGTGTTTGGCCACGAAGTCGAGTTCAGCGAGGCCTTGAATCTGTTTGCGCTTCACGCCAGGCTGACGGCCATAGGGAAAGGTCTCCAGCGACCAGCGCTCGGGCAGACCGGCGCGCTGGATGCGCCACTCCAGCGCGCTTTCCTGGCGGTGATGCCACTGGGCGCGCAACAGCGCGGCAACGAACTCGGAGTAGGAGACCTGCTGCTTTTCGGCGGCGCGCAACTGCTCGTCATAAATCGACCGCATGCGGCCGAGTTTGAGGTTCTTGAGCAACTGCTCGATCTCGTCAGTCATCGTTGGGCTCCAGGCGGAAGTATTCGCGCGTCACGCGGCGCAGGATCATGCGCTCGACGCGATCCAGATCGTAGAGGCCATAACGGCCTGCTTCTTCGATGGCCCCGAGAAAGGCTTCGCGCGGATAGTCCCTGAGCATGCGCAGCAGTTGGCGCAACAGCAGCGCCATGACCTTGCGGCCGTGGCGCTTCAGGTTCTCGATGTAGGGTGCGATCTCGGGCGCGGCGGCCAGAAGCGCCGTCTCTTCGGGATGGGGCGCTCGCTTATAAGGACCCTCGCCGCGCGGCGGCCGGTGCTCGGGCAAGGTCACGCGCACCTGATCGGGCGTGGCAATGCGCCGGTGCCTGACGATGTGGCGCGCGTCAAGTTCGATCTCGATGTGATCGCGCGTTTCTCTCACTTCCACCTGGCGGCCGATGAACGACGGCGGCACCGAGTAGCGGTTGGTATGCAGCGATACGTAGCCTTCGACATCCACCGTTCGGTGATGCAGCCGGTAGATCTCCGGCAGCCAGACCGGCAGCGGTTTCAGCAGCGGCCGTTCGACGGCATACAACTCGCGCGGCACGGCGCGGATGTGTTTCTTGTAACTCGCGTTGACGCGGTCGCACCACTGACGGGCCTGGTTGTTCAGATCCTCCCAATCGGCGAACGTGCGGCCGGCCAGAAAGTTGTTCTCGATGAAGTGGAACGGCCGTTCGACGCGGGCCGAGCGATTAGCGTCGCCGATCTCGTGGGCCACAAAACGGAAGCCCAGGCGTTCGGCAAAGGCAGCCATCTCCGGCACCGGCTCCATCGTGCGGCCGCTGCCGCGCAGCACGACCACATGCGTGTTGTCGATCATCACCCGTTGGGTGACGCCGTTCATGTAGCGGGCGGCGCCGGTGAGAAAGACCTTGCAGTCAAACCGCTGAAAGGTGGGCAGGATCTCGAAAAACAGCATGCGCGAGTCGCACAGCGTTGCCGCCGCGGTCTGTGCTTTGAACTTGCGCCCGCCGATCGTCACCTCATGCGGTGACGTGTCGTGTTGGGTTTCCTCGCCGGGAGAGAACTCGTAGCGGCCCGCCGGCATTACCGGCTCATGCCCGATTCCTTCCCGGCGGCAGAATGCGGTGAGCGCCGGATAGGACAGATCCGCGCCGCCGGCCAGAAGTTCTTCATGGACTCGCACGAGGTTGCCCTTGCACTGAGGCAGCAGTTCCAGGATCTGTTGGCGGAACGGCGTAGCTTTCTCGGCCCGCTCGATCTTCGGTACGGTGCTGGAGTTCGCCTTCAGCACATGGCGGACGCTTTGACGCGAGATCTTCAGCAACCGGGCGATCTCGCGTTTGCCCACTCCCCGCGACTGCAACTCGAGTATCGTGGCTCGCTGCGCTTGGCTCAACATGTTTGGTTTCGGTCTCCTCGATTCGTTGGTGGAGTTCGGTCAACAGCTCGATGGCGCGTTGGATCTTGCGCCGTGCGCCGGAGCGATTCGGCAGCGGCTCTTCGAGACGATGAAGCGCTCGTTGCGCAATGGCGGTGATCTGGTCCAGCTCTTTGTCGAGCGTGTTGGCTGGCTCTTGCGTTTTGCGGAATAACTTCGGCGCCGACAGGATGCGCTCGCGCACGGTGGAACTGGCGCGCCGCCAGGCTCGGTAGAACTCGCCGGCTTGCCGCGTGGTCCACGGTTGTTCGGCGAAAGCGGCGGCCATGCGCTGGCAATGCTCCACACTGATGCGCGCCACCGGCGCCAGGTAGCGCATGGCGATCTGGGCGGCGATCTTGCCTTCGCGCACCAGTTGCTGCACCGATTCGGGCAGGACCTCAACTAACGCCAGGCGGTTCGCCACCCAGTTCCTGCTGCGGTCGAAGCGTCGCGCGAGTTCTTCGATCGAACAGCCCAGGCGGCTCTCCATTTCCTGAAGCAGCCATCCTTGTTCGAGCGCCGTTTCCGGCTCGCTCATGCGCAGCGATCGCTCCAGCACCAGCGCGTCGGCTTCGCTCATTTCCCACACTACGGCTTCCACCGTGTCGCGGCCCAGTTGCTGCAGCGCGGCGATGCGTTTGTGGCCGTCGATGACCAGATACCGGCCGCTGGTCTCGATGACGATGATGGGCGTTTGCTGACCGGTTTCAGCCAGCGATGCGATCAACCGCCGCTGGCGCGCCGGATGCCGCACTCGGAGGTTTTCCAGGCGGCGGTCCAGTTGATGAAATTCCAGTTGCAGCATCGGGTGCGGCTCGGGTTTCAGTATGCGCCGGCGCGGATCTGGTCTTTCCGGGAGTTGGGCGAAGTGCGCCGGAAAGCCTTTGTGGATCAGCAAGATAAGCCTTGAATTGGTCTTTCGTGGTGCGAAGGATTAGTGTTCCCAGAACCCCAATGAAATCAGCGCCTTGACCTCCGAACTGGTCTTTCGCGAGGTCCCAGGGAAGTCGGTTCAATGGCGGCGGTGTGCGGAGCGGGTCGGCGGCCTTATCTTGATTGCGTTGGGTGATCCGGTGGGCCGTCGAGTAGCCGGGATTCCGGGCGCGCCAACTGGCTTGTGTCTTCTGCCGCCGGGCTTTCTGGCAATCCGCTCTTCCGCAGGCGCGCTGGCGGTCGCCGACTCGGTTGTCGGGTCGGAACCATCGCCGGCAGATCCGGCACGGCCTCTTCCGGGCATCGGGCATGCCCGTCCATCGTCACCCTCGCAAGTGGTCAACTTCTGGCGCGTAGGGGTGGGTCAGTTTTCGCGAGCGCCGAACGACCTCGGCACCGTGATCGCCTTGGGCCTCATCTTCTCTCCCTTCACGCTACGCACGCTCCTGTTTTTGGTCGTGGCGGGCGTAGCGTTCGTCATACTTCCATTCCTTACCCCCTGGTTCTTCCAAAGGTATGGAGGCCGCGTCTCGGAGCTCGAGACGAAGTACATCCTCTTTCTGCTCTTTGGACTCGGGGGACTTGCCGTGTGGGCCGGCAGCGAGGCAGTTCTGCCGGCCTACGTCATCGGGATGGTGCTGGCAGGCACGGTCGGAAAGGATCATATGCTGATCCGCCGGTTGCGCACCCTGACGTTCGGCCTGCTGACCCCGTTTTACTTTATTCGGGCGGGGAGCTTTGTTTCTGTTCCGGCGCTTGCGGCGGCTCCGCTTGTTTTTGTTGCGTTGTTTCTTGCCAAAATGTCGACCAAGCTCGCTGGTGTTCTCCCCACCGTTAGGGCCTTCGGCTATGACGGCCACGACGGTGTCTACTATTCGCTCATGATGTCGACCGGCTTGACCTTCGGAACAATCTCGGCGCTGTTTGGCCTGAACAACGGAATCATCAGCCAGTCGCAGTACTCTCATCTCGTGGCGACCGTGATCGCCAGCGCCGTCGTTCCAACCGCAATCGCGAACGCGCGCTTCCTGCCACGGCATCTCTTGCCTGAGCAGCAGAGGGAATTCAACGAGACCGTATATGGAGAACCAGTGGGGGACCTTGATTCATGAAACAGAAGGAGCGATCAGAGTTTGGACAAATACTGGGTGATCTTCGCAGGAGCCGGGCTGGGAGGCCTGGTGCGCTGCATCGCTGGGACCTGGATCATGGGGCGGCTGGGCGGGAGTTTCCCGTCGGGGACCTTCGCCATCAACCTGACAGGGTCGTTTCTGATTGGCCTGGTTATGACGTTGCTGACGGAGAGGTTTCAGCCCCACCCAAATCTCAGGCTGTTCCTGGTCGTCGGCGTCCTGGGCGGCTATACGACGTTTTCGAGCCTCGAGTACGAGACATTTCAAGCGGTACGGAGCGGAGAACGGTGGATCGGGCTACTGTATGTAACGGGAAGCGTCGTGCTCGGATACCTTGCGGTCTGGCTGGGCGCGGCGCTGGCAACGCGTCGCTAAGGAATGACAAGGAGGCTCCATGCTGAGCAAGGGTCCCGCCAAGAAGGTCACTATCTTCATCAATGAAGATACCCAACATCATCTGGGCGCTCTCCACGATGCGGTGATGACGTTCCTCATGCACAAGGGTGTCTCTGGAGCGACGGCGACTCGCGCGTACTCCGGGTTCGGCGCTCACCAGTTGCTGCACACCCCCAAGATAGAGGTGATGTCGTATTCGCTACCCATCCGCATCGAGTTCGTCGATACGGCGGAAAAGGTGGATGAAGTTCTGCCGACGCTTTACGAGATGGTTACCGATGGCCTGATCGAAGTGCAGGACACGACAGTAGTAAAGCTGGCCAGGAAGCCCACGCGCCCGCAGCCACAGTTGCCACATGAGCGAGTTCAGGGGCATGCCGTTCTGCTGCGTGTCTTCCTCGGCGAGGCGGACCGTTGGCACGGCGAGCCGCTCTACGACGCCATTATCAAGAAGCTCAGGATGATGGAGATCTCCGGAGCCACGGTTTACCGGGGCATCCTCGGCTACGGTGCGAAGGGCCACGAACACAAACGGAGCTTCTTCCACCCGACCCGGGATCTCCCCGTAATGATTTCGATCATCGATTCGGCCGAGAAGATTGCGGCGGCGGCAGAGGTGATCGAGGAAATGTTGGACGACGGCCTGATCGTAACTTCCGAGGTCGAAATGACCCGGCTGGTTCGAAGCCGCACAGTCACGGAGGTGCCCGATGCTGCAGGGTCATCACGCTAAGCTGCTCAGGATTCACATTTCTGAATCTGATCGATATCAGGGAAAGCCGCTCCACGAAGTGATCGTGGCAAAGTGCCGTGACCTGAAGATCGCCGGGGCAACGGTCTTTCGGGGGCTGGAGGGCTACGGCGAAACCGCAGAGATGCACAAAGCGCACCTGGTCCGGCACGACCAGCCGATCGTCATCTCGATCGTCGACTCGGCCGAGCGCCTGAGCGTTCTGATCCCGGAAATCGAAGAACTGATCGATACGGGGATGATGGCCGTCTCCGAAGTCAGGATGGTCCGCGTCCAGAAGAACGGGCGCGGTGCCGCCTCCGTTGACGGAGATCCCGGGCATCCCGCGGAAGCCGGCCATGGATGACAGAAGGCCATCCTTCCTGGCGCGACAACGTGAACTGACATGCCTCCTGAACGCACTGCGGGAGCGCCAGTCCCGGCTTATCCTGGGCCCGCCCGGCTCGGGCAAGAGCAGACTTGTCGCCGAGGCGCTCGCCCGCATCGGCGAACCATTCGTCCGGGTCCCCCTATGGCCTGCCGTTCTCCACGATCTGCTCACCGACCTGGCGGAACGCCTGGGTTGTCGCCCAGGGAGCCGCCCGAACTTGAAGTCAGTCACCAGCCCAGGTCTCAAATCGCTCATCCTGGCCAAGCTGCGCGCTAAAGCCCGCTGCATCGTCCTGGAAAATGTCCGCCCGGCCGAGCCGAGGACTTACAGGTTCCTGCAGGAGGTCCACTATCTGCCTGGTTGTTGTCTATTAGTCACCGCCTGCTCGCGCGACTCTCTCGGCCACTTGCGGAAATTGCTGTGGGATCCTCGGGAGACGATCGATATCAAGCCCTTGCCCCGGAGTTCGGCCACTCAACTCTTCGATGAAATGGCCCGGATGGAAGGAATCGTCGTCGGAGAACTTCCAGCGCTCCGCGCGAAAGTTCTGACCGCCGCAAAAGGCAATCCGGGGCAGATCGTCACCATGTGCCGGCTCGCGGCGCGCCCTGAGTATCGGGCAGGCGATCGCATCCGCTTTCTGCCACTTCGAATTGACGCACTCATGGGATCAATCCAATGACTGAACCAGACACCAGCCGAATTACGCGAGATCGCGGAAGAGACTCTGCAGGCGGTGCAACAGGTTTGTGGCGAGCATGGCATCACAACCCTCGACGACTTCATTGAAAGTTGCCGCCTATTCGCTGTGGAGAAGACTATCAATATCGCCGTGCTGGGCCGTTTCAAGGCAGGCAAGAGTACTTTTCTGAACCACATCCTCGGCCGGCCTCTGCTGCCGGTCGGCGTCATCCCCGTCACCTCGGTCGTGACCGAGATCCAGTGGGGTCCACGTGAAAGGGCGGTCGTCCAATTCACCGACGGCCGTGAAGAGGAATCGGATCTCGCCCTCTTGCCGAAGTTCACCTCTGAATCGCAAAACCCAGGCAACGCTCTCGGCGTCACGCTGGTACGCGTGGAGTTTCCCGGCATGGAACGCTATCGCGGCATCCGTTTCGTCGACACGCCCGGCCTGGAGAGCGTTTTCGAGCACAACACCGATGCCTCCCTGGACTGGCTGCCAAACGTTGGTCTGGCTCTCGTGGCCGTGGGCGTGGACCCGCCCCTGTCCCAGCACGACATCTCTCTCATCCGGAAGCTCAGCCGTTATACGCCGAACATCTCGCTCTTGCTGACCAAGGTGGACACGCTGTCAGGGGATGAGCGGATTCAGGTGCAGGATTTCGTGCAACGCCAACTCGGCCGCTACTGGAAGGAAGCTGTCCCCGTATTCCCCTATTCGGTGAAGCCGGGCTTCGAGCACCTGCGCGCCGAACTGGATGCGAGCCTGATTTCGCAAGTCCGCGCCGGTTTGGGAGATCAGTGGGCTATTATCCTCGCCCACAAGCTCGAATCGCTCGTCAGCGAATGCGCCGGGTTTCTCGGTGTCGCCTTGAAAGCGGCGGAGGTGGCGGATTCCGAGAGAGACGCTCTTCGCCGGAAGATCCTCGGGGACAAGGAGTCGCTCGCCGACACCCGCCTCGCCCTCAAGTTGATCGTCCGGCACGCCGCCGGCGGCACGCGCACGGGGCTCGAGGCGCTGCTGCGCCCCGAGGAGAGTCCGGTGAAGCAGCGCCTCCACGCCGCGCTTCGCGAGGAACTGCCGCACTGGATGAGAAGTCTCGCGCTGGCCACTGACTCGTTCGAGGAATGGATGCGCGTCCAACTCCGCAATGAGATGGCCGAGCTTTCCGTCAAACACCACCGCCAGTTCCTGGCGCCGGTCGCCTCGGTAAGCCGCCAGCTATCGCAAACCTTGCAGGACTTCCGCAACCGTCTCTCCGACCGGGTGCTCGAAACGTTGGGCGTGCCCCTCCGTACGACGGAGATGGAACTGAGGACGGAAGAGCCGAAGTCGCCCGATGTGCGGGTAGGCAAAATCTTCGACCGCAACTGGGAACTGCTCTCGTGGCTAATCCCGATGTTCCTGGTGGGAGGACTTGTTGAACGGCACTTCCATGCGAAGATCGATTCGCTCGTCTTCACGAATCTGTCCCGGCTGGTCTCCCAGTGGGAGGAGGTCGTCAACTCGGCGATGTTCTCTCTTGAGAAGCGCCAGGAATTCATGCGTGAGATCAATGGCGGCGTTCGGACGATCAGCGCGACTCGCCCGCCAACGGTAGCTGAGTTCCTCGAGGAAGTCTACTTGCCGTTTTACCTTGGCAAGTGGAAGGAGTCCACTGCAGGGACGTCGGAAAATCGTATCCGACACCATATCGGAAAGGACCTGGGATGCCAGCGGTTGACCAACCTCACGTTAGCGAAGCTCCAACAATACTTGGAGAAGAAGGCGGCTTCAGGGTTGTCCTTTAGCGTCGTGGATCACCTTCGATGGGACCTGTCTTCGATGTTCGAGATGGCGGTCTCGGAGAAGGTGATCACGGTGAATCCAACCGCATCCCTTTACACGCCGAAGACTGCCAAGCGAAACGAAAGTCCCGTAATGTCAGCGGACCAAGTGGAATTGGCCATCGGTGCGGTCGAGGACCGGGAGAAGGTGATCTTGAGGCTTGCCATCTTTGCTGGCATGCGCCCCGGTGAACTCCTGGCCATCAAGCGGGAAGACGTAAACGTGGACGCCTCAGTGATTAAGATCCGCCAGCGCGTCTACCGGGGGAAGTTCGCCTCTCCGAAGAACGGCTTGGTTCGGGAGGTTGCTGTTCCTCCATCCACGGCCACGCTCCTTCGGCAGTGGATGGAGACGGCAGTGGAGTCGAACCCAGAATCGTTTGTGTTCGCAGGTGAGACGGGTCAGCCGCTCTGGAGGTCTTCGCTCCTTGAAGATTACATCAAGGCAAGACTGGCGCCGCTAGGTCTGGGCTGGGTGAACTTCCAGGTCATGCGACGCACGCACGCCAGCCTCGGGCACCAGGCCAAGGTAGATCCGAAGGTGTCAGCGGACCAACGTGGGCACGGCATCGGGGTCGCTATCGACGTTTACACGAAATCGACGATGAAGGACCGAGCATCCGCAGTGAAGCGGATTGAGAACTCCGTTGTGAGAAAGTCCCACAAAGCGGCACGAGGTTCTTAATGGAGTGCTATGGAGGGTGCGATTCTCAAAGGTCTGTAAGTTGTTGAAAATGGAGCGGGAGACGGGGGTCGAACCCGCGACGTCCAGCTTGGGAAGCTGGCATTCTACCACTGAATTACTCCCGCCCTTGGGAGCTACAGCTTCAAACTAGCACACTGCGCCGCCGGCCCGCGTGTCTTCAGAGACCTTCACGAAGCCTGCTTGGGGAGCTTCTTCACCGTGGCATCAATGCGCTTGGCGAGTTCTTTCGATTCCTTTGATGGCGGCGCCTGACCCAGCGCATCTTTGGCTTCGCTGCAGAAAAGGTGGGCGCGTCCGGATTGGTCCAGCTTTTTCGGCATGTATAGCTCGGCGATTTCGACCAGTTCACCGGCGAGCGTGAGCAAGAACTTGTCGCGCGGCAGCTTGAAATCGCCATTCGACAACACCTCCGCGGCTTTCTTCAAATCGCCGCCGGCGCCTGTGAATCGCGACATGGCTTGCAGAACTCCGCGCTGTTCCATCAGTCCCCGCGACTTCTCGGTCTCGGCCGGATTCAGCACAATGCCCTTCAGCGCGCGTTCGATTTCCGGTGTCTTCTCTACGCTGAGCGGAGGCCAGCCGTACCCGAACGGAATCTCCGCATCCTTCACCGTACCTGTGTATTGATGACTGAGCTCGACCAGACGCAACGCATGTTGGTTCGCGGCAGCCCGGGACTGTGACATCTGCTTCCGAAACTCCAATTGCCCGGTCCGGGCCGCCTTGCCGCCCTTCTCCATGATGTCCGCCCACTCCATGTTGCCGCGAGCCAGCCCCGCGGACACGGCCATCAACCAGACGCGAGCCCGGTCGCGATAGTCATTCTCTTTGTTCGTGAGATTGCCAAGTTGATCCACAACCTTGGCGAAATTTCCCTTCTTGTACGAATCCTCCGCACTGTGCCAGAAGAACGCGGGCGTGCCGGGTTTGACCGCCGCGGGGCCTTGCTCGTTAGAACAGGAAACCAGCCCCAACCCAACGACCATCGTTCCGGCCAGTGCGGAGCCGCTGCGCAACCTCATCTCCGGTCACACCTCCCAGCGACGAATATGACGAATCGCGACTCTGGTGTCAAGGGCCTGAAACTCCGATTCCGCCGGCCCCGCGCGGAGGCGGGTCAGCGCTGGGTCTGCTGTGGGCGGCGGATCGTGATGCCGAGATCGCGCAGGCTCTTCTCCGGCACGGTGGACGGAGCCTCGCACATCAGGTCCGTTCCCTTCGCGGTCTTCGGGAAGGGAATCACATCGCGAATTGAAGTCTCGCCGGCCAGAATCATCACCAGCCTGTCGAGACCGAGCGCGATTCCTCCGTGAGGTGGCGCCCCGTAGGTGAGAGCCTCGAGCAGGAATCCAAAGCGGTGTCTGGCCTCTTCGTCACTCATACCCAAGGCATTGAACACTTGATTTTGAATATCCTGCCGGTGGATACGGATCGAGCCGGACCCCAACTCGACACCGTTCAACACGATGTCATAGGATTTGGCGCGGCAGCGTGCCGGGTCGGCGATCAACTTGTCCACGTCATCGTCATGCGGTGAAGTGAACGGGTGATGTGCCGCCATCCAGCGGCTGTCTTCCTCGTCCCATTCAAACATTGGGAAGTCGACCACCCAGAGAAACCGGAAATCCGACGGATCGAGCAACCCGTGCCGGTCATTGAACTTCTGCCCGGCGGACAACCGCAACTGGCCGCACGCCTGGAAGACGGTCTCTTCAGGACGATGGCCTTTGGGCTCCGCCGGCCAGCCAGCCAGCATCAACAGCGAGTCTTCCGCCGCCCCTGTGCGTTCACGCACCTTCTGCATCGGTTCGGCGAAGTCACGCTCCAGGCGTTTAACGTCGTCATAGACACGTAGCCCGCGCTCTTGCCCGAACGCTTTCAACTCATCGCGCTCTTTGCGGCTCACGGGTCCGGTCCTGGGGATATGTATCGCCACCAGGGGCAATCCTGGTCTGGTCAAACCGGCGCTGGGAGGAAACAAATCCTCCACCGGATGAAATGGGGGCATCCGCAGGTCCGGCTTGTCGATCCCGTAGAACCGCATCGCCTGCGCATAGGTCAGCCGCGGAAATCCGTGTCTGACCTCGTGCCCCGCCACCGCGCACACGCTTCGCACGAGCGGCTCGATGACTTCGAAGATGCGCTCCTGCTGCGGGAACGACATCTCCAGGTCGATCTGGGTGAACTCCGGCTGGCGGTCCGCGCGGAGGTCCTCATCCCGGAAGCAGCGCACGATCTGAAAATAGCGGTCGTACCCGCTGATCATCAATAACTGCTTGAAGATCTGCGGCGACTGCGGCAGCGCATAGAAGCACCCTTGCTGAACCCTGCTGGGCACCAGGTAATCGCGGGCCCCCTCGGGCGTTGAACGCGTCATGAACGGGGTCTCGATCTCCAGAAACCCCTGGTTGTAGAGTTCCTGCCGCACGGCCAGCGAAATCCGCGAGCGAAGAATTATATTGCGCTGCATACGCGGGCGCCTCAGGTCCACGTAACGGTACTTCAGCCTCGCATCCTCACTCACATCCACCGTCTCTTCCATCGGGAACGGCGGCGTTTCGGAAGTATTCAGGATCCAGATCTTCTCGGCGACGACTTCGACTTCTCCGGTCGGAATGTTCGGATTCACCGTTTCGGGCGTGCGCCCTTCGACGATGCCTTCGATGGCGACAACATACTCGGATCGCAACTGCTCGGCGCGCGAGTGAATCGCCGGGTCGGCGTCAGCGCGAAACACGATCTGGCTGACGCCTTCACGGTCGCGAAGGTGAATAAAGATGACGCCGCCCAAATCGCGGCGCCGGTGCACCCAGCCCATCAGCGTGACCCGCGCGCCGACATGGCTCGAACGGAGCGCGCCGCAATCGTGCGAGCGCCGGAGTTCGCCTAAGAAGTCCAAAGATACGTTTTGCGTCATGCGTCTTCGCTTGAGTGAAAAGGGTAGGCGGGATGAGGCGTAAGGAACGCGCCGGACAGTCCTGCTACTTCGCTCCATTCTACCGCGAGCCGCCGCGTGCTCCGCATTTCCACCCATTTCCACCCACCGCGAGCGCGCCACCCGAACAACTGCGATATAATCCGTTTCGGAGGTGGATCTTCTCAGCAGAAGAGCTGATAGATCATCTTTCGGTTGCCCGGACTGCTCTGAACAGAGCAATATCGCCTTTCTTTGCGCTCCTACTTCCCGAAGACTGCCGCGTTTGTAACCGCCCGCTCACAAACATCTCCCGCATCCCCGTCTGTCCGGACTGCCTGGCCGAACCGGCGGCGTTCACACCCGAATACTTCTGCGAGCAATGCCGGACTCCGTTCCTCAATGGCTCCGCTCTCGATGAGCAGGGATTGTGCCCGCATTGCCGCACGGGCGAGACCGCGTTTCAAGCCTCCTATTGCTTCGGCGAATACGACGGTACGCTGCGCAAGCTGATTCATCTGCTCAAGTACAAGCACATCAAGACTCTTGCGGGTCCGATGGGACGCATGATGGCGGCCGCCCTGCCGCGAGACGAGCGCTTCGACATGCTTGTGCCGGTTCCGCTTCACTGGTGGAAGCATTGCCGCCGCGGCTTCAACCAGAGCGCGCTGCTCGCCCGTGAGGTCACTTCTCGAACCGGAATCCCCGTGGTGCGCCCGCTTCGCAGAAAGCGAAGCACCCGTGTTCAGGCGGGTCTGACCCAGGCACAGCGCCAGGATAACGTTCGCGGCGCGTTCATCGCGGCCAGGCGAGTGGATGGCGCGCGAATTCTTTTGATCGACGATGTCTACACCACTGGCGCGACCGCGAATGCGTGTGCCGCGGCGCTCCGCAAGGCTGGCGCGCGGCGCGTCGCGTTTCTCGCCTTGGCCCGTGTCGACCGCCGGAAGATCCCCCATACCGGTTCGCCGGCAACGGCACATTCCATTGCGATGGCAGGAGCGGAAGGATGAGTATGACGCCCGACAGGCTGCACCGGCCCGTGCTGGTGCTCAATGCCAGTTACGAACCGGTGAATATTTGCGCCGCGCGCCGCGCGTTGGTGTTGATCTTCAAAGGAGTCGCCATGGCCGAAGAGCATGCTCTCGGCCACCTGCATTCCCAGCGCGAGACGATTCCGCTTCCGTCGGTCATCCGCCTGCTCGAATACCGCAGGATTCCGCATCAGACGCGGGCTCTCTCGCGCAAGAACATCCTGATGCGAGACCGGTACACCTGCCAGTACTGCCACAAAGTTCTCAACAGCGGAGAACTCACGCTGGATCACGTGATCCCGCGGTCACGCGCCGGCGAAACCGCTTGGGAAAACCTGGTGGCCTGTTGCCATCCTTGCAACAACCGGAAGGGCAATCGAACCCCTGAAGAGGCCGGTATGAAACTGCTGCGCCCTCCGCGCCCGTTCAGCCTGCACACCAGCCGCCACCTCATGCGACTGCTCGCCAAGAGCGACGAGCAGTGGAAGAAGTACCTGTTCTACTGAACCGCCTTCGCGCTGGCGCGCTTGCTTACGTCTGGTCCCCAGCGCCCCCGGCGACCGGCGCCGCGACTTGAGCTTGCGTGCCTTGTGGTTTCGGCTTGGCCGCCTTTGGGGGTTCTTTCTTTACCGGGCTGATGATCACGTGAGCGTTGCGGCCCTCCAACTTGGGCTGGCCTTCCACGGCGCCGTGCTGTGACAGATCCTCGGCAAACCGCATCAACAGCTTTTTCCCCAGATCCACATGCGCGATTTCGCGCCCGCGAAACTGCACGACCGCCTTGACACGATTGCCTTCGTTCAGGAACCGGATGGCGTGATTGCGCTTGAACTCGTAGTCGTGATCGTCGGTATTGGGCCGGAACTTCAGTTCCTTTACCTGAATCACGTGCTGCTTCTTCTTCGCGTCGTGCTGCTTCTTCTTCTGTTCGTATTGCCACTGGCCGTAGTCCATGGCCTTGGCGACCGGCGGTTCGGCGGTGGGTGACACAACGATCAGATCCAAGCCCAACTCCTGGGCCTTGCGTATGGCCGCCGGCGTCGGCATCACTTCAACCGTGCCGTCTGGAAACACCGCGCGCACTTCGCGCGCGCGAATCGTTTCGTTGACGTTTTCTCGAATTTTGACTGGAAGACGGCGGGAAGAGAACTTAGAAGGAAACATGCAAGCAAATTTGGTCAAAAGACATGTGTGTGATAAATTTCTCCTTTAGACGGACCAGGGAAACTCCGTTCCCGTCTGGGGCGGCCATTCCCGTCCGCATTTCCGAATTGTGGGCAAACCTCAGTCCGAAGCCCTCATTCTCGACAATATACTAAAATCCCAAGGTTTGCATACCCTTTTGCGTCAGCCGTTCTTCACGCTCATCGCGATTCGGGCCACGTGCTTCCGGATCATGGCATAGAGTTCCTCTGAGTGAATGGGCTTTGCCAGGTAGTCGTTCATCCCCACGGCGGCGCAGCGCTCCTTGAATTCGGGCAAGGCATGGGCGGTGATAGCCACCACCGGCGTTGCGGACCCCCGTGTCCGGAGGGCCGCGCAGGCGTCCAATCCGCTCATGACCGGCATCTGAATATCCATCAAGATCAGGTCAAACGCCTCGGCGCAAGCCAGGGTCAGAGCCTCCTGCCCGTCCACGGCGACACTGACCTGATGCCCTTCTTTCTCCAGCAGGCGGACGACCAGGCGGCGGTTCATTTCGTTGTCTTCGGCCACCAGAACCCGCAGGGAGACTGGCGCATGCCCCCCTGGCGTGGCGCCCAGGTACTTATCCTTGGCGGCCTCGAATGACTCGTCGGGAATCGTGAACTGCGCGGTGAAGTGGAAGGTCGAGCCTTTACCGGGTAAGCTGTCCACCCAGATCTGGCCATGAAAGAGTTCCACCAGCCGGGCGCAAATGGAAAGCCCCAGCCCAGTGCCGCCTTGTTGGCGCGTCAGGGATCCGTCCACCTGCGCGAACGCGTCGAATACTCTGGCCTGATCGTCGAGATCGATACCCACGCCGGTATCGGCAACCGAGAAGAGAACAATCGCAGTCTTCTGATCCAGGCTTTCTTTGGCGCCTTCAACGCGAATTGACCCCGAGGGTGTGAACTTGATGGCGTTGCTCACCAGGTTGACCAGGATCTGCCGCAAGCGGTAGGGATCGGACCGAACCAGTCTGGGGATCTCCTGATCGAGGTTCCAGGAGAGTTCCAGGCCCTTCTGCCGCGCCGTCAAGCTGAGCTGTTGCATGGTTTCGCGCAACAGGGAGTTCAAATCGAAGATCTCTTCGCGGAACGGCAGCTTCCCTTCCTCGATGCGGGCAAAATCCAGTACGTCGTTGACCACGCCCAGCAGCGATGCCGTCGCGTTGCGAACGTTCTCCAGGTTCTCGCGTTGATCCAGCGTCAGATCGGTGGCCAGCGTCAGTTCGGTCAGCCCCAGGATGGCGTTCATCGGAGTGCGGATTTCGTGGCTCATGTTGGCGACGAACTCCGACTTGAGCCGCGCCGAATCCTGCGCCTTGGTCATCAGGTGGCGAATCTCGGCGGTCTGGCGCGCGACGGCTTGCTTCAGCGAAGCGATCCAGAGAAAGGCGGCGCCGCCCAGCATCAGCAGAATCAGCGCGATGGAAATCGCCCAACTCGGGCGGATCCACGGCGGCGCCTCGATCTGCGTCAAGTCGGCGGAACTGCGGAGCCGGATCTGATGGGCCGACCCGTTCAGCGGCAAAGAAATTCCAGTGATTTCGACTTGCGCTCCAGGTGGAGCGAGCGAGGTAAACACCGAAGCCTGCCCCGCCGCACGGCGCAGGTAAGCCCGCAATTCAGTTCCCGCTTCGCCGCCGCCCAGCACCACCGTATCGCGCGACTCCCCGACACTGGTCTGAAGAACTTCTCCCCTCACCTGGATGAGCTGGCCTTCGTGCTTGCGGCCCAGCGCGTCTCTCAATTCCACTATCTTTGGGCGAATCGCCCTGCCGACGCCCAGTGACAGTGACCGCGCCACTCTCAACTCCACTTCGCCTTCGTCGCCGGCTTTGGCCCAGCCCTCCAGTTCGACCCACTCGCCACTGGCGAATTTTACCGGCGCGCCGGTCAGCACGCTGATGCCCGCGGTGTCGTCCTGGCCGTAGAAGTCGCCGGGTCCAGACACCAGCAGTCCCGGCACCATGGACACCTGAATCCGGACGCGGCAGTGGAGCGGTTGGCCGAGTTCGGTGACGAGTTGCCGGACCTTGGCAACGGTGTACAACTCGCCCGTTGGGGGTTGACCACTCACACCCAGCGGCATCAACGCCGTGACGGCCGTCCAGAACCCGGCGCTAAACCTCATGGCTCCTCACGATGGGTTTCTGACTAAGTTATGCGTTTACCCGCGGCTCCTATTCCTACTTCACCCGCTTACTCTCCAGGCTATCAGGCGCTCAGGCAGATTGTGTTAGGACGCCTTGCCGCCACACGGCGGAAAGAACCGCCAAGCTGGCAATCGCCGCCGTTTCCGCCCGCAGAATAAGGTTTCCCAAACTGACCGAGGTCCAGCCCTCCTCAATCCCTTCCCGCCGTTCCGTTTCTTCCCAGCCGCCTTCAGGTCCAACCAGAAGGCACACCACGTTACCCGGCGCCGGTTGCTTGGGCATCGCGCCGAGAATCGGCGGGGCGTCACGGCTTTCTTCGAGCCAGAACCGGGCGTCGCCCTGGATATAGATTGCCGCTTCGAACTCAGTGACTTCTTCTAACTCCGGTCTTGTGACCCGCCGCGCCTGCTGGCCGCTTTCGAAGAGAATCCGCCGCCAGCGTTCGCTGCGCTTCCTTGCGCCTTCGCCAAGCCCGGCGTCGGTTCGTCCCGCGACGACGGGCGTGATACGCTCGACACCCAGCTCAGTCGCCTTCTCCAGGATCCATTCAAACCGGTCGAACTTAACCAGCGACGGCAGCAGGTGGAACCGCGCGGGCTGTACCGGCGCCGCGAGCTTATCCAGAATCTCGAACTCGACGCGGTCCTTTGAGAAGTCCGCGATCTCGGCGAGAAACAACGACTCGTTGTCGGAAACCTCGTACTTCTGTCCGCGCTCCGCCCGCAAGACTTTGCGCAAGTGCGACGCCGCTTCGCCCTCGATCACCGCCCGTCCGCCCCTGCTCATCTCGACGTAGAACATCCGCCGCGCCATGTAGACTGGAATTTCCTCTCCGCCAGAAATGATTGCGCACTTAAAGGGCACGCTGCTCGAAAAACACCCCAACCAGGCCATCGTCGAGGCCGCCGGTGTGGGCTACGACGTCACCATCCCAGTCTCAACTTATTCGGGCTTGCCCGAAACCGGCGCCGAGGTCCGGCTTCGCATTCATACGCACGTCCGCGAGGACTCGCTCGCGCTGTTCGGCTTTGCCACCTCCGAAGAGAAGACGCTGTTCGAGAAACTGATCTCCGTCAGTGGAATCGGCCCGAAGCTTGCGGTGACCGTCCTGTCCGGCCTGCCCGCGGCGTCATTGGTCCAGATCATTCGCGGCGGCGACGTCCAGCAACTCGTTCGCATCCCGGGTATCGGCAAAAAGACCGCCGAGCGGATCATTCTCGAACTTCGCGACAAGCTGGATCTCCTTCCGTCCGGGGCGGCCGCGCCCGGGGTTGCGCCTCCTATGCCGCGTTCGGCTGTCGAGGAGGATGTCTTATCGGCGCTGGTCAATCTAGGATGCCAGCGGCCCGCGGCCGAGGCCGCGCTGCGAAAGGCCCTCGCGTCAGGCATCGCAGCCGAATTCGACCCGCTTTTCCGGCGGGCCTTGGAACTGGTACGGTAACCTGAAGCTTCATTGCAGATGAAGGATCAGCGCATCATTTCGGCCGCCTCGCAGCCGGGTGAGGCGCAATTTGAAACCAGCCTGCGGCCCGTGTCGCTGGACGACTTTACCGGACAACCCAAGGCCAAAGAGCTGCTCTCCATTGCCATCGAAGCAGCGCGCCAGCGGGGAGAAGCCCTGGACCACGTCCTGCTCATCGGGCCGCCGGGACTCGGAAAGACCACGCTCGCCAACATTCTGGCGCGTGAGCTCGCGGTGAAGTTCGACCAGACCTCCGGTCCCATCCTTCAAAAGAAGCTGGACTTGAGCGGCATCCTGAGTAACGTCCAGCAAAACCAGGTCTTCTTCATCGACGAGATTCACCGTCTGCTGCCGGATATCGAAGAGATGCTCTATACGTCTCTGGAGGATTTCCGGCTTGACATCGTCATCGGGCAAGGGCCCGCGGCCCGCACTCATTCATTGCCCCTGCCCCACTTCACCGCCGTGGGCGCCACAACGCGCCAGGGCCTGCTGAGCGCGCCGCTGCGCGGCCGGTTCGGCCTGGTCATCTATCTCAAGCCTTACGACGAGAAAGAAATGGCGGCCATCGTCAGGCGTTCGGCGTCGATTCTGAAGACCGCCGTGGATGACGACGCCTCCTCCGAGATCGCCCGCCGGAGCCGCGGAACGCCGCGCATAGCCAACCGCCTTCTTCGCCGCGTTCGCGACTACGCCCAAGTTCGCGCCAACGGCCACGTCACTCTCGAAATCGCCCAAACCGCCCTGGACCTGTTGGAGGTCGACCGCTTCGGCCTCGACGAAGTCGATCAAAAGATCATGCTGACGATTCTTGAAAAGTACGGCGGCGGTCCCGTTGGAGTCAATACCATCGCGGCATCGATTGACGAGGAATCCGACACGATCGAGGAAGTCTACGAGCCTTATCTTCTGCAACTGGGCTTCATTGACCGCACGCCGCGTGGGCGGGTCGGGACAGAGGCGGCGTTCGCCTACTTCAAGATAACGCCCAAACAGCCGCCGCAACGAAGGCTGTTTTAGCTCTTTGTTCCCTTCGCCCGAAGGGGCATCGATCGCACACGCTCCCCGGCGGCCGCAAACATCGCGTTCGCCATGGCCGGCGCAACGGCGATGATCGGAGTCTCGCCGGCGCCAACCGGCTCCAGATCCTTGCGGTCGAGAAATTCAAGTGTAATTTTCGGAACGTCCTTGAATCGCGGCACGCGATACCGTGCGAAGCTGCCGTTCAACAGTTTGCCGTTTTCAAACTGCAACTCCTCGCGAAGCGCGGCGCCCAGGCCTTGTATGATGGCGCCTTCCACCTGCTGCTTCAGCCCGGCCGGATTGAGGATCGCGCCGCACTCGTAAGCCTGGCAGATTTCCAGCAATCTGGGCGCCCCGGTTGCCGGATCGACTGAGACTTCGACACAGGCAGCGACGTACGATCCCTTCTCGGTCCCACACGCCAGCCCGGCGCCCGTCCCGGGCTTCTTCTTCCCGCGGCGTTCGCGCCAGCCGAAGCGGTCTGTTGCCGCCACCAGCACGTCCCGCAGCCTCGTGTTGTCTATATGAGCCAGGCGGAACTCCAGCGGTTCGGCGCCCGCCGCCGCGGCCAGCTCATCCATGAAACACTCCCGGGCGAAATTGTTCGCGGTCGACGCCAGGGCGCGGTAGGAGCCCTGCCTCAGCGGCGAATCGCATTCCACATAGCGGGTGCGCGCATGGGGACTCCTGTATGGACTCACAATCGCGGCGGCGCCCGAGTTGTAATTGGCAAAGTCCCAAACCAGGAGCTGATCCTTGTCATCCAACCCGGCTTCAATCTCGATCAATCCGGCTGGGCGCGAGTACGCCCACATGAACTCTTCGGCCCGTGTCCAACGCACCGAGACAGGCTTGCCCGCCTCGCGCGCGAGCCGCGCCGCTTCGAAAGCCGCTTCGGCCGTGTGCTTCCCGCCAAACCCGCCGCCCATGTCGGGCACAATGACCCGGACACTGTGCGGAGGAAGTTGAAACACTTTCGCCAGTTGGTCTCGGACCGCGAACGGATTCGAAGTGCCGGTCCATACCGACAGTTGGCCGTCCCGCCACTCGGCCACCGCGGCGCGGGGCTCCATCGGCGCATGTTGGATATAGGCGGCCTGGTATGCCGCTTTCAGGCGGCGTGAGGCGCTCTTCAGTCCCTCCTCCACGGAACCCTTGATCTGTACACGGGGCTGGCCGCCGCTCACCGGATGCTGTTTCAGGTATTCGAACAAGCCTGTGCTGGAAGGCTGATCTGTGGTCTTCCACTGCGCCGTCCCGGCCAGCGTCTTTATGGCCTGCCGCGCGGCCCAGGAGGTTGGCGCCGCACAGCCCACAAAGTAGCCATCGTGAACCCCGGCCACGCCCGGCAGCGACTGGATCTTGACCAGATCGACGTACTCCAACGTGGCGCCTAAGGCTGGCGGGCGCAGCACACACCCATAAAGCATGCCCGGCCGCTGTATGTCGGATGGAAACACATGGCTGCCGGTCACAAATTCCCGCGCGTCGATGCGCAAGCGGGGGCGTCCCAATGTCTGCCAGTCCTTGAGCGGAGTCAACTTTCCTTCGGGGGCCGGCGCGCTCTGAAATGCTTTGGCGAGTTCCTCACTGCCGGCCAGACCGGCATAGGAGAGCGCACCGGAAGCGCCTTTACGGGTGACAACTCCTGCGCGCAGTTCGAGCATCTCCGGAGCCGCGTTCCATCGCCGCGCCGCGGTCTGAATCAGCAGTTCCCGCGCGGCCGCGGCAGCTTTGCGAACAGCCGGAATCGTCGCCGGGGTGGTCCGGCTTCCGGCGGTGATCCCATCGTTCGGCACAAGGTCCGTGTCGGCCAGCAGCACCCGGATGCGCTCTACCGGGACTCGCAACTCTTCAGCGGCGGCCATGGCGATTTCGGTCCGCGGACCTTGCCCTTCTTCAACCTTGCCGGCAAGAACCGTGATGAAGCCGTCCTCGCCCAGGTGAAGCCGGCTTTCCAGCGTGCCCGTGCCCGCGGCGCCACGCTGAGCCGATGCTTCCGGCGCCAATACCGAGATCAATAAGCCGGCGCCGGCGAACTGCAAGAAGCTGCGCCGGTCCAATTGAAAAACGTAGCCCGGCTCTTCGCGCAACTCGTGCCGTTCCGGTTCGACAGGCTCGGAGAGGAAGGGTTGGTCATTCACCGTTCGTACCCTCCCTTAAGGCGGGCCGGTGACCGGCGGCGCGCTGCACGGCGGCAATGATGCGGGGATAGCCGCAACACCGGCAGAGATTTCCGTTCATGCCCTCTACGATTTGTTCGGGGGTTGGATGCGGCGTCCGTTCGAGCAGCGCTGTAGCGGTCAGGATCATGCCGGGCGTGCAGTATCCGCACTGTAGCGCGCCTTCATCGGCGAACGCCTGTTGCACGGGGTGCAGCGCCTCGCCGTTGCTCAGACCTTCAATTGTTGTGATCGATTTCCCGCCGGCCGCTCGGACGGGTGTGATGCAAGATGGCGCGGCGCGCCCGTTGATGAGCACCGTGCAGGCGCGGCATTGCCCCTCGCCGCACCCGTACTTGACACCGGTGAGTTTGAAGTCCTCCCGGAGGACGTCAAGCAATGGCCGGTCGCCCGGAGTGTCCACACTCCGGGCTTTGCCGTTGACCGTGAATCGCAGAGTCGCCATCAAAAAAAGCTCCTCTGAAGTTCATTGTAGGTCTCGAAAAAGGGTGCTTACGCCGCCATGGGTGACTTGTAGGTCGTTGTCCGCCCGCCGTTGTCGACGGTCAGCGTGGCCACTACCGGTGTTTCCGGTTGCAGGGCGGCGGTTGCCCGCAGCAGCAGGAGAGGTGCGATGGCCGAACAATCGGTGTGATGGACCCGCCTCAGCCGCCGGTTCAGCGTCACCACGAAGTCGTCCACGAAATGCGCGAGTTGCTTTACCGTGTTGGAGGTGGGCAGGATCAGCATGGCCTTCAGTTCCCGCAGCATGTCCGCCAGACGGATGAACTCCTCGATTACGAAAGACTCGGTGGCCAGGATTGTGCCGGTGGTGCGGGGATGGCGCGCCACCCACTTGACCGCCTGCGCCGGATCTCGGAGGACGTAGTCTTTGGCCGGCTGTTCGATACCCAGAAGTTCGCTTTCCTTGGCCAGGAGTTTCAGCAAGGACTGGAGCCGCCGCGACGCTGACTTGAGCGCTTTCTGCATGTCCGCTGGATCGGCGGGGTCGTAGGTGAAATGGCACCGGCTCTTTCCCGCAACCGGCTCGATGCAGGAGTAAACCAGCAGCGGCAACTCGGAGCGCAGCGTTTCGAGCGCCGCGGGCGACGTAAAGTGGAGCGCCGGGATCCAGGTGCGGAGCGTCTGCTGTAGCGACTGCGCCATCCGGCTCATCGGCGCGACATAGGCCGATTCCCTCGCCGGCGGAATTCGAGCCCACGCCTGTAGGGCGTCGATCGGTAGCGTCAGGGTCAACACCGAGTCCTGATCCTGAACGTTTTCCGGAAATCCGTACTCGGCCAGAATCGCCGCCCAATACGGGTTCCTCCAACCCGGTTCGGCGGTCCGGCGATACGAGAAAGTGAGCTCACCCTCCATTGGCGCCCCGGCGGCCTCCGCCATCCGGAACGGTGTGGCCAGCGTCTGCGCCACTTCGGTTTCGATGATTGAGAGCATTGGCTTCTCCCTGGCTGGGCAGACGATCAGCGTCGTGCTGCCCGCCGCAGTTAGAGTTGGATCCGTCCAATCGACTTTTTGCCCCAACAGCTTTTTCCGGTCGAAGAACGGAAGATGCAGCGAAATATAGAAATCAGATCCTGCGTCTGTGGCCGGATCCTCGGCGGCGGTGAGTCGTGCGGCGATCAAGCTCCTCACCATGCTCCGGATCCTCATCTCCAGGCGTCGCGCCAGTTGTCCCCGCTGTTGCACGGCGGGCCACAAATCCGTGCCGCACGCATTCAGCAGACCCGACAGTCTGCGCCGGATCCACGGATGCAACTTTACGTACTCGTCCCAGTTCGTCAATGCCCGGCCGACTCGCAGGGAATCGAACTGTTGGGCGCCAACGCCCCGGACATACAGAAACAGCCGCCGCAAGTTGGGCGCCGTCAAGATCCGCAACGAATCACGGGCCACCGACGAATGTGTGACCGGCGTCTGCTTTACTTCTTCCTCCAAGGCCGCCGCGAAAACTTCCAGCCTCCGGGCATCCCCGGCCGCATGCCACAACCTGGCCCGCGCCGCCGTTCCCAGCGCCGCCCAAACCCGCGGAAATTCTTCCAAATCCGCGGTACGGACATTGGCTTCGCCCGCCAGCGACTTCCACGCCGGACCGCCAATCTCCGTCCAGAGGGACCACACCCACTCCAGCGGGTGTATGCCCATAAGCGCCATAAGCAAGGGACTCGCCTTCTCGCAATTTGCGGGAGGCAGCACAACCCAGGCGCCCCTGCCCGCCGCGCTTGGACGGGTCTCGACCCAGGCATCAAAAGGCTCCTCGGCCAGAATCCGGAGTCCCGCCACACCGTCTAACTTTCCCGGCACGATCTCTCGCAGCCAGTGAACATCAAAGCCTAATCTTCCGCGTACCTGAACGCTTTCCGCCGGCTCATCGCCCGCCGCGGACGCTTCAGGGTCATATCCCTCTCGAAGCCGTTGGATGAAATCGCTTTGAAAAACTTCCGTGGCCGCTGAGACTTCTCCGGGAACCTCGCTCAAGTTCTTCGGCACAGCGGCCAGGAAGCAGGATTTGTGGACGGCATCTACGGCCGCCCTCTCCGACGCCGGAATCGACTCCAGGCACACAGGAAGCTTGTCCATGAGACCGTTAGTCTCAGTCATGTCAAACCTCCCAAAAATGTCAATGGAATGGATGAGGGAAGAACGCTGCCCGATTATACAGGCCGAATTTTGAAAAACGGATCATCGATTCCAGCTACGCCTTTTGTAGAAGAATCTTAAAACGGGGGGATTGATGACGTTAGCGGTAGATTGAGGATTTTTTTCTCACGTTGTGACCGGATTTTCTTCGACCGGCGGATCTCCACGTAATCGTTCACCTGCCCTAGCGAGGCAAAGAACCCTGCAAAGCTCGGGTCAAAGCGAGACGGTCCTTTGCGCCGCCGGTTAAAGTCGCGCGGAGTGAAGCGGGTTTGCGCGCTAATGATGGCCGAGCCCATCGGACGGTACTCGTGGGTTCCCTGGGCGACCGCCACATCCCCCTGAATCCAGAGTGCAAAGCCCATCGAAACTACAGTTGCCCGGGCCGGACCGTCCAAGCCGACGGATGTTGCTGGAAACCGATGTGCGGGTAGTACTCAACTGCCTGAGGCGCCGACAACAGCACGACCGTGCAACCACCGGTTTCGAGGGTCCGCTTCAACAGCTCACGTCCGATTCCCTGCGATTGGTGCGACTCCCTTACGGCCAAGTCAGAGCAGTAGGTGACGTAGGAATAGTCTGACAGGCAGCGCGATGCGCCAACCAGCAATTCCCCATCCCACGCCGTGACCAGCAGGTTGGCATGTTCGAGCATGAGGCGGACCCGGCCGGTATCGTCCACCGGGCGGCGCGCACCGAGGGTGCACGAATTCAGAAGCTCGACGTATTGTTCAGCAGTTATGGAACGCCCGACAGAATAGGTAATCATCGCTGGAAACCCGGCAAGGTGGATTGATAGGATGTTGGCCGAGGCTTCTATTATGACAAGAAGGACGTTTCTGCCACTCGCCGGCGCCGCGGCCGCCGCTACACAGGCTCAGGAGATGCAAAAGGTTGCCCGCAAGGGCCGTTTGAAGCAAGGCGTCACGCGCGGTTGCTTCGGGCGCGGCAAAGCGCTGGAAGACATGGCGCGCGAAGCGGCGCGTCTCGGCGCGGTCAGCTTCGATCTGGTCGGTCCAAACGACTGGCCCACAGTCAGGAAATATGGGCTTGTCCCCAGCATGGTGCCCGGCGCCGGAACCATCCCGGTCGGTTCCAATCGCAAAGAGAACCACGCCAAAATGCTGGAGCAGTTCAAGGAGAACATTCCGCGCGCCGGCGCCGCCGGTTGCCCCAACGTCATCACGTTCTCTGGCAACCGGGCTGGAATGGGTGACGAAGAAGCCTGGGAAAACAGCGTGATCCTGCTCAAACAGGTGACTCCGCTGGCGGAGGAAAAGGGCGTCACCATTTGCATGGAACTGCTGAATAGCAAAGTGGACCACAAGGACTACCAATGCGATCACGCCGTCTGGGGCGTGGAACTTTGCAGGCGCGTCAACTCCCCGCGCTTCAAACTGCTGTACGACATCTACCACATGCAGATCATGGACGGAGACATCATCCGGACCATCCGGAGCAACATTCAGTACTTCGCCCACTTCCACACCGCCGGAAACCCTGGACGCCACGAATTGGATGAGACTCAGGAGTTGCAATATCGTCCCATCGCGCAAGCCATCGTCGACCTGGGCTTCCAGGGTTACTTCTGCCACGAATATTCGCCGCTCAAGGACCCGCTCACCTCGCTCGATGCCGCATTGACTTTGTGCGACGTGTAGCGACAATGTGGCGGCTTTGATCCGGGGCGGTGTAACTTGGCGGCCCCATCCCAGCGCCACCAATCTGAAGGGGCTGAATCGCACGGTTCCAGCTTGGAGGGCCGCGCGTTCCCCGGTCCGACTCTGTTAGGCTTCTTTTCGCAGGGCTAGGAACCATGAGCAATTTCACACGCAGGCATTTTTTCCAGGGAGCGGCGCTGGCTGCCTCCGCGACACGGGTCTGGGGCGCCAACGATCGCATCCCCGTTGGCATCATCGGGCTGGGCGGACGAGGTACGGCGCACCTCAACAACTACTCCCACATCACCGACTGCGACATCGTCGCGCTCTGCGATGTGAACCAAGCTGCGCGGGAACGCGCGCAGAGCCGCCTGAGCCAGGCCGCCAAGCCGAAGGCTTCCGAGTACGGCGACATGCGGGACCTGTTCGCGGACAAGAATGTCGCCGCGGTGTCGATGGCTACGCCCAACCACTGGCACTCGCTCGGGACCATCTGGGCCTGTAAGGCCGGAAAAGATGTGTACTGTGAAAAGCCGGCCTCTCACAATGTCTTCGAGGGCTTCAAGATGGTCGAAACCGCGCGCCAAAACAAGCGCATGGTGCAAATCGGCTCACAGGGGCGTACTGCGCCGCACAAGATCCGCGCCATGCAACTGTTGCGCGAAGGCGCCATCGGCAAAGTCTACATGGCCAAAGGACTGTGCTTCAAGCGCCGGAAATCGATCGGTAAGACGCCCGCCGAACCCGTGCCGGCGGGCATCAACTGGGACCTGTTCCTCGGTCCCGCCCCCATGCGACCCTTCACCATGAACCGTTTCCGCTATAACTGGCACTGGTTCTGGGACACCGGCAACGGCGACATCGGTAACCAGGGTGTACACGAAATGGACATTGCACGCTGGGCGCTCAACAATATCGGATTACCCAAGTACGTCACTTCAACCGGCGGCAAGTACATCTATGACGACGACCAGGAGACCCCGAACACACAGCTCGCCACCTTCAGCTATGGCGACGCCGAAATCGTCTTCGAAGTTCGCGGACTCCTGACCGGTCCGGAAGCCGGACAACCCGTCAAGGGCGGCAATGCCGTCGGCGACCTGATTCTCGGCTCCGAAGGCTGGATGTGGGTGGATGGAGGCGGCTTTCAAGTCTACAAGGGCGAGTCCAACGAACTCGCTATGGACGAAAAGGCGCCGCGTGGCCCGGACAGCACCCGGCTGCACATGGAAAATTTCTTGTCGGCGTGCCGTACCCGCAACTATTCCGAATTGCACGCCGATGTCGAAATCGGAGTGCTGTCGGCGGCGCTGTGCCACTTTGCCAACATCAGCTACCGCGTCGGCCGGCGCCTGGAGTGGGATGACTCGGCAAAGCAATTTGTGAAAGACCCGGAAGCCAACAAACTGCTCACCCGGGAATACCGCAAGCCTTACGTCGTGGCCTGACCTGACTGCTCAGGCTCGGAGGCGCAGCCGCCACAGCAGCCACGCACCGGCGGCCAGGCAAACCGCTGAAGTCTCGAACGCCGCCGACAGTCCAACTTCGCTCTTGAGCCATCCGGCGGCGGCGGCGCCGATGCCTCCCATGAGGCATGCCGCCAGGTTCATGACTCCGTATCCCGTGGCCCGCAGGTGAGGTTCGGCAAGCTGGCTCAACACCGGCATCGTGTTGGCATCGTAAAATCCGCGTCCGAGGCCATAGGCAATCAGGGCGAACACCAGCAGGGGCTGCGACGCGGCCAGACCCACCATGAAAAGGAAGGGCGCGCCCACCGCCAACCCCGCCGCCTGAGTCAGGAGACGGGCGCGGGGATTCGACTGGCTCCACCGGTCGGCCAGGATCCCGCCAATCACCACCCCGATGTAGCTCGCCGCCTGGATGTAGAACGTTGCGGAGAATCCCGCGGCGGCCAGCGTCATGCCGAACCGCTCGTACAAGTACGCGGGCAGCCACGTGTAGACGATCCAGCCGGCAACGGAGAAGAGAGCAAAGGCGGCAACCACGGCGGGCACGCCCCGGGTCTTCATGAGTTCGCGAAAAGCGGCGGTGAAGGCCTGGCGCTCGGCCACGACCGGGGCTTCGGCGCCGCGCAGCGCCAAAGCAAGAACCACGGCGTACGCAACACCAACGCCGCCCAACACGCCGAAAATCGGCCGCCACCCATATGTCTGCCCCACCCAACCTCCAAGAGCGCCCCCGAGCACGATCCCCGTGTACAGCCCGCTCTGATGAAGCCCGGTGGCCAGGGAGCGCGACCGTTCGCTGTGCTTTTCGGCGATGAGCGCCAGCGCCGCGGGAAGGTAGCAGGCCTCGCTAATCCCCATCAGCGCCCTGGCTGCCAGCAGTTCCGTCATATTTCTGGCATGGCCCGTGAGCCACGTGACCGCGCTCCATACCAGCAGGCTCGCGACGATGATCCGGACTCTTCCAAAGCGGTCCGCCAGATATCCGGCAAACGGGCTCAGCAGGCCGTAAACCCACAGGAACACGGTGCTCGTCAAACCCAGTTGTGCGGCCGTCGCATGCAGATCCTTCTCCAGCAGAGGAAACAGCGAAAAGATCACCTGCCGGTCCAGGTAATTGAGGGTCGCCACCACCCAGAGCAGCGCCACCAACAGCCACGGCTGAATGCGAGATCGGTCAACCTGGAGTAACATTTGCTAAGAGGGGCAGCCTGAATTTCTAAGGGCTGCGCATAAACGGTAATTGTATCGATACGCAGCGATCAGTTTGTCGATGTGCGCGTTGATGGCGCAGACGCCGCCCGCCGGAACAGTTACGGCCGGCTTCGACGCCACGGTCAAACCCGTGCTCACCAGGAGTTGCGCGCCGTGTCACAACGCCCGCATGTCCTCGGGCGGCTTGAATGTCGTGGCTCTCGCGACTCCGGCTTCGATCCTCGAATCCCGCGACATCTGGGAAAAGATCGTCAGGAAGGTTCGTTCGGGCGAAATGCCCCCGCGCGGAATCCCACGGCTTCCGGCCAGCCAGATCGAGTCGCTCACCACGTTTGTCAAGAGCGAGTTTGACCGCGCCGACCGGGCCATGAAACCGGATCCCGGCCGCGTCACAGCCCGCCGTCTCAACCGGAACGAATACTCCAACACCATTCGAGACCTGCTGGAGATTGATTTCCGCGCCACGCACGATTTTCCGGCCGATGACTCCGGCTACGGTTTCGACAACATCGGTGACGTGCTTACCATCTCGCCGGTGCTGATGGAAAAGTACATGGCCGCGGCCGAACGCATAGCCTCCCGCGCGTTCGCCCTCGACCCGCTTCCCAAGCCGGTCGAGGCGCAGTATCGCACGCGGGACAAGCGTCTCGCGCGGCTGGATTTCTCCACTGTGGAAGCCGTCCACCGCGTGGAGTGGGATGGCGAGTACATCGTCCGCTTCGGCCTCCCCGGCGAACGCGCTCCGGATGGGCGCCCCGTCACGCTCGCCCTATGGATGGACGGGAAGCTTCTCCATTCCATGCCGGTCGAGACCCAGCCCTCCAAGCTGATGTATTTCGAGCCCTACTCGGAAGAGGAAATGCGCCTGTTTCTGCCGGAGGGTGAGCACACCTTCCGCGCCGGTTTCCTGAACGACGATTTCGTCAAAGGCCTGACCGCCAAAGACGCCTACAGCAGCAAGAAGAACAAGTATTTCAATTCGATTGTCTTCATCGGCCCCTACCGCCCCAAGGCCGAACCCGCGAGCCGCGGGAAGATCCTCGTTTGCGACCCCCGTGCTGGCCAGTCATGCGTTGACAGGATCCTCACCAGGCTCGCGCGGCGCGCCTACAGGCGTCCGGTGACGCGAGCCGAAGTCGCCGCGCTGAACCGGTTCGTCGCTCTGGCTCAAGCCGAAGGACAAACCGTGGAACAAGGACTGCAACTTGCGCTGCAGGCAATGCTGGTGTCGCCCAACTTCCTCTTCCGGATTGAGCGCGACCCGGACCCAGCCGACGCGAGCCGCGCGCACCGGATCAACGATTTCGAACTGGCTTCGCGTCTGAGCTACTTCCTGTGGAGTTCGATGCCGGATGATGAACTCTTCGACCTTGCCGGCGCCGGCAAGCTGAAGGTTCCCTCAGTCCTCGACGCCCAGGTCAAGCGGATGCTGGCCGACCCCCGGTCGAGCGCGCTGGCCGGCAATTTCGCGGGCCAGTGGCTCGAAACGCGGAACCTCGATTCCGTCAAACCTGATCCCCAGAAGTTCCCGGAATGGGACTCCGGCTTGCGGGACGCGATGAAGACCGAGACAAGCATGTTCTTTGAAGCGGTGCTGCGCGAGAACCTGCCGCTCGCGGATTTTCTCGATTCCCGGTTCACTTTCTTGAATGAGCGCCTCGCGCGCCACTATGGCATCGAGGGTGTCACCGGTCCCGAGTTCCGGCGCGTGGCATTGGCCACCGGGCAGCGCGGAGGAATTCTTGGCCAGGCCGCGGTGCTCACCGTGTCCAGTTACCCTACCCGGACTTCGCCAGTCATCCGGGGCAAATACGTGCTTCAGAACATTCTGGGCGCGCCACCGCCGGCGCCTCCCCCCGATACCCCGGCGCTCGATGAGGAAGCCGTTGGCAACCAGGGCTCGCTGCGCCAGCAGATGGAAAAGCACCGCTCCAACCCGATGTGCGCGTCCTGTCACAGCCGCATGGACGTCCTGGGTTTCGGTCTGGAGAATTACGACGCCACCGGCAAGTGGCGGACCATGGACGGCAAGTTCCCGGTCGACGTGTCCGGAACGTTTCCGAATGGCAAGTCGTTCTCCACACCGGCCGGAATGCGAGCCATCCTCAAAGACGACTTGCCGGACTTCTCTCATTGTCTGACCGAAAAAATGCTCACCTATGCTCTCGGCCGCGGTCTGGAGAGATACGATAGAAGAACCGTCGATGACATTGACCGGAAGATGTCCGGTTCTGGCTATCATTTACAGACCTTGATATTCGAGATCGTGCGGAGTCTGCCATTCCAATCCAGGCGTGGCGAGGCGGCTATGCTGCAACCGTCCACAAGACCGGCTAAGGAGATTGCCCAGCGATGATCACGCGAAAAGCGCTTCCCCGCCGAACCTTTCTGCGCGGAGCCGGAACTTCCATTGCCCTGCCCTTCCTTGATTCCATGGTTCCGGCATTGGCGTCGTCCGCCGGCAAACCACCGGTTCGCATGGCGTTCGTCTATGTGCCGAACGGCATGGATATGCGCAACTGGAATCCGTCCTACGAAGGTCCGCTGCGCGAGTTGCCTCCCATTCTGAAGCCCCTCGAGCCGTACAGGCAGGACATCACTCTTTTGGGCAACCTGACCCACAACAATGGCCGTGCGCTGCTTGACGGTCCGGGCGATCATGGGCGTTGCTGCGCCTCCTACCTGACGGGCGTACACCCCAGGAAGACGTTTGCCGACATCAAGAACGGAATCTCGTGCGACCAGATTGTCGCGAACCGAATTGGCGGGGCAACCCGTTTCCCGTCACTTGAAGTAGGGCTGGAGGACGCCCGCCAGGCGGGTGACTGTGATTCGGGATATTCGTGCGCCTACACAAACAATCTCGCGTGGCGCAGCGAAACGCAGCCCCTGCCGCCGGTTCTCGATCCACGCGCCTTGTTTGAGCGCCTCTTCGGAAAAGGCGTTCCGATGAGCCCAGAAGCGAAGCACCGCCAGGCGAAGTTTCGCCGCGGCATCCTCGACTACGTCATTAGCGATACTCAAAAGCTTCAGGCCAACCTCGGCCCGACCGACCGCCGCAAACTGGACGAGTACCTGACCTCCATCCGCGAAATCGAGCGCCAGCTCGAACGCGCCGAACAGGACAACGCCCAGATCGATCCGGGAATGGAAAAGCCCTACGGCGTCCCGGCCGATTTCGCCGAGCATTTCAAGCTGATGACCAGCATGATTACGGTGGCGTTTCAAGCTGATCAGACGCGCGTGCTGACATTCCTGGTCACGCGCGAAGGCACATCGAGGGCCTACCGCGAAATCGGCATCGCCGATGGCCACCATCCGCTCACCCATCACCGCAACGACGTCGCGACCATGGACAAGGTCGCCCGCATCAATTCGTATCACGTCCAGCAATTCGCTGAATGGGTTGGAAAGCTGAAGTCCATTCAGGAGGGCGACGGCAGCATCCTCGACAATTCGATGATTGTCTACGGCGCGGGACTGGCCGATGGCAACCGCCACAGCCACGAAGATCTGCCCACTTTGATTGCCGGCCGCGGAGGGAATTTCATCCGCGGCGGCTACCGGCGCGTCTACCGGCGCGAGACTCCGATGTCCAATCTCTTCCTCACCATGATGGACCGCATGGGTGTTAATGTCGAGGACTTCGGCGACTCGACGGGACGGCTGCAAGGCCTCGACCTGGCGTAGTCCCGGATGCAGTCCGCCACAGTCCCAGCCAAGCCCGCGCCCGCGACCCTGCTCGATACCGATATGGGGACCTCCATCGACGACGTTCTGGCGCTGGCGATGCTGTTCGGGTTGGAAGGCACCGGCGAATCCCGTCTCGTGGCCATCGCCGTGAGTTACCCGAACCTTAAGGCCGCGGTTTTTGCCGATTCGGTCACCCGGTTTTATACGGGCGCCGGCAGCCGTCTGCTCCCCATCGGTCTTGCCAGTCCGTCTCCCGCGGCGCCGGACACGCCGATAATCAAAGCCGTGCTCGACCGCCGGGATGGCCAGGGCGGCCCTGCTTACGCGAGCGCGATTCACTCGCTGAACGACACCGCCGAGCCGCACGCCATGTTGCGGAATGCGCTTACGGCGCAGCACGACCAGAACGCCATTGCCGTCTGCATCGGACCTGCCACCAACTTACATAAGTTGCTGGACCTGCGCGGCGCCAAGGAACTGATCGAGCGCAAGGTCCGCTACCTGGTCATGATGGGTGGATCGTATCCGGCCTCCGCCGAGCCTGAGTACAATATCAAGACCGATATCCCCGCCGCGAAGAAGGTTTTCGCCGAGTGGCCTACGCCCGTTGTGGTCTCCGGCGCTGAAACCGGCAACGCCATTCTTTTCCCCGGCGCCTGCATTGAAAAGGACTTCACGTGGGCGGAATTCCATCCGGTCGTAGATGCCTACCGCGCCTACCAGAGCATGCCGTACGACACCCCATCGTGGGACCTGACCGCGGCTCTCTACGCGGTCCGTCCCCAGGAGAACTACTTCAAGCTCTCAGCGCCCGGCGCCGTGGCGGTCCAGGACGATGGCCGGACCGTCTTCACTCCCACGACCGGAGGCAGACACCGCTACCTGATTGTGGACCCGGCCCAAAAGGACCGCGTCATCGCCGTCTACAGGGAACTGGTCAGCGCCAAGCCCGCGCGCCCTCGCCGCGTCCCGCAGCCGCGGCAACAGGAACAGCCAAAACCGCCGTCACAGGTCAAGCCGCCTGCCGGCCAGCAATAGGTCCGTCACGCAGACGGCTGTCTGTTGGAATTACCCTACTTTCGGCAACTCGTAACCCTTGCGACGCGGCCGCGATAGCAGTTTGTCCGCTTCGGCGTCATTCAAGAACTTCTCCGCCGCCGGATCCCAACGTAGCGGCCGGCCCAGATCGCGAGCCATGTTGACCAGGTGGCACACCGAATTCGAACGGTGCCCGATTTCCACGTCCGCGTTGGGTTTGTGCCGCGACTTGATGCACGCAAAGAAATTGCGCAAGTGGAATACGTTCTCGCCCGGGCCTTCCTTGGTGACATCCGGCGCGTGCTTCTTCAATTCCGGACGGTCCGTGATGAAGTCACCGCGCACAATCTGTATGCGTCCGTTGGTCCCCTGGAAAATCGCGCCCAATTGCTGGTGATCCTTGATGATCTCCTGCTCCAGGCTGACCACTGTGCCGCTCGCGTACCGCAATTCGACCTTGGATGTGGGACCCGCCTCCAGCGGCTTGATCTCCACCGGCCCGCTGAGCGACGTGCCCAATGCGGCTTGAACCTGATCCAGCGAATGGGTGCCCCACCCGGACACGCCCCAGGAGAGGCCGCCACCGTCGTAATCCCACCAGCGCGCCCACCCCTTGTGCAGTTCGGTGCGATACGGCCGCAATTCAGTTTGGTTGCACCACTGGTCCCAATCCAACCCCTCGGGCATGGGCTCGGCGGGCTTCGGCGTCCAGCGTTCCGGGCCGATGAAATTGCACACAATCACCTTCTCGATCCTGCCGATTTTGCCGCTCGCCACAAGGTTGCTGGCGTAGATGTTGATCGGCATGGAACGTTGCTGAGTGCCGGTTTGCAAGATCCGCTTGTAGTGCCGCACCGCGCGCGTCAACACCTGGCCTTCTTCAACCGTCAAGGACAGCGGCTTCTCGGCGTAAACATCCAGGCCAGCCTGGAGCGCCTGCAAACAGATGAGGACGCGCGCGTGGGTGGTGGTCTCCACGAAAACCGCGTCCAGCTTTTCCTTTTCGAACATCCGCGCGTAGGAGTCGTATTGCTTCCAGGACGCCGACTCCGGTCGGATCTTGGCGACAGCCGCCAGGCTCGCCGGGTTGCAGTCGGCCATGGCTGCGATGCGCGCCGGCGCAAAGTCCTCATGCTCAATCAACCAGCGGGCTCTGCCTCCCACTCCCACAAAGCCGACTTCGATCCTGTCATTGGCCCCGAGCACCGAGCGCTGCGCGACGTAGGGAAACGCCACCACCGGGGAACTCTTCAGAAAATCACGCCGTTTCATCCACACAACTCCTTCTGCTATTTGAGCGGCCGCAGGCGAAGGTTCCGGACCCGGATCTCCATCCCGTCGAACGCTTTACCCGCATGCACCTGAACACCAACACTGCCGCGCTTGCCGAATGTGCCGTCACGAACCCGGATCACCTCTTTGCCGTTCTGCCAGACCACAATCTCCTCGCCCCGCGCCTGGATCCGCATCCGGTTCCAACCGTCTTTGACGACCGTTGAAGCCTGCTTGTTTTCGGCGATAAACATCTTTCCCGCGCAATATAGCGAGCCGCTATAGACATTCGGGTGGCTGGGCTCATCGATGATGTCAGCCTGATAGGCTTCTTCCGGACTTACGAACCGGAACCAGATTCCGCTGTTGCCCGGGAACTTCATCTTCCACTCGAGTTCCAGATCGAAGTCCGCCCACATTCCATCGGTAAAAATGTCGCCAGCTTCCCCGGCCGGACCTTGCCGCCCAACCAGGTCCCCGTCCTCGACACTCCAGCGGGCCCTGCCGGTCGAGTGCCAGCCATTTAGCGACTTGCCATCAAACAGAGAGATCGGGGATTGCGCGAAACACGCCAGCGCGAGGAAGAAAACCACAACTCTCATATTGGATAAATCGCTTCTATTACCTTATACCAATTCCGCCGCCTCCGGCCTTTTGTTAGACTGCGTGCCATGCCCTCGCGTAGAGATCCTGTCCTGACCGGGGACCGGTTTTCGGTCGAACTGGAAGGCTCAGCCGCCGTGTTGCTTGCCGGGGTTTCCTTTCCCACGGCCACAATCGAGCTCGCGCCCCGAGGCGCCGGCCGAGCCCGCTATGGTCCCCTCATCTTCCGCCGCCCTCTATCCGGCGACAGGCTGTTTTCGAATTGGTGGAAAGCCGCTCTCAAAGGCGGCGCAGATAGCGTCAGAAACGGGAAGGTGTCATTGCTGGCCCCCGACCTGAAAGTGGCAGCCGAGTGGAAGTTCACGGGCGCCAGGCCCAACACGCTCAGCATCTCGCCCCTGGACGCATCATCGGCCGCCGTGATCACTGAAACTCTGGAATTGACTGTGGAGACTTTTGAAAGGGAGCTTTGATCTCATGCCCACCCCTCCGTTTTCCAATTTTCAATACCTCGTCGAAATCGACGGTTCCACGCAGGCGGGATTTACCGAAGTGTGCGGCATCAGCGCCGAAGTGGAACCCATCGAGTACCGCGAAGGAGGCGATAAAGGCTACACGCGGAAGATTCCCGGCGTGGTGAAGTTTCCCAACGTCACGCTAAAGCGCGGCATTGTCGACGCGCGGCTGTGGCAGTGGATGCGCACCGTGCTCACCGGCGCAACTGTGAAGTCGCAAGTCGTGATCATGCTGTTGGACGAAGCCCGGCAACCGGTCGCGCGTTTCACTTTGCGGAATGCGTGGCCCCGAAAATGGGAGGGCCCCTCGCTGCGCGCCAAGGGCAACGATATAGCCATCGAAAGCCTGGAGATCGTGCACGAGGAGCTGAACGTCGAGTTCCTGTAGGCTGGACGTCCGGAGCCTGTTACCATACCTCCCATGCGCCGCTTCACCCGCCGCGGATTTCTTCGCAGCACCCTGGGGGGTTCCTGGACATCGGCTGCCCTGATCGAACAGGCCATCTTTCGCGCCACGGCCGCGCGGGCCCAATCGGCTGGGCCGCAACCCCGCCTCTTTGACATTCACAAGGCCGCCGAAGGCGTGTATCTTGCGCAGGCCCGGCCTGTGCCGCTGCTCAACTGCAACGCCGCCATCTTTGAGAACTCGACCGGCCTCCTCGTCGTCGATACTCACTCCAAACCCTCGGCGGTCGCCGCGCTTGTGGCCCAGATTCGGAAGGAGATCAGCCCCAAGCCCGTCCGCTACGTGGTGAACAGCCACTTTCATTGGGATCACGCGCAGGGTAACGGGGGTTATCGCAAACTGGCGCCCGATGCGGACGTGATCGCCAGCGAGGCCACCCGCCGCCTTCTTCAGCAGGAGGCCGGCGTCCGCATGCGTCAATCCCTTGAGTCGACGGCCACATCGCTCGAGGAAAACAAGCGGAAACTGGCAGCCGCCAAGACCCCGGAGGACAAGCAGTATTACCAGCAGTGGGTCGCCGGCCAGCAATCCTTCCTGAGCGAGATGAAGGACTACCGGCCAGACCTGCCGGACATAACCCTTACGCGCGACCTGGTGATTCACGACAAGGCGCACACGCTGCACCTCGCGTTCCGGGGCCGCGGCCACACGGCGGGCGACGTTGTCGTGTGGTGCCCGGAAAAGCGCGCCATCGCCGGCGGCGACCTGCTTCACGGATGGACACCCTATCTCGGGGACGGCTACCCCAGGGAATGGCCCTCCACGTTGATTGCCCTCTCAGAGTTCGAGTTCGATCACATCCTGGGTGGGCACGGCGCAATTGAAAAGCGCGAGCGGCTGTATCGAATGCGCGATTACATCGAAGAACTGAACTGGGAAGTGGAGAACGGCAAGCGCGCCGGCAAGTCCGTCAGTGACCTCCAGCGCCAACTCACTCCGGACAAGCTCAAGAGCCTGAGAGACGGTTACGGCGCCAGCCTCGGCGCCTCGCAGCGCCAGGGCTTTTTTGTCGCTCCGGGAACCACTCCGGAATCGATGCTGGCCGACTCCGTCCGCACCAACATCGCCGACATCTTCACCAATCTCGACCGGACCTGAAGGAATTCACCGGGATTCTCATCACCACGAGTAACGCACGGTGTAGGTGATGGTCTTCTCCTCACCGGGATTCAAACCGGCACGGAACTCGCCCGTCTGCGCGTCGGTCTTAAGCATTGGAGCCGAGGAGGTGACAACCTCCCAACTGGTCCAGCGATACAAGTGTTCCACGACCCTGATTTCGACTGGCTGGGTCTTGCGGTTGCGGACCCTGATCTCGAAGGATTCCTCGGCCTGGGAACGGGCATGGTCGATGCGAAAGCTGACGCGCTTGCGCTCTCCGGTCAAGTCGAAAGCGGCGCCCGTAAAGACCCGCAGTGTTTCGCCCGCGGGAGTGTGCTCGATCACATCCTCGCCGGTAAACTCCAGGCGTCCACCATTGGCCCGGTAGAATCGGACGCGGCCTTTCGGAAGCGGCATCCCGAGATGGCTGGCCTTATCGTTCACAAATTCGCGCATGACCCACACCTTGGTGTTGGACTGCGTACCGTAGGAGGCGTCCTGCCGGATCGCTTCCATTGGCGCATACTGGAACCGCTGCCGGTCGATCTTTAATCCGTCGTACACGTAGACCGGTTTGGAAGGGATATTGGACGCCCGCAGAAACTCCACCTGCTTGGTCTCCCGGTCACGGAGCGTTGTGTTCCGCGCGAGCGTGTACAGGTGATACTCGTCGAACGTCCTTTCGGTCACCTGCGGCGCATTTCCCGATAATCCCCCGGCGACACCACCCACAACCCCGGCGTTCACGCGCAACATGCCGGCGCGAGGTGCAAGCTTGGCCACATCCCCCGCCATCAGCCCGAGAGACGCGTTCTCAAACGTCCGCCCGCTCTGGTTGGTCATAGTCACCCAGCCGGCGACATCGAGAGCATCGCCCGACTCCCGCGCGATCAGGTTGTAGTCGGCTTCCCAGGTGAACCCGGTTGAAACATAGGCCAGTTGCGCCTGGATGGCGCCCGCGGTGTCCGACTCGATGAGCCAGTCGAGCGTGGGCTTCAGGACGGTTCCGGTTCCCAGCCCGGGAAATACGGGCACGCCCGGCAGTTGAAAGCGCAGCTTTCCGTCAATCTCGATGATCGGCTGCGATCCGGCAAGCATGACGCCGGCAGACTGAAAATAGGGACCCGGCACGGTGGGCGTGGCAGCAGCCCGAATGATCTTCCCCTTGACCATCTCCTGGCGGCCCTGCCGCTCCACCAGGAACTCGATTTCGTTGCCTTCGTTCATCCGCAGCAGCGAATCGAGCGAAACCGGGTCTCCGCGGTAGCTTTGCTCCAGAATCCTGAGCTGCACCTTCCCGGCCGAGTCACGCAGGATGACCGACTCCGGTTCGAGTTGTGAGGTTGCCTCACTAAACCGCACGTGATTTACGCCACGCTGGAGGTTCAATGGAATGATCTCCCGGACCACAGCGAAGTTCTGGTTGTACAACGTCAGAGCGGGTTCGGCCGCCACCATGCTCCAGTAGGCGTAAAATGCCATCACGATCTGCTTCATGGATTCTCAGACGCCAAGCGTCTGGACCGGGTTCCCACGGCGGCGCGGGCAGAGAACTTTCCGCGCCGCCGCACACCAGAAACCGGGCGCGTGTCAGAAGATGAAACGAACGCTTAGCTGCAAGCGGCGCGCGTAGTTATCCTGCGTCGACGCGCTAATCTGACCGAATCCGGTAGCATTGGCGGACTGCGCCGTCGTCACTGTCATGTTCGGAGACGGAAAGTAGGGATGGTTGAATGCGTTCAAAGCTTCGGCCCTGAACTGGACGTTCATGCCTTCCTTAATCAGCGTGTCCTTGATCAAAGCCAGATCGACGTTGTTCTGGCGCTGGCGCCGGATCTGCGCGAAGCGGAACGGCCACCAGCGAAGCTGATTGCTGAGCAACTGCTTGGCTGCCGCGGTTTCAAACCCCGCAACGTTGAACCAGTGTTCGGGGGTCCGCTGATCGAGAGGCAGCAGAATGTCTTTCGGATCGCCATAGTAGATGGCGTTGCCGAACTGGAGCGGGAATCCACTCTGCAAGCTCCAAATCCCGGAAACTTGCCACCCGCCGGCCACGCGTGACACCAAGCCGTGGGAGTTGGAAAGGAACGCTTTGCCCCGGCCAAACGGGAGTTCCCAAATTCCGCTGATGTTGATGCGATGGGGTGCGTCGGCGTCGGAGATCTCGTGAACCGGCAGCGCGTCGACCGGGTTCAGGAGGTTGACCGCCTGCATCCATTTCGAAAACGTGTAGCTTCCCATCACTGTGTAGCCCTTCGAGAACCGCTTCTGCGCGGTGAACTGCAGGCCGTGATACCACGAGAAACCCGTGTTGTCGGTGCCATTGATGGCGTTGGAACCAAATGCCGCATACGGCGACAGCAGTGTCTGGCGCGAAATCGTCGTGCTCGTGTAAGTGCCTTGCGTATTGCCGGGTACCAACCCGTACATGGGGTTCTGGATATTCGCGCTCAAGTAGTTGTTGTTGGCGTCGTCGCGTGTCCGCTTCTGGGACCAGTACTGGAACGGGAGAGCATTGAGGTTCCGCGTGACTTCGGTGTGATTGGTCTTCGAACCAATGTAGCTGGCCTCGAGCGAGTAGCCGGCGATTTCCCGCTGAACGCTCAACTCCCAGCGCATGGTCATCGGAATCTTGGGCTGCTGGTTAAAGAAGTTGAAGCCCTGCCCGAGAAAAGTCTTGTACCCATCCGCATTGCCGCGAGGTTCGGTCACGCCGTTGGGGAACGGATTGGCAAGCGTGGTTGCCCAAGTCAAGCCGTTGTCGCGAGTCAGCACCATGTTGGTGTTCTGGCTGAAGCCGTTCTGAATCACGTCGCCCCTCCGCTCACCGAGGAATCCCGCAAACATGCCGAATCCGGAGCGGACGACTGTCTTGGGGGTCACCTGCCAGGCAAGGCCCACGCGCGGCAGAAAAACATTCTTCGGCGTCTTGTAGAGACCGCCGCCGTTGCCGTTCACGCCGGCAAACGTCATCCCGCCCCGCAGCGCGAACGCGCTGGGAGGAAGTTCGGGGAACCCGCCGGGGATGGCCGGGTAAATCGCCGTGTACGCTGCTTGCGCCGCCGGAGAAATCTCCTGCGTGTGTTGGGTGTCGAAGTCGAGCGCCGACCGGTTATACCGTTCGTGCAACGGCGTCTCGAACTCATAACGTAAACCAAGATTCAGCGTCAGCTTGGGATGAATCTTGTAGTCGTCCTGCACGAAGAAGCCCCAGGATTCCGACTGCTCGATGTAGTCGGCCGAACGGGCAATACTCCCCGTTCCGGGTAATCCCAGCAGCAGTGCGGCAACCGACTGCCCGATGCTGCTCGGCGATGTCGCCGAATTATCCAGCGGGCCCCGGGTCCAAGTGGAGTCGAAGGTATACTGTCCGGTCTGCGCATTCGAAAAGAAGCGGTCGGCTTCCTGGTAAATGCGGAATTCGAAACCGGTCTTGATGGACTGCTTGCCGAGCATCTTGGTCAACGTCGAAGAAACCGTGTGGTTGTTGACTGGACGGTTCTCTCCTGTAAACCCGTTGCTGATGTAACCCGTCAGGTTGACGCGCGGGAAACGCGCAATCTCCTCCGGAATCTGGCCCGCATACTGCTGCGAGAATCCCAAAGAAGTCACGTCGAAGCCCATGCCGTCCACCGAACCGTCCGAGCCGCGGATAAACCGGTTGTAGCTGTAGCGGGAGTTCAACATGAGTGTTGGCGTCAGCGTCGCCACGTGGTCAAAGACAGCCGCCTTGGAGTCGAACAGGAATTGACTTCCCGTGAAGGCATTCTGGAAGTAGTCGTTGTAGGTGCTGTCACGGCGGTACGCGCTGGCGCGCACGAAGAAGCGCTGGCGGTCGCCCAGATTCTGGTCAATGCGGAACGTCCCATTCCAGTACTTCGCCTTTTCGGCTGTGCTGGCGTCCTGATAATTGTTCCGGCCCACCGCGTCTCCCGGCGTCTTGGGGGTGGTCGGGTAGTAGGACAGGATGCCCACTCCCACAGGACTGAATCGCGCGCTGGGGATGATATTGCCCGCAAATGGCGTCTGCTGATAGCGTCCGTTTGCCAGCCTCACTCGCGTCGCCGGGTCGTAAATCGTATAGGCGGAGCCGGATGCCAGCAACGCCGAGAAGTCGCCGTTGTGCATGGCCGCGGTTGGCACCGTGTTGGTGGTGTCGTCATGCCTGGGACGGGAATCGTGAATGCCCTCGTAGCCCACAAGGAAGAAGGTCTTGTTGTGGCCGTCATAGATCTTGGGCAAGACGACGGGGCCGCTCAGCGACCCGCCCCAGCGGTTGAACTGGAAGTCCGGAATTGGCCGTCCAGCCTTGTTGTTGAAGAAATCGTTGGCCAGCATGTTGGAGCGGTAGAACGAATAGCCCGCCGTTCCGTGGAACTGGTTGGTCCCCGACTTGATGCTGAAATTGCTGACTCCGCCTTGCGTCTGGCCGAACTGCGCGTCGAAGGTGGCGGTCTGCACCTTGAATTCCTGCACAATGTCGGTGGGCGGCACGTAGGAGGCCGTCACCTCGTTGGCGTTCGCCGTCGCGGTGGTGGGCGCGCCGTCTATGGTGATGTCGTTCAGGTTTCCGCGTGTGCCGCCCATCGAGTAGTTGACGATGTGCGTTGGTTCAAACGGCCGGTCCAGCCGGACGCTGCCGTTGAATGTCACACCCGCGGTCAGACCGATGAGCAGGAACGGGTTCCCGTAGGACAACGGAAGGGATGCAACACGTTTGGAGTCCACCACGGTGCCAAGCGAAGCCGATTCGGAGTTGAGCAGCGGCGCCTCGGCGGTTACGGTCACCTGCTGGTCGGCGGCGCCGACCTCGAGAGCGAAACTGATGTCCAGGCGGTCGCCGACACGAACCTCGACTCCGTTGCGAACGGCCTTCTTGAACCCGGACACCGAGACTTCAATCGAGTACAGTCCGGGCTGCAGAAGAGGCGCCAGGTACAGACCTTCCGAGTTGGTGGTCAGCGCGGTGCGGGTTCCCATCGCTTCGTTGGTGACGAGAACCGGCGCGTTGGGCACGACGGCGCCAGTGGCGTCGGTGACCCGGCCAACGATCGTGCCCCTGGCGTCCTGCGACCACCCGGTCAGACTCAGGACGAGGAGCAATGATCCTGTAATTAAAAGAACACGTCTCATGACACTTCCTTCCAAACTTCCGTTTCGGCTCAAGTGCTAAGGGGCGCTGTTCAGGCGCGAAGACTCTTACCTCTTGCCTTGAATCCTATGCCCGCCGCGAGATTGCGTCAAACCCGGATATTTGAAGGCCTCGTTTAGTTTTGCTAAACGATCTGCCGTGCGAACTCCCGCCGCTGGGTCTGACGGGCCTTTCAAGTGAGCTAACCTGTCAGTGTTCCTCATGAGTGAATTGAGCCGCATAGGCGTCGCCATCGACTCCGGACTGCTGGACCGTTTTGACAAGTTCATCGCCGAGCGCGGGTATGAGAACCGGTCCGAGGCGTTCCGCGACCTGATCCGCGACCAATTGGCCCGTCAAGCGGCCGAAGACCCCGAAGCGCCGGTCATAGCGGTGGTGAGCATGGTATACGACCATCACACGCGGCTGCTCAGCGAAAAGCTGACCGAGATGCAGCACGCGGCGTTCCATGCGGTCCATTCCACGCTGCACATTCACCTCGACCACGACAATTGCCTGGAGGTGCTGGTGCTGCGCGGCAAGTCCGCCCAGGTGCGGCGCGTCGCCAACGCGCTGATCGCCACAAAGGGCGTCAAGTACGGGCAGGTCACGGTTGCCGCCACGGGAGCGCACCTTTGATCCTCGGCAATGGCATCGACCTCGCCGAGGTGGAGCGCATCAAGAACTCGATTGAGCGGTTCGGCGACAGGTTCATCGAACGCGTCTATACGCCGCGCGAACGGGCCTACGTCGAGCGGAAAGCAAACCGCTACGAGCGCTACGCCGCTCGCTTCGCCGCCAAAGAAGCGGGGATGAAAGCCATTGGAACCGGCTGGCGCGGCGGGATTCGCTGGCACGATTTCGAGGTCACCAACCTCGCCTCCGGCCGCCCTACGCTAACTCTCCACGGCATCGCGGAACAGGTGGCGGCGCGCATGGGCGTGAAGTCCATCTCGCTCTCGCTCACACACACGGCGCAGTACGGGATGGCGTTTGTGATCCTGGAAGGCTAGCCGGCGGCAGTGGACCGCTGCTTGCCCTCAAACTTCCGCGTCTCTTCCCACGTGTAGACCATGCGGTGAATCACTGTGAGGTTGCCGAGCACCGCGATAACCCACAGCACCGGCGCCATCCGCTCGAACAACGCGCCGATGATCAGCAGCACGATCCGCTCCGGACGTTCAAGAAACCCCACCTTGCACAGCGGGATCGTGTTCTCCGAGCGCGACCGCGTATAGCTGATCATCACCGACGCGGTCATCACGACCGCCGTCAGCACCACGTAGAAGAAACGGTTGATGGAAGCGTAGTAGACCAGGAGGCCCATCAGCAGCCCAAGGTCGGAATAGCGGTCCAGAACCGAATCGAAGAAGCCGCCGAACTTGGTCACCTGATTGGTGTGACGCGCCACACGCCCGTCCACCATGTCGAAGATGGCCGCGCCCAGGATCACGAACCCCGCGGCGCGGAACCGTCCGAAGGCCAGCAGGACCGCGGCGCCGACGTTGATCAGCAGTCCAATGAGCGTCAGCACGTTCGGGTGAATCTTCGACAAGGCCAGCGCCCTCACAATGAGGACCACCAGCTTGTTGGCGGACTGCCCGATGGCGCGCGTAATGGTCATTCGCTACCTGCTATTCTGCCGCATCGTGAATCGTCGTGAGTTGCAGGATCTCCATCTTGCGCAGCCCCCCGGGAATCGGAATC
>JADZCI010000191.1 GCA_020851655.1 Bryobacterales bacterium
AGGTTCTGGGCGTAGAGGACCAGAGTGGATCCGACAACGTAGTGATTCGGGCCGAGTTGCGTCTCTAGCGATCCTAACGCTTCGGAAAACAACCGGCCGCCCTCGCTTGGATTCCTTTTGGATACCAGGGTGGCGAGACATACGAGGCCGGTCAAGTAGGTCAGATCCTGCGGGCCTCTTGATCTCAACCATGTTTCGAGCGCACGCCGGAGGAACCGCTCCGCTTCATCGGTACGGTTCTGCATCCAGGCGGCCTTTGCGACGATAAACAGAGCAACGCCCAATTGCGGCGGACCCTGCCCGGTGGTCTCCAGAATGCCGACCGCGCGCTCGCCGAGTTGCGTTGCTTTGTCATATTTCCCCATTTCCAAGTAGACATCCGCCAAACCCGTGAGCGTGTTCGCCGCTTCCGGGCTCTTCGCCCCGTAGGTGGAAATAACAAGTTGTTGGGCGTCAATATACAACTTCTCGGCATCCGAAGGCTTTCCCTGCGCCATGCGCAAGCCGGCGAGGTTATCCAGCGCTACTGCTGTTTCTCGAACGGCCTCCGGAATGCGTCGCCAAAGGGAAAGCGATTCTCCATAGGCGCGATCGGCGTCGGCGAAGCGTCCCGAGTCGTGGTAAAGCGTGCCGAGGTCATTCAGCGCCGAAGCCAAGCCTGCACTTCTCTCGCCTCGCGCGCGAGCCGCTTTGACACTCTCCTCCAAGACCAACTGTGCTTCAGCGGTTCGTCCCAGTTGGAGCAGGTCATTGACTCTCCCGTGCACGGCATTCCAGTCGAACTCTGGCTTCTGCCCAATTGAGGGCAGAGCCAGGAGCGCCATAATCACGGGCATGATCCGGATGCATCCCAGTCCCAGCATGGCTCAGCCTAGAGTGACTCAGGCACTCCGGGCCATACCTGCCGCAACACGCACACATGAATTGTTGAAGACGGTGTAAGCTGCTGGATTGAAAGACTTTAGCCGTGCACATCACGAGGCTGCGGCCAAGGTGTGATTTCCGGCTGGTAACAAGGCGCAAAAAAAAGCCGTTGGCAACCGCACCAACGGCTCAATCATCCCATCGGGATCAGAAAAGGAGAAGATTTACTGAAACAAGATCACCGCATTCAGAGTACGGCGGCCGGGCGGTCAAATCGAGGCTGTGTAGGGCTAGTACGAATGAGCTAGCGTGCGGCGCCGTCCGGGTTTGGAGAAGGCCGTGCAACTTAATTGAGGCGTGAGCTGCTTGAGTCGTCTGATCGGTGCGCTGGCTCTTCCCGGCGTGTGTTTTGGCGGTGGCTTGGAAATGGCGTTCTCAACCCCGCTGGCGCGAGCCGCTGAACCGGGCGTAATCTACCGGGTGGCGGCGAACCCGGCGGGAGTGTGGGTGGCGGGCGCCACTGGGGTGGTCACATCGGACACAGCGGACCCGCGCCGCTGGGACGCCCTGCTGGCGCGGCTCAATCCGGACGGAAGCGTGCGCTGGCGGGTAATTTGGGGAGGCTCGGCCGCGGACGAAATTCACGGTCTGGCAGTCGATCCCGCCGGCAATGCCTTTGTCGCCGGCGCCACGGCATCGCCTGACTTTCCGGCGGCATCTTCCTTGCGGCCTGCGAATTCCGGGACTTCGCAGGGCTGCGGATTTGTCGCAAAGGTGTCAGCGGAGGGCGCCGTCGTCTACGCGACTCTCCTGTGTGGCTCCCGATCCACCTCCATTGAAGCCTTGGCCATCGATAACGCCGGCGCGGTGTTCGTGACCGGGTACACCTCGGGCTCTGACTTCCCGACCACGGCGGGCGCTCCGATCCGGGATTTCCCGGAGGCGGCACTCGGCAGCCTGTGGGGGTTTGTCGCCAAGATCAGCCCCATGGGAGACCGGCTCGTGTATTCGACTTTTCTCGGCGGCTCTCGCGGCAACTGCGCCGGTGGGAGTGCCTGCCTGTTCCGCTATCCAAGCACGGCGCCATCGGCAATCGCGGTGGACGCCCAAGGCAACGCTTGGGTGACCGGTTCGACTACAGCCACGGATTTCCCCGTGACGGGTGATGCGTACCAGAAGTCGTGCCAGTGCCGGTTGGATGCCGGCGGCTTTGGCAGCGATGCTTTTCTCACCCGGCTCGACGCCACAGGCAGCGCGTGGTTGTACTCCAGCTACCTGGGCGGTCCGGCGCCGGGCACCGACCGCCCGCTGGCGCTGGCGCTCGATTCACTTGGCCGTGTGCTGATCGCCGGCTACACAAACAGTTGCGGATTCCCTACCACCCCGGGAGTGTTGCAGGAACGGTTCCCGGCGCCGTGCGAGGGCGGGTTCGCCGCCCAAGCGGCCGCCTTTGCCGTGGCGTTTGACTCAACCGGCACACACCTGGATTTCTCTACATTCCTCCCTGGCGCCGGATGGCAGGCGGCGGCGGTCCTGCCTCATTGGGACGGGTCTCTCTGGCTGAGCGGCGCGCGAAGCGGCTCCGTGCTGACCACTCCCTTCTACCCGAATCCGCCGCGTGAACGTGATTTCCTGCTCCGGTTGGACGCCGGCGGAAAGCGGATCCTCAACGATGAGACGCTGCCTCCCGGAGTGGGTGGCGGGGCGCTGGACTTTGCTTCGATCGACGGTCTCGTGCTGGCCGGAGGCGTCACCGCGACGGCGACCAACGTGCGTTTCGTGCAAACGCCGCATGCCGCTATCACCGGCTTGTCTTCCGCCGCCTATCTGTCGTTGGCGGAAGAGGCTTCGCCGGGCGAACGCATCCGGGTGTACGGCTTCTCAATCGGTCCGGAGACTCCCGCCGGACCGTTGATCGATGAACAGGGCGGCATTTCGACCGGCTGGCAAGGGATCCGGTTGTTTGTGAACGGCGTTGCGGCGCCGTGGCTGTACGGAGACCGGCAGTCGCTTGAAACCGTGATTCCGTTCGAGACCTGGCGCGACACTCCGGTTCAATTGGAATTGATGCAAGACGGCCACGTCGTTTCCAGCCGGACCATCACGGTGGGCGCCCCGCGTCCGGAGCTGTTCCGCTCCCCAGCCAACGCCGCGTGGGTAGCCGCCGTGAACAACGATGGGACCGTGAATGCCCTGGAAAATCCCGCCGCGGCCGCGATGTGGTTTGGCTGTATGCGACCGGTCTCGGAGACCTGATACCGGAAATCGCGAGTGATCATCTGCAGCCTTCCACGCTGTCCAGGACCCAAGGGGAAGTTCATGTCGAAGTGGCGGGTCAGGCAGCGGAGGTTGTCTATGCCGGTTCGGCGCCGGGCCTGCCTCCGGGAATCTATCAGGTCAACGTCCGGATTCCCAAAGGCGTCCTACCGTTTGAAGGACCTTACCTCGTAAGGCTGCGCATGGCCCACACTTGGAGCCGGGCAGCATACGTTTTCCTGAAGTAGTCCTCGTCGCCGCTTGCCCGCCGCTCTCCGTCTGTGATGATGAGGTATGGCTCGCGATCCGCTGTCGCTGTACCGGAACGCTTCCCGATACGACCGCCTGACCGAAATGCTGGTGGCAGGCATGGGTGACGAAGAGTTCTATCGCGCGCAGGCGCGGCAGGCGGGCGGCGCGGTGCTGGAGTTGGCCTGTGGCACAGGACGCCTTGCCATCCCGCTGGCGCAATCCGGCTTCGAGGTTACGGGCATCGACCTTTCGACCGAGATGCTGGCTCTGGCCAAGCGCAAAGCGCGCGCCTTGAGTTGTACGGTGGAGTGGGTCGAAGCCGACATACGGCGGTTCAACATCGAGCGCCGGTACGCCCTGATCTTCATTGCCCACAACTCGTTTGCCCACGTCACGACGCGTTGCGATGTGGAGGAGGCCTTGGCCTCAATCCGCCGCCACATGACGCCGGAGGGGCGTTTCATCGTCGATGTTTTCAATCCCTCGCTTGCGATCCTGACGCGCGACCCGGATCGCGACTATCCTGTCACCGAATACGACGACCTGGAATTGGGGGGCAGGGTAATCATGACGCAAAGGAATCGCTACGATGCCGCCTCACAGGTGAATTTCATCGAGTGGAAGTTTGCCGCCTCGGACGGCAGCGGCGACACCATCACGTTGGACGCGCGGATCTTCTTCCCGCAGGAGTTGGACGCGCTGCTCGAGTACAACGGCTTGGCCATCGAACAGAAATACGGGTGGTATGACGGGAGTCCATTCGAAAGCGGTTCGCCCAAGCA
>JADZCI010000192.1 GCA_020851655.1 Bryobacterales bacterium
GCGCAAGTTGAAGGAAGTTCTGCGGCTCCATTCCCTCGGATTGAGCCAGCATCAGATCGCCCGCAGTTGCTCCATTTCCCAAAGCACCGTCCACGAATACGTATCCGCCGCCCACGCGGCCGGCGTGGGATGGCCGTTGCCGGACAACTGGGATGAGCCCCAGATCGAGAGGGCATTGTTTCCGCAACGTCCGGCGCCCGCAGTGTGGCGGAAACATCCGGAGCCGGATTGGACCAAGATCCACGAAGAACTGCAAACGCACAAGGACCTGACGCTGCAACTGGTCTGGCAGGAAGGACGCGAGACCAACCCAGAAGGCTATGGCTATAGCCGGTTCTGCGAACTCTACCGGCGGTGGCTGAAAAAGCTGGATCTGGTGCTGCGGCAGGAGCACCGCGCCGGCGAGAAGATGTTCGTCGACTACGCCGGCGCCACGATACCGATCCACGATCCGCAAAGCGACAAAGTGCATGCGGCGGCCGTCTTCGTGGCCGTACTGGGCGCCAGCAGCTATACCTTCGCGGAAGCCACGACCGGGCAGGATCTGCGGAACTGGATCGGTTCGCATCAGCGAGCTTTCGAGTTCTTCGGTGGCGTGAGCGAAGTCGTGGTGCCGGATAACTTGAAGAGCGCCGTCACGCATCCCAGCTATTACGAGCCGGATTTGAACCCGACCTATCGAGACCTGGGCGAGCACTATGGCGTGGCGATCATCCCGGCGCGGCCGTATCGAGCCAAGGATAAAGCCAAGGCAGAGGTGGGGGTTCAGGTAGTCCAGCGCTGGATTGTCGCCGCGTTGCGCAAACGCAAGTTTTTCACGCTGGCGGAAGTCAACCAGGCCATCGCCGAGTTGCTGGTGCGCGTCAATCAGAGGCCCTTCCGGAAACGCGAGGGCAGCCGCGCCACGTTATTCGCGCAACTGGACAAGCCGGCACTGAAGCCGCTGCCGGCCACACGCTACCAGTTCGGAGAATGGGAAACCGCTGGTGTGAACATCGACTACCACGTCGAAGTCGAGCGGCACTTTTACAGTGTGCCTTACGCGCTGGTCCATCAGGAGGTGGACGTACACCTGACGGGTGAGACCGTAGAGATCCTACACCGCGGGGTGCGCGTGGCCTCCCATGCCCGGTCCTACGAGGCAGGGAAAGCCACGACGCTGGCCGAGCACAGGCCCAAGTCACACCAGAAGTGCCTGGGGCGCACGCCCTCGCGGCTGATCGAAGATGCCCAGCAGACTGGACCGTGCACCGGCCAGTTAGTGGAAGCAATCCTGGCGGCCAGGCGTCACCCGGAGCAGGGCTTTCGGTCGTGTTTGGGGATTCTGCGGCTGGCAAAGACCTATCCTGCCGAGCGCATGGAAGCGGCAGCCCGGCGTTGCCTGCGGGCGCGCGCCTACAACTTCCAAAGCATGGACTCGATCCTGAAGAACCAACTCGACCGGTTGCCGATTCCTGGCGAAGCGCCCGCGCAAACTGCCGTGGAGCACGACAACATCCGTGGCGCCGATTACTTTGATTCCCCGCCGGAGGCCGATCCTCCGGTGATTCCGTAGACGAACAAGGAGAACTATGCTCAACCAACAAACGATAGAGAAGTTGTACGCCTTGCGCATGCGCGGCATGGCAGACGGATTTACACAACAACAGGAAGATCCACAAAGCGCGCAGCTCAGCTTCGAGGAGCGATTCGCGATGCTGGTGGACCGGCAGTGGAACTGGCGGCAGAACCGGGCTTTGGAGCGGCGATTACGAGAGGGCCGGCTGCAAGGTCCGGCCTGCATCGAGGACATCGATTTCCGCGCGACGCGTGGCCTGGACAAGCAGGTGATCCGCCCGCTGATTCAAGACTCGGACTGGGTCCGCCGCCACCAACACATGTTCCTCATCGGTCCGACTGGGATCGGGAAGACTTTCCTGGCGCGGGCGTTTGGTCAAAAAGCGTGCCGCGATGGTTTCACTGCATATTTCGCCACAGCGGCGCAGTTGTTTCGAGAACTCGAACTGGGGCGGGCGGATGGCACCTATGCCAAGAAGTTACGGGCTTTGGGACAGGTAGACGTGCTGATCGTCGACGACTGGGCGATGGCGCCCCTGGCGGACACGGAGCGCCGCGCTTTTCTGGAGATCTGCGATGAGCGCTACCTGACCAGGTCCACGCTACTCACCAGCCAACTGCCGGTCGCGAAGTGGCACGCCCAGATCGGAGATGCCACGGTGGCGGACAGCATCTTGGATCGGCTGGTGCACGGTGCTCACCGGATCGAGTTACAGGGTGATTCGATCCGGAAGCTGAAAGGCCGCAATGGCAAGAAAAGCGAGTAGGCGCGGGGGCGGCGGTTGTTTTTGGCCGCTAACTCCAGTCGCCCTACGGGCTCCTTCCGTCAGCGGCCAAAAACACGGGAAGACACAGAAAGAGGATTTCCGGTGAATCGAGACCAAGAAAACCAGCAAAACTCTTGACGGATGTCGATCACTATTTCACACTGAGAGAGCCCTGCGTCGCTTCGCTCCGCTCTGATCGGCATCAGATCGGAATGACTGATCGGCATCGTCGGAATGCGCA
>JADZCI010000193.1 GCA_020851655.1 Bryobacterales bacterium
CGAGGAATATCGGAGAACAGCAGGTAGCCGCCCTGGCGGTCCCAAACCGGTCCTTCGGTCCAGTCGAATCCGCTGGCCAGGACTTCGATCCTGGCGTCCGGGGCAAGGAGTTGATCGAGCGCGGGGCTTTCGCGAATGACCTGGCCCAGCACGGGAAACGTGGTGGGCGGCGGCGTCATGCCGAGTGTTGGAAAGTCGGTTTGTCCCATGGCAATTCCCAAGCAGACTACGGGGAGCAGGAGCAGTCGTCTCATCATACTCGGTCAATTGTATTCCGAACGGACCGGTTCCGCTCCACCTCCATGTGTCCCATATTGCGTCATCCTGGAAGTGATGCGGATTCTTTTGTACAGCGGCAAGGGAGGCGTGGGCAAGACGAGTGTGGCGGCGGCAACGGGCGTGCGGCTGGCCGAAACCGGCTATCGCACTCTCGTGATGAGCGTCGATCCGGCGCATTCGCTGGCCGACTCCTTCGACCTCGAATCCGGCCTGTTCCACGGCAGCACGTCGGATCCACTGGAGGTGGCGCCCCGGCTTTGGATTCACGAAGTGAATATCCAGAAGGAGATCAAACGCCACTGGCGGCAGATTTCCGCTTACATCACCAATGTTCTGCGCACGTCGGGGCTGGGCGAAGTGGAAGCCGAGGAGATGGCGATTTTTCCCGGGATGGAAGAGCTGAGCGCCATGATGTACGTAAACCAGTACCGCCGCGAGACGCGTTTCGACGTGGTGGTGCTGGACTGCGCGCCCACGGCGGAATCGCTACGGTTCGTGAGCATGCCCACGACGCTGGACTGGTACATGAAGCATATTTTTCCGCTGCACCGCGGCATTCTGAAGGCGGTGCGGCCCCTCGCCAACCGCGTGGCGCCCATCGAACTCCCTCCCGATACGTACTTTGCCAACGTCAAAGACCTGTTTGACAAGATCAGCGGCATCGACGCGCTGATGGAGGACCCGGAGACGACGAGCATCCGCCTGGTGACGAATGCCGAGAAAATGGTGGTCCGGGAGACGCAGCGCGCCTTCGTCTATTTTTCGCTGCATGGCTTGACGGTGGATCAGATTATTGTGAACCGTGTCTTGCCGGACGATATACGCGACGATTTCTTTGACGAATGGCGCGCGTCGCAGAAACGGTTTCTGGACGAGACGGAGAGGTACTTTGCGCCGGTGCCGATGAAGCGGGTGCCGCTGTTCCGCCACGAGGTGGTGGGCATCGAGCGGCTTGGAAACCTGGCCGCGGCGCTTTATGCCGACGGCGCGGACCCGGCGCAAGTGACCCGCGTGGAGCGTCCCTACACCTTTGTCAAGGCCGGCGACCATTATGAAGTTCGCGTCCAGGTTCCGTTCACGGAGAAGGCCGAAGTCGGGCTGTTTAAGAAAGGCGACGAACTGGTGGTGGAGGTAGGCACGGTGCGCCGGCATATCGGCTTGCCGACGTCCATGATCGCGCTGCAACCGGTGCGCGCGCGGCTGGAAAGCCGTATGCTGGTGGTGGAGATGAAGGAGGCATCATGAGCGAGCAACCGATCGAGGAAAGGGCGCAGTCCCACGGCGCGTGCCTCTGCGGCGGCGCCGGCCCGGTTCTCTCCGACCTTCTCAAGCGTCTGGGTCCGTCGGATCCGGTTCGACGGCACTTTGACCAGGCCAGGGTCGAGATTTTGAAGGGTCTGCGGACGATGATCGACGAGCGCATTCAGACGCTCTCGCAGGCTCACGCCAAGGGAACAAAAGTCACTGTAGAATAGTGGCTTGTCTACCACGGCCCCCCTCACCGTCTTATGCCTGGCCAGCTACGAAAAGGGCCAGGATTTTCTGCGTCAGGCTAAAAAAGACGGTGCGCGGGTCCTGCTGTTGACCTCGCTCAGCCTGCAGCACAAAGCTCACTGGCCTGTCGAGTCCATCGACGAGATCTTCTACATGCCTGACGACAACAAGCAATGGAACCGTCAGGACGTGATCAACGCGGTAAGCTACCTGGCGCGGACGCAGGTGATCGACCGGATTGTTCCGCTGGACGATTTCGACCTGGAAATGGCGGCTTCGCTGCGGGAGCATCTGCGCGTGCCGGGCATGGGCGAAACGACGACGCGGTACTTTCGCGACAAGCTTGCCAGCCGCATGAAGGCGCGCGATGCGGGCTTGACGATTCCCGATTTTGTCCATGTGCTCAATCATGGCCGCATAGCCGCGTTCATCGAGCGCGTTGCGCCGCCGTGGGTGCTGAAGCCGCGCTCGAGCGCCGGGTCGATTGGCATCAAGAAAGTGGACAGCGCCGATCAACTGTGGGACCTGATTTCGGCGCTGGGCGACAACCAGTCCAACTACCTGTTGGAACGCTACATCGCCGGCGACATTTATCACGTCGATTCGATCGTTTACGAGAACCAGGTTTTGTGGGCTATCGCCAGCGGCTACGGGCGGCCGCCCATGGATGTTTCACACCAAGGCGGAGTGTTCACGACGCGCGTTGTGGAACGCGGTTCGCCGATTGAGCAGGCGCTGTTTGACAAGAACCGGCGGGTCCTCAGCGGCCTGGGCCTGGTGCGGGGCGTTTCTCACACCGAGTACATCGTGGCGCGAGAGGACGGGCGGGTCTATTTTCTGGAGACGGCGGCGCGTGTCGGCGGCGCGCACATCGCCGACCTGGTTGAGCAATCGGCCGGGATCAACCTGTGGGCGGAGTGGGCGCGGGTGGAACTGGCCGGCGGCAAGACTCCGTATACGCCTCCCGTGCCGCGCAACGATTACGGCGGGTTGCTGGTTTCGCTGGCGCGCCAGCAGCACCCGGACACGTCCGCCTATACGGATCCTGAGATTGTCTGGCGTATGAACCGGGAGCACCACGTTGGCTTTGTCGTGGCTGCGCCGGAATACTCGCGCGTCCAGGAACTACTCGAGTCGCTCACGCAGCGTGTGGCGCGCGATTTCGGCGCCGCGCTGCCACCGAGAGAGCGTCCCACCGACTAAAGCCGGCGCCCGAATCGGATAAGATTGACGGAAACCAACTCATGCGAGTTTTTCTGTTCCGTCAAAACTGGACAGCCGCGCTGCCGCTGGCGGCGCTGGTCTGCGGATTCCTGCCAGGCGTGGTTTACGCGCAGGCGCCGGGCGCTCCACGCATTCCGGGACAGAATCCGAACGGCATGCGCATTTACCTGTGGACGGGCCTCAAGACGCACGGCCCGGGCCAACACGACTACCCGCAATTTCTCGCCGATTGGAGCAAGTTGCTGACCGAGCGCGGCGCGGTGGTCAACGGCGGGCTGCATCCGCCTTCACGCGAGGACCTGGAAAAGTCCGATGCTGTGGTGATTTACAAGGGCGACGCCGGCTATCTAACGGACAGCGGCAAGGCCGCGCTGGAAGAATTTGTGCGGCGCGGCGGTGGCTTGGTGAGTCTGCACGACGCGTTGTGCGGACCCGACCCTTCGTCGTTCTCCGCCATGCTGGGCGGGGCCAAGAAACATGGCGAGGTCAACTACACCTTGGATGCGCCCGTCCCTTACACGGTCGTAGACAAGCAGAGTCCCATCATGAGAGACATGTCGAACTTCACGCTCTGGGATGAGGCCTTCTTCAACATGACGTGGGCGGCCAACCCGGCCATACACGTGTTGGCCACGGCCACGATTGCGCCGACGCGCAGCGCGGGCGATCACCGTGGCGAGGTTGTACCCCAGGTGTGGACGTACGAGCACGCGGTGGACGGTGGGCGGACGGCGCGCGCCTTTGTCTGGATGCAGGGCCACACGTACGCGAATTTCTCCAATTACCAGATCCAGCGGATGCTGCTGCGTGGAATCGCCTGGGCCGCGCAGAAGCCGGTGGACGAACTGGTGGACTACGTGGCGCCCCCGCGGCCCGCGCGTCCTGAGACGACTTCCAGGTAATCGCCATTTTCAAACAGGGAGGTTTGAACCAATGACCCTCCGCAGGGCCTTTCTACAGAGCGCCGGACTGACCGCGGCGTCATATTCCCGCGTGCTGGGCGCCAACGACCGGGTGCGCATCGGCGGCATCGGTCTCGGCGGGCGGTGCCGGTACCTGCTGCGGACAGCCGCCGAACACGGCAACGCGCAGATTACCGCGGTGGCCGATGTCTATCAGCCGCGCCGCGCCGAGACGCTGGCCAGTATCGCCCCGGGCGCCAAGGAACACGTGGAGTACCGCGAAGTCCTGGATTCCAAGGACGTGGATGCGGTCATGATCGGATCACCAGACCACTGGCACGTTCCGATGACGATCGACGCGGTGCGAGCCGGAAAGGACGTGTACGTCGAGAAACCGTTGACCAAGACCATAGAAGAGGGCGCGCAGGTCGTCAAGGCGGTTCAGGAGAGCGGGCGGGTGGTCCAAGTGGGATACCAGCAACGCAGTTGGGAGCACTTCAAGGCGGCGTCGAACTTCATCGCCGAAGGCAAGCTCGGCCAAGTGACGCTGGTCCTGGCGTCCTGGTATCAGAACTACCTTGGCAACGACGTTCGCAACGCGGCGCTCGACACGAGCAAGCTGGAATGGAAGCGGTGGCTGGGTTCCGCTGCCTACCGCGAGCCCAGCCCGGTCATCTATTACCGCTGGCGCTGGCTTTGGGACTTCGGCGGCGGGCACCTGACAGACCTGTACAGCCATTACGGCGACGTGATTCATTGGTACCTCGGCAAAGACTCGCCTGAGTCCGTCGTGAGCATGGGCGGCAACTACGCGCTCGACTACCTGGAGTGTCCGGACACGATCAATGCGGCCTATCAGTATCCTGGCGTCGCCGTTATTTACCAGGGAACCATGGTGTGCCGTCTCGAGGGCGGCAACATTGTGTTTCGCGGCAGCAAGGCGATGATGAAGATCAATCGCGATGGATTCGCGGTGTATCCGGAGGGAGTGGTGCCGGCTGAGAAGACCTTCTATCCTCCGCCCGTGGCCGAGATGAAGTCCACGCGCGATGGCACGATCGACCACGTCCGGAATTTTCTGGATTGTGTCAGGACACGGAAGGAGCCGAATGCGCCGGTGCGGACGAGTGTGACGGCGGCGCGAGCCGCGCATCTCGGAAATCTGGCTTACCGCCGCGGCGCGAAGGTGACGGCGTAAGGCGAGTCAACCGCGCGCCAGGCGTTCCATGCGCTCCACGGCGTCTTCCAGGCGCTGCTTCAGGCGCAGCACCGGCGCGAACAGGTCACCGCTCAAATTGAAGCGCGCTACGGCGTTGCGGATGTGAAACTGCTTGGGATCGAGCCCGCGCTTGACTTCGCTCCAATCGAGCGGCGCCGCCACGGGCGCTCCCGGGTAGGCGCGCAGCACGTAGGGCGCTGAGATTGTCTTTCCGCGGGCGTTCTGCAGGTAGTCGAAATAGACGCGCCCTTTTTCGCGCCGCCCCAGAGCGCGGGGCGTGGTGAACAGGTCCGGCTTTTCCCGCGCGGCCAGCCGCGCGAGGATTTCGGCGAAGGCGCGTGACTGTTCATAAGAATAGACCGGTTCGAGCGGCACGTAGATGTGCATGCCGTCGCCGCCGGTGGTCTTGGGAAACCCTTTGAGCCCGGCGTCTTCAAGCATCCGCCGCACGAGTTGCGCCGCTTCGACAATGCGGTCGAAGCCGCACTCGTAGGGATCGAGGTCGACCAGGAGGAAATCGGGACAGTCCAGAGAGCCGATGCGGCTCATCCAGGGATTCTGGTCGATGCACCCCAGGTTGGCGAGGTAGAGCAGCGCGGCGCGATCGCTGCCGATCACCTGCTTGCGCATCTTGCCGTCTTCGGCGCGGATTGTTTCCTGGCGCAGCCACTCCGGAAACTTGCCGCCGGCCGAGTTCTTTTGAAAGAACCCCTCCACGGTGATTCCGTCCGGGTACCGCCGCAGTGACAAAGGACGATCTTTCCAGTGAGGAATCAGGAAGTCCGCGGCCGCGTCGTAATACTCGATGACGTCGCGTTTGGTGACGCCATCATCGGGATAGAAGACTTTGTTCAGGTTCTTGACCAGGAACTTGCGCCCCTCGACGTTGAGGGTCTCTTCGGAGGCGCCGGGGTTGAAGAGCGGCGGGCGCGCGGGTTGAGCTTCGTGGCGCGAGCACTCGCGCGGGTCGATATCGTCACGCAAGCCCGCAAAGACCGGCGCCCGCAATCGTCCTTCACTGGTCCACTCCAGGTACTTGACGCTGGCGACGAGTTCCGGACGCGTCCAAACGATAGGCTGAGGCAGCACCGGCTCAGTGGGAAAAGGGCACGCCGCCGGCCGCAAGGCGTCCAGCCGTTCGCGCAACTGCTTCATCAGCTTGTTGTCGAAGCCGGTGCCGACGCTGCCGGCGAAGAGAAACTGGCCGGCATCCCAGATCCCGAGCAGAAGCGCGCCAAAGTGTTCGCGTTCGCCAATGGTGTAACCGCAGATGACGAACTCCTGCTGCCGGATGGCCTTGACCTTGATCCAGTGCCGGGAGCGGGCGCTTTCGTAGTAACTGGCTTCCCGCTTGGCGACGATACCTTCGAGACCCTGAGCCCGGACGGCGAGCAACAGGTCATGCGGGCTGGTGTGAAACGCTTCCGACAACCTCAGCGCCTTGCCGGAACTCGTGATCCGTTCCAGCAGGCTGCGCCGGTCCACGAGCTTCACGCCCCGGAGGTCGTAGCCGTTCCAATACAGCAGGTCGAACGCGAAGAAGACGGCCGGGCGGGTTCGCGACAGTTGCGCGATGGCGCCGGCATCGGAAGCCATGATGCGGGGCTGAATCCGTTCGAAGCTGGGGCGGCCGTTTTCGTCCACAGCGGCGACTTCACCGTCCAGGATGGCCGTTGCCGCGCGCACCTGTTGCGGTATCGCGTTCAGTTCCGGATACTGTCTGGTGATGTCATTGCCCTTGCGCCCGCACACGCGCAGATGGCCGTTCTCAATGAACGCCGAGGCGCGCACGCCATCCCACTTGATCTCGTACAGCCAGCCGGGACCGGTGGGCGGCTCTTCGGCCAGCGTGGCGAGCATCGGCCCGATGACCGCGGGCATTTGCGCCGCGACGGCGCCCTCGGGCGCCTGTTCCGGGTTCGACGTGAGGGTGACTTGGCGGCGCGGAGGCAGGTCCTGTGCGATCTCTTCCTGCGTGCGGCCCGTTTTGACGCTCCACTCGTAGTCGTCCACGCGCCACGCGGCGCGGGCTTCGGCATCCTTCTTCTTGATCAGCAGCCAGTCGTTGCCTTTGCCCGCGGCCGCCTTCATGTGCGCTAGCACGAATTCGCCCTTGAGCTTTTCTCCGTGCAGGATGAACTTGAAATCGCCTTTGGCGAGCATCTCGCCGGGCGATTTGCCGGGAAAGGGTTCCCACCACCCGTAGTCCCACAGCATCATGCTGCCGGCGCCGTAGTTGCCTTTTGGGATGTTGCCTTCGAAGGTGGCGTATTCGAGGGGATGATCCTCGACCATCACCGCCAGCCGTTTGCCGGCGGGGTCCAGCGAGGGCCCCTGCGGTACGGCCCAGGATTTGAGCGTCCCTTCCATCTCGATTCGCAGGTCGTAATGAAGGCGGCGCGCGTGGTGGCGCTGCACACAGAACACGCGGCCGGCGCCGGGGCGCGGCGGCGCGGGCCCCGGTTCCGGAGTCCTCTCAAAGCTGCGCTTGCGCGCGTACTCGTCCAATGCCACGTGTCAGGTCGCTTGAAGCCCCAGTCTTTTCCATGGTATAGGAGAGAAGAGGTCCGCACATGTCTGTGCGGATATGTTTTTTTGAGGGGGCTGCGACTATGGCGTCGACCATCTGGAAAGGCCACATCACGTTCGGCCTGATCTCCTTGCCGGTGCGGCTGGTTGCCGCCGCGCGGAGCGAAACCGTCAGTTTCAACCAACTGCACAAACCCGACAGTTCGCGCATCAAGCAGGTGCTCTACTGCATCGCCGAGGACAAGCCGGTGCCGCGGAGCGAACTCGTCAAGGGGTACGAGTACGAGGACGGGAAGTACGTCGTCATTGAAGACGAGGACATCAAGAAGATCCAGCCTAAGACGGCGAAGGTGATGGAGATTGTCGAGTTCTGCAAGACCGGCGAAGTGGATGCCGTGTACCTGGAGAGTTCGTTCTACCTACACCCGGAGCAAGCGGGCGAGAAAGCCTACACCGTCCTGTTTCAGGCGTTGCAGCAGACCGGGCACGTCGGCATCGCCAAGGTGACGATGCACAACCGGGAGCACGTGGTTATCCTGCGACCGGCGAAAAACGGCTTGATGCTGCACACGATGTACTATGCCGACGAGGTGCGGGCCACCGAGGAATTCCGCACCGACAAGTCGCTCGTCAAGGATATCGAGGTGACGATGGCGACGCAGCTCATCGAGGCTCTCGCCGCGCCATTCGAGCCGGAAAAATACAGCGACACCTACCGCGATACGCTGAAGACGATGATCGACGCCAAGATCCAGGGCAAGGAAGTGGTAGCGGCGCCCGCCGCCGAGGAGATGGCGCCGGTGATCGACATCATGCAGGCGCTGAAGAGTTCGCTGGCCGCGCTGAAGAAGCCGCCTGCCACGGAAGTAGCGGAGGCAGCTCCGGCGGTGGAAGCCAAGCCGAAACGCCGGCGCGCGGCAGGGTAATGGCGCGACGGCGAATCACTGCCGCTTCCTACGAGTCTCTTCTAGCTTTAGCCCATAAGACGCTTCCCCAGGAGGAGGCGGTGGTTCTTGCGCCCACGCGGAGCGCCGGCGAAGATCTGCTGCGCGGTCTTCCTGGGCCGGGTGTATTTGGCGGGCACGTCTTCACGCTTCCGCAGTTTGCCGCGCGGCTGGCGGCGCAGGGCGGTTTCGCGTGCGCTCCGCTCAGCCAATTGAGCCAGCAGGCGCTGACCGCGCGAACCGTGTTCAAGGCTATTCACGAGAACCGGCTGGGTTACTTCAACCCGGTCGCGGACCGTCCGGGTTTCATCCGCGCGCTATCGCGCACGATTGGCGAGCTCAGGCTGCAATGCGTGGATTGGGCCAAGCTGAAGCGCACGGGACCGCCGGGCGAAGATCTGGCGTGGCTCGGCGGCGAGTACGAGAGGCAGCTTGCCGGTGAGGCGCTGGCGGACCTGGCCGGCCTCTATGCGGCGGCTGTCGAGGTGATTGCCAGCGGCGTCCATCCGTGGCACGGGCTGCCGGTGGTCTTGTGGGACGTCCCGCTGCGTTACACGCTGGAGCGCGAGCTGGTCGAGGCGGTCATTCAGGGCGGTAGCGCCGCCTGGGAGTTCGGCTTGGAGGCGGCGGGGGCTGCGAGTGAACCGGCGCTGGAACGGGTCCGGCGCTACCTGTTTGCTCCGGAATTGCCGCCACGGTCGGCGCTGGACGAGACGGTGAGCTGTTTTTCCGCGCCTGGCGAGGGATTGGAGTGCGTCGAGATTGTGCGGCGCGTTCAGGCGCTGGGTGAAGCGGGGACGCCGTTTGATCGAATCGCGGTCTTGCTACGGGCGCCCGAACGGTACCAGACGCTGGTGGAGGAGGCATTCCGGCGGGGCGGAGTTCCGGTGCATCTCAGCCACGGAGGATCGCGCCCCGATGCGGCTGGGCGCGCCTTTCTGGCGCTGCTGGTTTGCGCGCTGGAAAACTGTTCGGCGGCGCGGTTTGCCGAATACCTGTCGCTGGCGCAGGTTCCGCGGGCGATGAAAGACGGTGCGCCGCAGCGGACCGCGGCGGCTTGGACGGCGCCGGACGACGAAGTGCTGGCTTCCTTTTACGGCGCCGCACCCGCGCCCGAGGAGGCCGAAGAGGCCGCGTCGAGCCTGATCACGCCGGCGGGCTGGGAGCGGCTCATTGTGGATGCGGCGGTGGTGGGAGGCGTGGGCCGCTGGCGCAGGCGGCTGCAAGGTCTGACTCACGAGTTGCGATTCCAGCGCGCGAGCATCGCCGCGGACGATGAGGACCGGCGGCAGGCGCTGGACCGCCGTATCGAACGGCTCCACAACCTGGAGCGGTTTGCCTTGCCGGTCATCGAACTGCTGGCCGGTTTTCCCGCGCAAGCCAGTTGGGGCGCCTGGCTCGACCGCCTCACCGAGCTGGCTGAAACGGCGTTGCGGTGGCCCGACCCGGTGGTTTCGGTATTGCGCGAACTGCGGCCGATGGACGCCATCGGTCCGGTGACGCTGGACGAAGTTTACGGGGTGCTGGAAGACCGCCTGCGGTTCCTGTTGCGCGACCCGGCCACGCACCGTTATGGCCGTGTCTTTGTCTCCTCGATCGAAGAAGCGCGCGGGCGGACTTTTGATGTGGTGTTTCTGCCCGGTTTGGCGGAAGGGATTTTTCCGCGGCGCGCGGGTGAAGATCCACTGCTGCTCGACGTTCACCGCGTAAAGGTGGAGGCGGGTCTGGCGACGAAGGACGACCGGGTGGCCGAGGAGCGCGAGCTGCTGCGCATCGCGGCGGCGGCGGCGGGCCGGCGCCTGGTCTTCTCGTATCCGCGGATCGATGTTGGGCAGGCGCGTCCGCGAGTGCCGTCCTTCTACGCGCTCGAGATCATGAGAGCGGCCGAAGGGGGGCTGCCCGACCTGAAGGCGTTCGAAAAGCGGGCGGCGTCGGCAACGAGAGCGCGCCTGGGCTGGCCCGCTCCGGAGGATCGCAACCAGGCTATCGACGATATCGAGTACGACCTGGCGCGAATCGCGGAAATCCGGGCGCTGCCGGCGGCGGCCCGGACAGGGAAAGGCCGCTACCTGGTGGAGGCCAACGCCATACTGGCGCGCGCTCTGCGCACGCACTGGCGCCGCTGGTCGAGCCGGTGGACCCAGTCGGACGGAATGGTGGCGCCCGGCGCGGCGGCGCGCGCCGTCCTCGACACACACCGCCTGAACGCGCGCGCCTATTCGGCGACGGCGCTGCAGCAGTTTGCCACGTGCCCGTACCGGTTCTTCCTTTACGCCATTCATCAACTGCGGGAGAGAGAAGAGGCCGCGGGAATCGAACAACTGGACCCGCTCACCCGTGGCGCGCTGTTCCACAAGGCGCAGCACGAGTTGTTTGTGGAATTGCGCCGGCGGGACCTGCTCCCGCTGCGCGCATCGCTCATGCCGGACGTCCTGGACCTGGCCGACAAGGTTCTGGATGAGGTGGCCGGCCAATACGCCGAGGAACTGGCGCCGGCGATCCCGCGCGTGTGGAAGACCGAGATCGAGGACATTCGCAGCGACCTGCGCGGCTGGCTGCACGACTCGCGCGCCGGACTGCTGGAGTGGATGCCGCTGCACTCGGAGTTCGGGTTCGATACGGCGGTCGAAGGCGGCTTCCGCCTGCGCGGCGCGGTAGACCTGATTGAAGAACAGGCGGGCAAACTGCGCGTGACGGACCACAAGACCGGCAAGAAGCCGGTGGACGGGATTCTGTATACAGGCCGCGGCAAGGTGCTGCAGCCTTTGCTGTACTCGCTCGCTGTCGAGGCGGTGCTGAAACGGCCGGTGTTGAGAGGCCGCCTGTACTATTGCACGCATCGCGGCGGGTATGACGAGCTCGAGATTGTCTTCAGTGCGGTGGCCAAGGACAGGATCCTGACGCTGCTTGAAACGATCGATCAACACGTGGAGACCGGATTCCTGCCTGCGGCTCCCGAGCACGGCGCCTGTCAGCGCTGCGAGTACCGCGCGGCCTGCGGATCGTACGAAGAACAACGAGTTGCCGGCAAGCCCGCCAAGAGGCTGGACAAACTGGAAGTGATTCGGGGGATGGAATGAGTTCATCACCGGTGGCGCCGGTCCTCGACGACGACGCGGCACGGGCGCGTATCCGCGGTTCGCTCGGCGAAAGCCTGCTGGTTGAAGCCTCGGCTGGAACCGGTAAGACGTCGGAACTGGTCAAGCGTATTGTTGCGGTTCTGGGCGCGGGGCTCACGCACGTCAGCCGGATCGTCGCGGTCACGTTTACCAACAAGGCCGCGGGTGAGTTGAAGTTGCGCCTGCGCCAGGGTCTCGACCGTGAGCGGCAGGATGCGGAGGGCGACCGGGCACGCAATCTCGAAGAGGCTTTGGCGCGCCTGGAAGAGGCATCGATCGGGACGATCCACTCCTTCTGCGGGCAGATACTCCGGGAGCGCCCGGTCGAAGCGCGCGTCGATCCGGCGTTTGAGGAGATCGCCGAACAGGAGAACGAACGTCTTTACAACCGCGCGTTCCAGCAATGGTTTCAGGAAGCGCTGGAGCAGCCTTCTCCTGGATTGAGGCGCGCGCTGACAAGAATGGCGTGGCCGGCCGACTGGCAGGATCTTTCGCCATTCGACCAGTTGAAATATGCCGGACGGCAACTGCACGAGTGGCGTGATTTTCCGGCGGAATGGGCGAGACCGCCCTTCAACCGGGAACAGGAAGTGGACCGGTTGGCCAGCGTAATCCTGGAAACGGCGCCAAAGCTGGTGCGGGCCGGCTACACCAAGCCGGTGACGGACCTGGCCGAATGGATCGAGCGCGCCGAAGCGGTTTCGCCGCGCGACTACGACACGCTGGAGGCGCGGTTCTGCAAGCTGTGGCGGGCGCTGAAGACGGACAAGCGCAGAGCTTTCGACTCGCTCAAGGGGCCGCTCGAACAGTTCGATACCTGTTCAGGCGCCGACCTTGCCGCGGAACTACGAACCGAGATGTTGGCGCTCATCGACCGGTTCGAGTGGCAGAAGCGTCAAACGGGACGCCTGGATTTTCTCGATCTTCTGCTGATGACGCGGGACCTGGTGCGCGGCAACGGCGAAGTCCGGCGCTATCTCCAGAATCGTTTTTCGCACCTGTTCATCGACGAGTTTCAAGACACCGACCCGGTGCAGGCGGAACTGCTGCTGCTGCTGGCCGCCGATGATCCCGCCGAGACGGACTGGCTGAATGTCCGCCCTGTGGCGGGCAAGCTGTTTGTGGTGGGCGACCCCAAACAGAGCATCTACAAGTTTCGCCGCGCCGATGTGACGCTCTACCAGCAGCTACGCAAGCGGCTGCTGGAGAAAGACGTGCGCCTGGTGAGGTTGACGCGCAGCTTTCGCGCGGTCCGTCCCATACAGCTTCTGGTAAACGCGGCGTTTGAGACGGAGATGACCGGCGACGAGGAGACCGGGCAGATCGAGTATGTTCCGCTGGAGGAACATGCGCCCGCGCCCAAAACCCAACCTGCGATTGTCGTTCTGCCGGCGCCTCACCCGTACGGCATGAAGATCGTCTCCAAAGGGGCGATCAACCTGTGTCTGCCGGACGCCGTGGTTGGCTTTATCGACTGGCTGTTGAGCGAGAGCCGCTGGCGCGTGCGCGACCCGGAGCGCGGGGATGAGTGGACGGAGATCGCGCCGCGTCACATCTGCGTATTGCTCCGGCGCAGGACCAATTTCGGAACCGACATTGCGCGCGAGTACACGCGCCGGCTCGAGGACCGCCAGATTCCGCATTTGCTGGCTGGATCGAAATCGCTTCACGCGCGCGAGGAAATGGAGAACCTGCGAGTCGCGCTGAACGCGGTGGAATGGCCGGGTGACGAGCTCTCGGTGTTTGCCACGCTGCGCGGCGCGATCTTCGCCATTGACGACGCCCTGCTGCTCCGGTACCGGCATGAGCACAAGCGCCTGGACCCGTTTCACGTTCCTGAAGACGCCGGTGATTACGCGCCCATCGCCGTTGCGCTGCGCATGCTGGCCGAACTGCACCGCCACCGCAACCGCCAACCGGTAGCCGACACGGTAAACCGCCTGTTGGAGGCAACGCGCGCCCATGCCGTATTTGCGCTGCGTCCCGGCGGCAACCAGGCGCTGGCTAATCTTTACCGCTTGACCGAAATCGCTCGCGGTTACGAAGTGCAGGGCGGCATCTCCTTCCGCGGGTTCGTCGAGATGCTGAAAGAGAAGGCCGAAAAGGGAGAATTGGCCGAAGCGCCGGTGCTGGAGGAAGGCGCCGAGGGCGTGCGCCTGATGACGGTCCATGCCGCCAAGGGGCTGGAGTTTCCGGTTGTGATTCTGGCCGACCTCACGGCGAATATCGCGCGCCAGGAGCCGGAGCGGTTTGTCGACGCCGCGCAGAGGCTCTGCGCGATGCAACTGGCCGGGTGCGCGCCGTACGACCTGCTGGTGAACAAGGAGTCCGAACACGCGCGCGAAGCCGCTGAAGGCGTGCGGATCGCCTATGTCGCCGCCACGCGTGCGCGCGACCTGCTGGTCGTGCCGGCCGTGGGCGATAAGGCAATGGACGGCTGGCTCATGCCGCTGAACAAAGCGATCTATCCGGTGTTTGGCAAGCGGCGCGGGGCAAAGCCCGCCACGGGCTGTCCGGACTTTGGACTCAAGTCGGTGCTTTCGCGGCCGTTCGACGATTCTGACGAGACGTCGGTTCAGCCCGGCGCCCATAGGCCCGAGGCCGGCGAGCATGAGGTCGTATGGTGGGACCCGGCGCTGCTGCGCCTGGGCGTTCGTCTCGATCATGGCATGCAAATGGCGGACATCCTTGCCGAAGGCGATGCGGAGGGCGCGGACGCATATGATGAGTGGCGGCGAAGGCGCAACTCGATTCTTGCCCGCGGGGCCGAACCCAGCTTTCGTATCTTTACGGCCACCCTGGCCGAAGCACCGCCCGAGGACCCGGTCCCGGTCGAGGTCATTGAACTCGCACGCGATGCCAAGCGGCCCGCGGGACCGCGCTTTGGATCGCTGGTCCACGGAATCCTGCGAGACGCGTTGAACGGCCACGGGGAATTATCCGCCGTTGCACGCCTTCACGGCAGGATGGTGGGCGCCACAGACGAAGAAATCGCCGCGGCGGCTCCTCTGGTGGAGGATGCGCTGGCTACGCCCTTGCTGGCCGGGGCTCGCGGCGCCAAGCGTCTGCACGCGGAGTTGCCTGTCAAGTGGAAGGACGGCTCCACGCTGCTGGAAGGCGTTATCGACCTCGCTTTCGAGACCGCGAGCGGCTGGACAGTGGTCGACTTCAAGACCGATGCGAGCGACAAACTCAGGCCGCACTACGTGGTGCAGGCGCAGTGGTATGCGTTTGCTTTGAAGCGCCTGACGGGCAAACCGGTACGTGCGTATTTATTCCGGCTGTGAGGCGCCGCGGCGCAGGAGCTCCTCGGCATACAGGGCGCCCTGCGGCGTGTCTTCGTGCTTGAAGTAAACGTACACGTCTTTGCCCGCCTGACGCAGTTCCTGTGCCTTGAGCCGGATCTGTTCGCGCTCTTCATCCGAGTACGACGGCTTTCGAAGGCGAAAATAAACGAAATCCGCGGTGATGACCGGCGGTGTTTCCAG
>JADZCI010000194.1 GCA_020851655.1 Bryobacterales bacterium
CCCACCAGCACCAGACCGTCGGCGGCACAGTGCCGGGAGCGGTAGGAATATTCTCCGGTGACGCGGTATGGTCCGGTCTGCGTGCCGTGCGAGAGATGTTCTTCTATCCAGGGGTTCTTCTTCACCTCGCGATGGAAAATCGTTTCCAGATCGCGTGAACCGTTGTAGAGGTAGTCTTTCTCGGCGACAACGCCGACACTGACCAGGCCGTCCGGCAGCGGAATGTACCAGAACCAACCCTTCTCCGGAACGTAGGCGACGGTGGTGGCGCCTTCGTCGATGCCCGGGTCGCGCAACGCACCGCGGTAGTAGGTCCAGACCGCGATCTTGTCCAGGTAAGGGTCGCGGATCTTCCAGCCGTGGCGGCTGATGGCGAAAGCGTCGCGTCCGGTGGCGTCGATGGTCATTGGAGCGCGGTACTCGGCGCGCTTCCCTTCCCGGTCAACCGCCGCGACTCCGATTATCGCGCCGGAGCCGGACTTGAGGAGTTCCTTCGCCGCCGTCTCCTCGTGGACCTCCACGCCTTTCTCGCGCGCGTTGTCCAACAGCAGCTTGTCGAAATCGCCGCGCAGGACTTGCCACGTCTGTGACGCTTCGTGATTGAGTTGTTGGAAGAAGTAAAACGGAACCGACAGTTTCCCGGAGGTGCTGACGAACTGAACGCTGTACTTCTTCGGGAACGCCGACTTCTTCATCTTCTCGATCATCCCCATGCGCTCGAGAACAAAGTAGCCGTACGGGAGCAGCGACTCGCCGATGTGATAGCGGGGGAACTTCTCCTTCTCCAGAAGCACCACGCGCCGGTTCTTGAGCGCCAGCGTCGTCGCCGCGGCCGAACCCCCCGGCCCTCCGCCGATCACAATCGCATCGTATTCAGTTCGGGAATCGGTATTCATCCTGTGGTATCCGTCCTGTGTTGTGGAAGAAAGAATAACGGCAACAAACCGTCGACCTGCATGAGGCCATCACGAGTGAGCGTCACGCCGCCGGGAGTGGTATCCGCCAATCCGGCCTGCCGGAGCCGTTCAAGCGGTTCGGCGAAACGCTGCAGAATATCGGCGCCGAACTTCTGCTCGAAATACGTCCGCTCCACATGGCCGAGCTTCATCTGGAGGACGAACTCGCGGATCATCCGCTCTTCGTCAGCCGGAATGAGCGCGCGGGACAGCGGTAGCGAACCCGCTTCAACGCGCGCGCAGTAGGAATGGAAATCCGGGTCATTCTGAAAGTGCACTCCCTGGACGTAGGAGAAAGAGGCGACACCCAAGCCCAGCATGTCCGCCCCATGCCAGAGCGAATCGCGGTACAAGAACCCCGCGCCGGTGGCATTCTTCACCGCCGTGTAGGCGCTCCCCACGGTGTATCCGGCGCGCTCCAGCTCGGAAAACGCGTAGGCCACCCACTCGCGCTTTTGCTTCCAATCGGCCACAGGCGCCACCGACTCTCCGTGACTTTTCATGTCTCTGAAGATCGTCGTGTTGTAGGGAACTTCCATCTGGTAGATGGTGACGCTGTCGGGCGACATCCCGACGGTGCGCCTCACGCATTCCCGCCAGTTGTCATCGGTCTCACGCACCATCCCGGCAATCAGGTCGATGTTGATCTGCGGGAATCCGGCGGACCGGGCGAAATCGTAGGCGCGATCGATTTCGCGCGATGCGTGAGCACGCCCGTTGGCCTGTAAGACGCCATCATCGAAGTTCTCGACTCCCAGGCTCAGCCGGGTCACTCCCAGGTCGCGAATCGTTTGCAGTTTGCCCTCGGTGAGTGTGCCAGGTTCGCACTCAAAGGTGATTTCCTCGGCTGCATCCCATTCAAGCGAGGCCTTAAGGGACTCGACAAGCCGTGTCAACTGCCGGGAAGAGATGTAGGAAGGAGTTCCGCCGCCAAAATAAATGAACTGCGGTTTGCGCCCGGCGATGGCCGGCTTGCGGGAGAACAGGCGTAGTTCCGCGTCCAGAGTGTCGATGTAGCGTTCGACCTCGCCGGCGTTCTTATCGGTGTAGACCTTGAAGTAACAAAAGTGGCAACGCTTGCGGCAGAATGGGATGTGAAGGTAGACGCCTAACGGACGGCCGGGTGCGGGCGCAGTTTCCAGGATAGCGAGCGCCTTACCGGTCTCGCCGCCGCTCCAATATGAATAGGGAGGATAGTTGGAAACGAAATAGCCGCCGGCCTTCGTCTCGGCCAGCACCGGCAGGATGGCGCCCGGCCGTTGTTGAGGGTCCGGAGACAGTCCGGCGCTTTCTGGTCGCATCATTCCTTGAGGCCGCCTCCCTCCCCGCCAGTATTGAATTTACAACACCCTGGGACCGCGCGAAGCATATCGGACATGGTACTCTTAAAATGTAGATCCTAAGTGTCAGTCTGGAGTCATACACAAATTTATGTCAAAGACCATTGAGGTCACTGAACTCATACTCCGGGATGCACATCAAAGCCTGATGGCTACCCGAATGGCGCTCGAGGATATGATCCCGGCTTGCGAGGACCTGGATAATGCGGGGTACTGGTCGCTCGAATGCTGGGGAGGCGCCACGTACGATGCTTGTATTCGCTTTCTGAACGAAGACCCCTGGGAACGGTTGCGGACATTCAAAAAGCTGCTGCCACGGACTCCGCTTCAAATGCTCCTGCGCGGGCAAAATCTGTTGGGCTACCGGCACTATGAAGACACCGTCGTCGACCGCTTTGTGGAGAAGGCGGCCGAAAACGGCATGGACATATTCCGCGTCTTCGACGCGCTGAATGACATTCGCAATGTTCGCCGCGCGATCAAAGCGGTAAAGCGCGCGGGCAAACACGCTCAAGGAACCATTTGTTACACCACGAGCCCGGTGCATACGATTGGCGGTCTGGCCGAATTGGCCGAACAGCTTCTCGATCTGGGCTGCGATTCGATCTGCATCAAGGACATGGCCGCGCTCCTCAAGCCGAAACCGGCTTACGACCTTGTCCGCGCCATCAAGGAGTCGTGCGGAGAGCAGACGCTGGTGCACGTGCACGTGCACGCCACCACGGGTGTGACCCTGGTGAGCCTCCAGAAGGCCATCGAAGCCGGGGCCGACATTGTCGACACCGCGATCAGTTCGATGAGTCTCGGACCCGGACACAACCCCACCGAAAGCCTTGTCGAAATGCTGGAAGGCACCGAATACAACACGCGTCTCGACAAGGCCAGACTGCTCAAAGTGAAGGATCACTTTGCCAAGATCCGGCCTCGCTACCAGGAGTTCCTGTCCAACATCACCGGTGTGGAGACGGAGATTTTCGAAAGCCAGATTCCCGGCGGGATGATCTCGAACATGGAGAGCCAGCTCAAGCAACAGGGCGCCGCCGACCGGATCAGGGAGGTGCTGGCGGAGGTTCCGCATGTGCGCCGGGACGCCGGGTACCCTCCGCTGGTCACGCCGTCCAGCCAAATCGTCGGCACACAGGCGGTGTTCAACGTCATGATGGGCCGTTACAAAGTCATGACTGGAGAATTTGCCGACCTGATGCTCGGCTACTACGGAGCCTGCATCGCGCCACGCGACCAGGAAGTGGTGAAAGCCGCGATCAAACACGCCAAGAAGGATCCGGTCAGCCGCCGGCCCGCCGACCTGCTCAAACCGGAATGGGATGAGTTGCGGGCCGCGGCGATCGCCTTGAACGGCTGCAACGGTTCGGACGAAGACGTTCTCACTCATGCAATGTTTCCGCAGGTGGCTCCGAAGTTCTTCGCCACCCGCCACGAAGGTCCCAGGAATCTAGGCAAGGATCCGGCGGCGGCCAAGGCTGCCGCGGCGTCCGCGCCTTCGGCGGCGCCAGCCGCCGCAGCCGTTCCCAAAGGGCCTGTCAATTACGAAGTGAAGTTCAACGGCAAGGCGCACCGCGTTACCGTAACGCCTGCGTAAGGGGAAGAACAAAATGACGAAAACTGAACACAAAGCCAAACCTGCGCACAAACTTCAGACGATGGAAGAGCGCGTCCAGGAATTGAGCCAGCGCCGGACCGCGTTGCAACTTGGAGGCGGCCAGGAGCGCATCGACAAGCACCACAAGCAAGGCAAGCTGACGGCGCGGGAACGCGTCGAGGGAATGGTGGACCAGGACAGCTTCCAGGAATTCGGCCTGTTCGCACAGCACCGGCAAACGCTTTTTGGCATGGCGAACAAGGACTTTCCGGCCGATGGCGTCATCACGGGCAGCGCGACGATTGGCGGACGTCTGGTCCACCTGGCGAGTCAGGACTTTACCGTCGCCGGCGGCGCCGCCGGCGAAATGCACTCGCAGAAGGTGGCCGAGGCGATGCAACTGTCGCTCAAGACCGGGAGCCCCTTCGTGTTTATCAACGACTCGGGTGGCGCGCGAGTCCAGGAAGGGATTGACAGCCTCGCCGGGTACGGAAAGGTGTTTTACGCCAACACCATGCTGTCGGGCGCCGTGCCGCAGATTTCGCTCATCTGCGGTCCCTGCGCCGGCGGCGCCGCCTACTCCCCCGCCCTGACGGACTTCATCATTCAAACCCGCAAAGCGCAGATGTTCATCACCGGACCCCAGGTCATCAAGCAGGTCACCGGCGAGAACGTGACAGCCGACCAATTGGGCGGAGCCGATGCGCACATGACGTATTCCGGCGTCGTCCACCTGGTTGCCGACGACGACAAGGAAGCCATCTTCCTCTGCCACAAGCTGCTGAGTTTTCTGCCGTCCAACAACATGGAAGACCCACCTCAACTGGAGACCGATGGCAACGTCAGTCCGAATCCGGAACTCCTGAAGATCGTCCCGGTGGAAGGAAAGCAAGGCTACGATGTGCGTTCGGTGATAGCCGGCGTCGTGGACATGGCGGACTTTCTCGAAATTCAGTCCGGCTACGCGCAGAACATCGTGATCGGGTTCGCACGGATTCTGGGCCGGAGCATCGGGATCGTGGCCAACCAGCCTTCGGTGCTGGCTGGGGCTCTCGATATCAACGCCTCCAACAAGGCGTCCCGCTTCATACGCTTCTGTAATGCCTTCAACATCCCGCTGGTGACCTTTGTCGACGTTCCCGGGTTCCTGCCGGGAGTTCAGCAGGAGCACGGCGGCATTATCCGGCACGGCGCCAAGATGCTGTTTGCCTATTCGGCGACGACGGTCCCCAAGATCACGGTCATCTTGCGCAAGGCCTATGGCGGCGCCTACTTGGCCATGTGCGCCCGCGATTTGGGCGCTGACCGCGTGTATGCCTGGCCTACGGCCGAAGTGGCGGTGATGGGCGCCGAAGGCGCGGCCGAGATTGTCTTCAAGAAAGAGATTGAGGAAGCTGAGGACAAAGTCGCGCGCCGCAAGGAGTTGATCGAGGAGTACCGTTCCACCTTCGCCAACCCCTACGTGGCTGCCGGGCGGCGCCTGGTCGACGACGTCATCGACCCGGCCGACACACGCCGCGTGCTGGCGCAGGCTCTGGAAGCCATGCACACCAAACGCGAACTGCGTCCGCCCAAGAAGCACGGGCTGATTCCGCTCTAAGGAGGACTCACCCACAATGGTTGCCACAGAAGTTGACCTTCAAGCCTTGCTGAAACGGGTCGAGCAACTGGAGGCGCGCGTACGCGATCTGGAAGCCGGGATCACGGATTCCTTCGCCGTGCCGCGCGCCCCTGTGGCCGCGGCCCCCCCCGCACCTCCCGCAAGGGAAGAAATTTCCGAGGAAACGCTGGCCGTCATTTCCGCCGCCATTGCCTCTTTCCTGGGCGTCAAGGCCAAGATCCGGCAAATCCGGCTGGTTGGCAGAGAAGCGTGGGCTCAACAAGGCCGCGTGTCGA
>JADZCI010000195.1 GCA_020851655.1 Bryobacterales bacterium
GCCCCTGCTGGAACATCACGTAGCCCGCCTGGCAGATGCCGGAGTGGAAGAGGTTTGTTTGAACTTGCACGCGCATCCCGAGGTGATTCGCTCGCATTTTGGCGACGGGTCAGGCGTTGGTGTCCGTTTACACTACTCGGTCGAGCCTACCCTTCGGGGGACAGCAGGCTCACTAAACGGATTCCGAAACGTTCTTAGACACCGCTTTTTGGTGCAGTATGGCGACGTTTATTCGGAGTTGGACATAGCCGCCTTTGATCGCTTCCATTTGAGCGGGGAAGCCGCCGCGACGCTCGTAGTCCACCCGTCTTCACACCCGGAAGACAGCGACATTGTTGAAGTGAATTCGGATGCGGAAGTCACCGCCGTGCATCACAAGCCCGGCAGCGCCCGGTACGGCAATCTGGGCAATGCGGGGTGCTACATCATCGAGCCCGATGCGCTCGGTTTTCTGGCCGGGGAAGGACCATCGGACTTCATCCAGGATTTGTTTCCGGCCATGCTGGCGGCGGGCCGCAGGTTGATGGCGTACCATACTGACGACCTCCTGATGGATATGGGAACGCCACAGCGCTACCGGGCCCTTCTCGACAAAGTGGAAGCCCGATGATCATCGCTCGCACACCGTTCCGCATCAGCTTCACGGGGGGAGGATCCGACCTCCGGCCCTACTACGGCATTCGCCCTGGAGCGGTGGTGAGCGTGGCGCTGAACCGCTATGTTCACGTTACGGTAAGCAAGCGCTTCGACGACACGGTGCGAGTAGCCTATACCAGAACCGAAATTGTCGCGTCCGCCGATGATGTGCAGCACGACTTGGTTCGCGAAGCGATGCGGCTAACCGGTGTTCTGAACGGTGTCGAAATCACGACGGTAGCCGACGTTCCGGCTGGAACCGGGCTGGGATCTTCATCGAGTTTGACTGTGGGATTGTTGCAGGCGCTCTATGCCCGTAAAGGCCGTTACCGTTCCCCGGAACAACTGGCGCGCGATGCCTGCCACATCGAAATGGAGGTTCTGAACCGTCCCATCGGCAAGCAGGATCAGTATGCCGCGGCCTACGGTGGGCTCAACTACATGCGCTTCAACTCCGACGAGAGCGTTTTTGTCCAGCCCATCCTGTGTAAGGCGGAGACACGCCGCGCCCTTGAACACCGTTCCCTTATGTTCTATATTTCGGCCCGGCGCGACGATTCGCGAGTCCTTTTTGAGCAGCATCAGAGGACAATCGAGGACGTGAATGCGAGAGCGATTCTCGATGCCATGGTTGATGTGGCCGGCCAGACACGGGATTCGTTGCAGGACGGAGATCTGGATGCTTTCGGAGAACTGTTGCATTCCAACTGGCTGCTGAAATGCCAACTGAATCCCGGAGTGACGAGTCCGTCGATCGACGATTGGTATACGGCGGCCAGAAGCGCCGGTGCGATCGGAGGCAAGATTCTGGGTGCGGGAGGATCGGGATTCCTGTTTCTCTTCTGTGCCGAAGGCTCGCAACAACGTGTCAGAGGCGAGATGGAAAAGCGCGGGCTTCGCTATTTCGGCGCGGGCTTCGACCCGGAGGGCAGCAAACTGTTCCTGATCGGTGACGGCGCGGAGTGATGAGCACACCGCCAATCAGCATCATCGTGAACGTCAGGAACGGCGAACCATTTCTTCAAGAGGCCATCGATAGCGCCCTGGCCCAGTCGTTCACTGATTGGGAGATGATCGTGTGGGACGACTGTTCCGATGACCGGAGCGCTGAAATTGTTGCCGCCTGCACAGATCCAAGAGTCCGCTACATGCGCTCGCCCGAAGCCACCTCGCTGGCAACTGCCCGCAACAACGCCATCGGCGTGGCTCGAGGAAAATGGCTGGCCTTTCTCGATCAGGACGACATTTGGATGCCGGATAAGCTGGAACGCCAACTCCAGTTGCTGGACGGTCCGCTCGGAGATCAGGCCGGTCTTCTCTACGGACGGACGGTCCTGTTCGCTCAGGAAACCGGTGAGCAGCGGGACTTTGATCACCGGCACGAATTCTCAGCCTTGCCGCAGGGACGCATTCTGGAAGCGTTGTTCCGGGACTCATGCTTCATTGCCATGAGTTCCGCCGTGATCCGCCGTGATGCGTTGGAACCGTGGCTGCCGATTCCTTCGTATATCGCTGTCATTCCGGACTACTACATGTACATCGCCGTGGCACGCCAGTTTGAAGCGCTGGCGGTCGAAACACCGGTTTGCCGGTACCGTGTTCACGCCGGCAACATGTCGCATTTCACCCGGCGCCTTGAACATCAGGAGGCATTGCTGCTGCTTGACTGGATCGCGGGTGACCTGCCGGAGGAACTCGTCCGGCAGCGCCGCCGGGTGCATTCCACGATTCTGGCCTATGACAGTCTGGCCGCGGGCCAGCCGGCGGAGGCCTTGCGCACTATGTTGAAGCACGGGTCGTTTACGTATGCTTTGAGCCGGCCTCTGGCCATTGCGGCACGGAACATTCGCCGGCGAATCGCCACACCGTCATGGATGCGCCAGGCATAACCCTCTCCGTTTTGATCGTGAGCTGGAACGTTCGCGACCTTCTGGGGCAGTGCCTTGAATCGCTGGGAGCGCAAGCAGTCGTGGCGAGGGGCGAATGTGAAGTTTTTGTGATCGACAATGCTTCAGCCGATGGGAGCGTTGAGCTGGTGCGGGAGCAGTTCCCGAACGTTCAGGTGATCACCAATCCCATTAACGCCGGTTTCGGCGCCGCCAACAATCAGGCCTTTCGCCAGGCCAAGGGCCGCTATATTCTGCTGCTCAATCCCGACACGCTGGTCCATGCGGGAGCACTCGATAACCTGCTCGCGATAATGGAATCGCAACCACGGACCGCGGTCCTGGGATGCCGCGTGCTCAATGCCGACGGAACCTATCAGCTTCATTCAAGCGGATGCCAGCCAACTCTCTTGAATGTGGCTTGTCACTTCCTTTTTCCGGGCCGGGCCTTCCCACCGATGTTGCGGCCTCCGTCGTTGTATGCGCGGGATGAACCGGCCGCGGGCCCGGTAGGCTGGGTGAGCGGGGCGTGCATGCTTCTCCGGCGTGAGGCGCTTGGAACAACGATCTTCGACGAGCGATTCTTCCTCTATTGTGAGGATGTCGATCTTTGCGCCCGCATGAAGGCTGAAGGTTGGGCGGTGGCGTACACGCCGCTGGCCGAAGTGGTCCACTACGATGGGCAAAGCTTCGCGAATGCCGATCCGGAAACGTGGCTGCTGAAGGTGCGCAACTTGCGAACGTTGTTCTTTCTGAAACACGGCCGAATCTCGCGGCTCGTGTTTGATCTGGTAGTGGCCGCGGGATTCGCAAGCCGGGTGATAGCACTATCTGCGTCGCTGGCCACTTCGCCTTCGGACAATACGAAGATTCGACTCGCGCGCACCCGGGCTTACTTTCGAGAGGCGATCCTCGCCCTGCGTTCCGGGGGTGCGGCTTGAGAGTGGTCGTGGCGTGGAACCAGCACCGGCATCATGGTGGCGGAGGCGGCAAGCACGCGCGTGATGCATGCGAGTTCGCCCGGAATCTCGGTCACGAAGTGGAGATCTTCACACGTTCCAGCCAATCGCTCGCGCCTGGCCTGAGGGGCCGTCTCCGGGCGGCGTCCAGCATTGTGGCTGCTCCGGAATCGGTCCGCGAGTTTGAAGCGCTCCTCGACAGATTCCGGCCGCACCTCGTTCACGCCCTCGAGTTGTTTCCGCTCGTGTCACCCTACATTCTTCCGGCGGCGCGAGCACGCGCCATTCCCGTACTGCTGTCGACGATCGACTACCGGCTTACTTGCCCCGTGGTGACCCATCTTCGGAACGGGGCCATCTGCACCCAGTGTTGCGGGGGCCATGAGTATTGGGCGGTTCTGCATAATTGCCGCGGCAGCATCTACGAAAGCACAGCCGTGGCCGCGTACTCCGCGTTGACCCGCGTGCGAAAAGTGTTTACCCGCAATGTGACGCTATGGGAGGCGCCCTCGGATTTTGTGCGATCGTTCCTCATGAGCAAGCTGAACATTCCAGGAGACCGCATCAGGTTGCGGCCTCCGGCGATCGACATTCCAGCGGACCCTGTGCCGGATCCATCACAGGGGTCCTATGCCGGCTACGCAGGCAGGTTCACCAGGGAGAAGGGTGTCCGAATCGCTCTCGAAGCCGCACGGTTGACCGGTCTTCCCTTTCGATTCGCCCGTAACCAGGAGGCCCAGGTTCGCATCCAAGTTCCGGGCGGGATGGAAGAGATTACGCGGGATGCGTCAGACCTGTGGCGGTTCTACCGGGGCGCCCGCTTTCTGGTTGCGCCCAGTCTGTGGTGGGAAACGTTCTGCATCGTGGTGGCTGAGGCGATGAGCCACGGCATTCCCGTTATCGTGCCCCGGCACGGCGCAATAGGGGAACTCGTAGACCACGGAGTGAACGGCCTGCATTTTGCTCCGGGTGATGTTGCGGAGCTTGCAAAAGCGGTTACGACACTGTGGGCCGATGCGGGTTTGTGCCGCCGGCTGGGTGCGGCGGCGCGAGAGAAGGCGATCCGCTGCTGGGGGCTGGAGAAGGCAAAAACGGCGCTGCTCGATTCGTACGAAACCGCGGTCGCACTGGGCGCCGCACTATCATAAAAAAATGTCTTTGAACAAAATGTTCAGCTTCATGCCACAGCGCCGCCTGCCGGGTGGCGGATCGATACCGTTCCTGCTGATGTCGGTCCTGCTTGCACAGGCTTGCCTGCTCAGCAATGACAAGGTGAAGGCGCCGGCCGGCAGTACAAACGGCAAGTGGCGCGAGATGGGAGACCAGCCCGCGATCGCAATGGGCCAGCATGTCAAGCCATATATTCTTTGGAATGATCCATCGGTCCTTCGCGAGGGCCGCCAGTTTCGCATGTGGCTCTCAGGTGGTGACGCCCGAAATCTGAAGCGTATCGTCGTCGAAGTCTACCAGGCATTTTCAAGCGATGGAGAGAAGTGGGACATCGATCCGAATCCCGTTGTGCGGCCGAGCGCTTCGGGCTGGGACAGCCTTCGAATTGAGACGCCTAGTGTAATCAAGGTGGGCAACACCTACCACATGTATTACACGGGATTTAGTGAGGATACGGCCAAGACCGGTATCTCACAGATAGGTCATGCCACTTCTCCTGATGGCGTGAAATGGATTAAAGATCCGTTAAATCCTGTCTTGAAGGGCCAGTCAGAAGATAAACTGAAGTGGGCATATGGTGGCGTCGGCGAACCGGGCATCATGTATCTGCCCAAGGAAAAGCGTTTTTACCTGTATTACACCGGAATGAAGTATTCGAACGACGGCAAGAACCATGGCCTCATGGGGATCTTGCTGGCGACATCCGAGGATGGAAGCCATTTCAGCCCTTATATGGATGGCGCCGACCGTAAGCTGATCTTCTTCCGGAACGTCCCGAACGCAACTAAGAAGGCTTGGTTCGGTTACTCCACTCCGTCGGCGGTGGCGACTTCCGACGGCACGATCCATCTCTTTGCCACCTTCGTTGTGGCTCCGAAGGGGCCGACTTCGACGCGTCACGTCGTCCTGGCTCACGGAGTGAGCACAGACGGCGTGGATTTTCAGGTGAAGGAAGAAAACATGTTCGAAGCTGGACGGGGCGATTGGAAGGACTTTCAGGTCCGTTCACCAACCGTCGTTGAGTTCGATCACCGCCTGCACATGTGGTTTGCCGGAGAACGGCAACGCCCGTTTGGGGCAGCGATCGGCTACGCCGTCGAAAAGAAATAGTCTCCTCAGGCGATCTCCCGACCCGGGCCGTAAGGCAGAGCACCTAGTGTGGTTCCTGATCATAACGCTCCGGCGATTGCCGATTAGCGTTATATGGAAGTACGTGCATTTTACGGATTTTTAAGGGTAATTTTTCTCCTCTCTGCGCTCGCCGCATTGGTTCCCGCGCAGACGATCTTGCCGAACGGTTGGACTGATTATGGGGAAGTGATTCGCATGGGTGAGCAGGTAGCTCCCTATATTGTTTGGAATGATCCGTCGGTGCTTGCCGAGGGCTCTGGTTATCGAATGTGGCTCTCCGGCGGAGATGCCCGGGATCTTTCTCGCATCCGGGTCTCGGTGTACAACGCCATTTCTCCGGACGGGAGGGCGTGGACCGTCGGAATGACCCCCGTTTTGGAACCTGGTCCCGGTAACGCATGGGACAACCTTCGAATCGAGACGCCTTCCGTCGTCCGGGTGGGCGGCGTGTACCACATGTATTACAGCGGGTTTAGCGAACAGGGGGCGGCTCAAGGCATCTCCCAGATCGGCCATGCCATTTCCGCGGATGGGCTTCGCTGGACGAAGGACCCGGCCAATCCCGTAGTGTCGGGACAGAATACGAACAGCAGAGCCTGGGGATTTGGCGGAGTCGGAGAACCCGGGGCCCTGTATGATCCTATAAAAGGATATTTATACCTGTATTACTCAGGAATGCGCTATTCACCCGCCAATCCGACGATTGGCCAGGCGGCAGTCTTGCTGGCTCGCTCTCGCGACGGCAGCCGGTTTCAAGCCGTGAAGGACTCATGGGGGAACCAGAAGGCTGTCCTGTTCCAAGACCTCCCAGGGGTAATTGATCATGCCTGGTTCGGCTATACCACTCCATCGGCGACCATCACTCCGGACGGTGTCTTCCATCTGTTCGCCAGCTTCATGGTCGCGCCAGGAGGTCCCAGCACCGCGCGGTGCGCGATGATTGATCACGCGGTCTCCAGCAACGGGGTCGACTTCACGCTCACCGAACAAGGCATCTTGGCGGCAGGCCGCGGCGACTGGAAGAACCAGAATGTCCGCGCGCCGTCCGTCTGGGGCCGGAACGGCAGTTTGATGATGTGGTATGCCGGCGATCGCGAAGCACCGTTTGGAGCCAGCATCGCCCTTGCCACGCGCCCCCTGTCGTACTGATTTGTCGTACTGAATCTCTCCCGTTCCCGTCCAAACCGCCGTGTGGCGGCCCGGTTGTGTGGCGGCTCAGTGAGCCGCCGGTGATGCTATTCTAAGTCTCACCTTGCCGGCGTCCAACTCATTGACCGCGAGGGCCGCCATGTCTGTCTCGAGGGGCAGCCTACCCGCCAGCGAAGGCGGTGTTCCCATCCGTCCGGCGTCGCGACCTGTCACGTTCGGCGCTCCGGTGATCGAAGATCTCGAGATCGCAGCGGTCATCAATTGTCTGCGGAGCGGCTGGATAGGAGAGGGTCCGCGTGTTGCGGAATTCGAGCAGAGCTTCGCCCGGTATAAGGGTTGCGGTTATGCGGCGGCTCTAAACAGTTGCACGTCGTCGTTGAATCTCTCGCTCATAGCCTTGGGTGTGGGCCCGGGCGATGAAGTGATCGTTCCGGCGATGACTTTTTGCGCCACCGCAAACGTCGTAGTTCACGCCGGCGCGACTCCAGTCTTTGCAGACTGCGATCCCGCAACCCTGAACATCACCGCCAGCGAGGTCGAGAGGAGGCTCACGCCACGCACCAAAGCCGTAATCGTGGTTCACATGCACGGACGCGCTGTGGAGATGGCGGACATCATCGCCTTGGCGAAATGCCGGAACATCAGAGTCATCGAGGATTGCGCTCACGCAATCGAAACGACTTCCGAAGGAGTTCCGGCTGGCTTGGCCGGCGATATCGGGTGCTTTAGCTTCTACCCCACGAAGAATCTCACGACCGGCGACGGGGGCATGGCCTTGAGCCAAGACCGTAATCTGATTCGCAGGATTAAACGTCTTTCCACGCATGGACTCGACCGCGATGCATGGCAGCGCCTTTCAGGAGGTTCTTACAGAGTCGTGCTGGCGGGCTTCAAATGTAACATGACAGATCTGGATGCCGCGCTTGGTCAAGCCCAACTGTCCCGCTTGGAAGATCGCTGGCTGGTCCGGGAGAGACTGTGGCGGGAGTATACCCGGCGCCTGTCGGAAGCCAACCTGCCCATCGACCTGCCCTTGAACCCAAGTCCGGGCTCCCGGCATGCATTTCACCTTTACTCACCACGGCTCCGTCCCGGCAAAGTTTCGATAAACCGCGACCAGCTCATCTCTGCTCTCGCCGCGGAGAATGTCGGTTCGGGAATCCACTACCCCGCGGTGCACGACCAGCCCTACTATCGAAAGCGTTTCGGGTTTCAGGCACGCGATTTTCCCAACGCCCACCGTATCGGCTTGCAGACGTTTTCGCTGCCCCTTACCGGGGCGCTAACGATGGACGATGTTGCCGATTGCTGCGAGGCGTTGACTCGTATCCTGCGATACTACTCAAAAGCATGAATCGATCAATGCGTGTCCTGGGCCCCGTTGCCGTTCTGCTACCCGCGGTCCTGATTCTTCCCGGTTGCGTGAGCCCGGTCGCCAAAGTTCCCCAGGCGCCGGTTCCTCCGGCCGTGGTGCAATCCGCCACCCGCTTTAGGAAGGAGTACCTTCTGGCTCCCGGGGACCAGGTAGAAGTGGCCGTTCGCCGGACTCCCGAAGTGTCTCGAACGGTGACCGTGAGGCCGGACGGATTTATCACGTTGCCGATGGTGCAAGACGTTGCCGCGGCCGGAAGGTCTCCCAGGGAACTGGCGGCTGATCTGACCAAGCTTTTCAGCGAACGGTTGCTCCACCCCGAGGTGGTCGTCATCCCAACTCAAGTGCGTCAACCCGTGATCTACGTGACCGGTGATGTCACCGCGCCTTCGGTCGTTCCGCTGCGAGACGCGCCCACCGCGGTTCAGGCCATCACCGCCGCTGGGGGGCTGCGGCGTTCGGGCGCCACCAAAGAGATCGCGATTATCCGCCTGAATCCAGAAGGGTATGTCCAAGCCATCCAAGTGCCGGTTGCGGTAAAAGGCCAGCCAGGTCCATACATGGCCCTGAGATCGACCTTGCTCCAGCCTGACGACATCATCTTTGTCCCTGAAACCGGAAGGAGCCAGGTCAGCCGTATGTTGGAGGACTTTGTGAACCGGCCGCTCGTCGGGGTGACCTCCGTGCTCGGGGTCTATGTGAACTTTCGTTTCATTGAGGCTCTGACCCGTTAGCGGCGAAATCCGGTTCGCGAATTTTTGGCGTCGTGCGCGTTCGGATCACTTGATAGCCGGTGGACAAATCGAAAAAGCCTATTGCGTGATAGAGTTTATTGCCTTATACTTGTGAGAATTTGACCCTAGCAGATTTACACTAGGAGGATTCTTTGATGCGAGGGGTGGCGGCGTCGATAGTCGGGGTGTTGCCTGCCGTCGACGCGTTTGTTGTTGCCGGCCTGTTCGTCTATAGTCTCCAACGCAGCGGAGCGGGCATCGAGACTCCGGCCAGTCTCCTGCTCCTCATGCTGGCGGTGCCGGTCACCAGTTCGTTCCTGCGAAGGTATGGCGTCTACGACTCGCACCGCGTGGAGCGCCCGCGCGAGGTTGCTCGCCGCGTGGTATTTGCGCATGTGTGCGCGGCCGCGGTGATCGTTTCGGCTTCCTTGCTGATGGCGCACGAGCACTGGCGGGAGATCTTAACGGTTTTTGTCGCTTCTTGTGCGCTGTTGGGAGCGACAAAGGTGGCCGTATACATCGTCCTCCGGTCGCTGCGGCGGCGCGGCCTTGATCAGCGTAGTGTATTGCTTGTCGGCGATTGGGCTGACGCCGAAAGGCTGGCGCGCCGTTTTGCCGAATCGCCAGAGTGGGGGTTGAGGATCGATTCCGTCGTACCCCAGGACGCCGCCGGCAAGGAGACTGCTCAGGAATTCCGGACATTTCCCGACGGCAAGCTGGTGGGTTCGTCGATCGAAATCGTCGTGAGGTCCCGCGTCATCGACGAAGTGGTTATTCCCGTCCATATCGAGTCGTCGCCCAATGTCTTTGAGGAAGCGCGCCGTTTCGCGCCGTATGGAATGCAGGTGCGAGTCGTGTTCGGGGAGGGCCATCAGGCCGCTCCCCGCATGGAGACGTACGCAGGCGGCGCTTCTCTCGATATTCTCCCGACAAGGTTGGACAACAGGGCGATAGTCCTGAAACGTACGGTCGATCTAGTACTTGGCTTGGTGTTGCTTATCGGCGCCTTGCCGGTCATCGCCGTGGTGGCGCTCGCCATTCAGTTGACGTCGCCAGGCGCTGTCTTCTTCACCCAAACCCGCGTTGGACTCAACGGGCGCCAGTTTAGGATGATCAAATTCCGTACGATGTATGACGGCGCGGAATTCCAAGTGCGCCACTTGCACCGCTCTATTCCGAGGGGTCCCGTTTTCAAGGACCCATCCGACTATCGCATAACGCCAATCGGCAGGATATTGCGCCGCTTCAGCCTGGACGAATTGCCCCAACTCATCAACGTCCTAAAGGGTGACATGAGCTTGGTGGGCCCGAGACCTCTACCCGTTTCCGAAGCCGACCAGGTTCGCGGAGAGTATCGCCGCCGGTTCAGTGTCTTACCGGGCCTGACGTGCATATGGCAAGTCAGCGGCCGCAGCGACGTTGATTATGATCGCTGGATGCAATACGACCTTCAATACGTCGACCGCTGGTCTCTTTGGTCGGACGCAGTGTTGATCCTACGCACCATTCCCGCAGTACTGTCGGGTCGTGGGGCCTATTAGCAGTCTGCAATAAACAAGCGAAGGAGGACTAGTGAAAGTTTTGATTCTGTGTGGGGGAAAGGGAACCCGTTCCTATCCGTTTACTGAATACTTTCCGAAGGTCATGATGCCGATCGCGGGCACTCCGATCGTCGTGCACCTGATGCGCATCTTCGCGCAGCAAGGTTTTACGGAGTTTGTCTTGGCCGCCGGCCACCGCAAGGAAATATTGACCGACTACTTCACCGACCGCTTCTCGGAATGGAACATCGATGTTGTCGACACGGGTGACGAGTCGGATACCGGCGAGCGAATTCGCCGGTGCGCTCACTTGGTCGATGGAACTTTCATCGCGACGTATGGTGACGGTTTAGGGAATGTCGACTTGGCTGCGCTGGTGCGTTTTCACCATGAGCATGGCCAGACCGGCACTGTCACAACCGTTCCACTCCGTTGCCAATACGGAACGCTTCTCTTTGAAGGCAATGGTGAGGTGAGGAGGTTCCTCGAAAAGCCAATCATAAAGGATTGTTGGATTAATGCCGGCTTTTTCGTTTTCAACAAGAACATCTTTGACCGCTGGCAAGGAACCAATCTGGAGGCGCACATGCTGCCGGCGCTCGCCGCCAACGGGGAACTCTTCGCATATCGCCATATGGGATTTTGGAAGTCCATGGACACAAGCAAGGACCAGCAAGAGATGGAGCGCATCCACAATGGCAATGGATCGAAAGCGCCCTGGAACCTGCAATTGCCGTCAGCGGTGTCGCTTGCAAGCTGATGTCTACTAGGGGGGAATCTATGAAGCCACTCATCTATCTTGCCGACCTGCGATATAACTACGCGGGCGTTTTGGCCAACGACTGTATGCCGCTCGGCATTGCGTATATGAAGGCCGTTATGGATCGCGATCTTCCCGAGGTTGACTCGCGGTTGTTTGTCTATCCTGAGAAACTCGACGCTGAGATCGCAGCCAAGCCGCCGGACATAATCATGCTGTCGAACTACATGTGGTGCGAGTCGTTGAGTTTTCATTTTGCCAAGCTTGCCAAGGCCATGAACCCTGACATGCTCGTGGTGATGGGAGGCCCGAACATTCCTCTTGAAAGTTCGCGGCAAATTGCGTATATGGAGGCGCACCCGGAGATCGACGCCTACGTCCTTGGCGAAGGCGACTTCCTTGCCGCCGAGGTGGTGCGGCGCTTCCTCGATGCCCGGGGGAACGTGGCGAGGTTTGGCGACAACGGAATGCCGTCTGCCATCGTTCGCCGATCAGATGGCTCCCTACACATGGAGACCATTTGGGAACGGCACAAGGAAATCGACGAAATCCCCAGCCCCTGGCTCAGCGGAATACAGGACGAGTTCTTTGACGGCAGACTGGCGCCGCTGGTTGAAACCAATCGTGGATGCCCGTTTACCTGCACATTTTGCGCTCAGGGGACACGCTGGTATACCAAGGTCCACAATTTTGATGTCGGCCGGATGAAAGAAGAATTGCTGTATATTGCGCGCAGAATTCATAGTGTGTGTCCGAACATGGGCACACTCAGAATTGCCGATTCCAACTACGGAATGTTTGAGCGCGACATCGAGATTTCGGCCTTTTTGGGTCAAATGCAGAAAGAATATCGATGGCCCATCTATATTGACGCGACCACGGGTAAGAACCGGCCCGAGCGTATTATTAAGTCGGTGGAAGCGGCCAGCGGCGCACTGGTCCTGTATCAGGCCGTGCAGTCCCTTGACGACAATGTCCTTCGTAATGTCAAGCGGCAGACGATCAAGCTGGAAGCGTACCGCCAGCTCCAGGTTCACATGCGTGGACGGGGCCTGCGTTCCAACTCCGACCTGATTCTCGGTCTCCCGGGCGAGACGCTCGAGACTCACATGTCCGCGGTTCGAAAGCTGCTGGATGCCGGCGTGAACCAGGTGACTAACTTTCAGTTGATGTTACTGAAGGGCTCGGAGCTCGAAACCGAAGAGGTCCGAAAGGAGTTCGACTTCCGTTGTATGTACCGGGTTCTGCCAAAGAACTTTGGAGTCTATGGGGGCAAGCGTGTGATGGATGTGGAGGAGATTGTCGTCGCCACGGACACACTCTCGTTCGAAGACTACGTCCGGGCCCGCAAGCACGCGCTGGCAAGCGTCGCTTTTTGGCACGATGATAACTTCCTGGAGCTAGTCAAGTTCGCCGAGAAGTGCGGCATTCAGCGATCCGATTGGCTCTTATCGATTGTTCCGGCCATGGAGGCCAGCCACGGGAAAGTGAAGGCTTTCCTCGATGCCTTTGAGCGCGAGACGCGTGGTGAGCTCTTTCCCAGCCGGGAAGAATGCATTGACTTCTATATGCGGGATGAGAATTGGGAGAAACTCTGCCGGAGCGAGATCGGCGACAATCTGATGCATAAGTATCAGGCAATAGCGTCCTTCCACATCTGGCCAGAGATCTGCAATCTTGCGTTCGCAGTTACGCGGTCTCTCATCGAAGCGAAGGGCAGACAGTCCGAAATCCCCGGCTTTGATGAGTTCTTTGCGAACTTCCATCGCTACTTGCTTAACCAACACGCGCATGGGCGAACCGTGGAGGAGATCTTGTCGCCCGGCCAGACGGCGTTGACGTATGAAGTCGACCGCTGGATTGAGGAAGGGATGCCGTTGGATGTCCAGGCGTTTAGATTGCCCGAGCCAGCCGAATTCCGGTTCGTCCTCGATGATGAGGCTGAGCGCGGCCTTTCCTCGGCGCTGTCGACGTGGTCATCGGACATTCGAGGCCTGACCAAGATGATGAAACGCATTCGCGTGTTTTGGCTGGTTCGCACCTGCCGGCGCGCATTTCCTGTTCCGGTTACGGCCGGCGATATGTCGCGCCTGTCAGCGATGGCCGGTGCGGGAGACTGAGGCCGATTAGAGATATGGAGCTCGTCAACGTGACTCCATAAATTAAAACTAGATGGAGAACTGTTCATGTCACTCGCACGCTGTGGTCTTCTAGCTGCTCTGAGTTTCTCTGCCGCATTGTCACCGGTTTCGGCTAGCATCCTTCTTGCCCCCGACGGTACCGGTGGATTGGATTTGACGATCCTAAGCGGACCGGGCCTCGCCCCAATCGTCGACTTCGATATACGCGGGCCCTTTTTCGGAATCAATGTGTTCGACACAGCGACCGCGTCGCTGCTGGGCAC
>JADZCI010000196.1 GCA_020851655.1 Bryobacterales bacterium
GCGCAAACGTAAGCCAGCACCGTCATGTAACTGAACTGAATCGCCGGCCACTTCCAACTGCCGGTCTCCCGCCGCACCACCGCCAGGGTGGACATGCACTGCATCGCAAAGGCGAAGAACACCAGCAAAGCCACCGCTCCCCCCAGCGTCAGGTCCTGGTGGATCGCCTTTTGCAGACCTTCGTTTTCCTTGTCGGCCTCCATACCGTAGATCGTGCCCAACGTCCCGACGATCACTTCGCGCGCCGCCAGCGATGTGATGAGGCCGATTCCGATCTTCCAGTTGAAGCCCAGCGGCTTGATCATGGGTTCGATGGACCGGCCCAACGTGCCTGCCAGGCTGTCTTCGATCGGGGGTGGTTGGCCGTTCTTGACAGGCACACTCGCCAGAACCCAGAGCAGAACCGAAATCGCCAGAATGATGGTCCCGGCACGCCGCAGGAACGCCCCCACCCGGTCCCACAAGCGCAGACCCAGCGATTGAAAAGTCGGCCAGCGGTACGCGGGCATTTCGAGCACAAAGGGAGTCCGCTCGCTTTTCAGAATCGACGACTTCAGCACCCGCGCGGTGACCACAGCGGCGGCAAATCCGAGCAGGTACAGCCCCAACAACGCCCCGGCGCGCGAGCCCATCAAGGGACCGATCAGCGGCCGTTCCGGGATGAAGGCGGCGATGATCAGCGTGTAGACCGGCAGCCGCGCCGAACACGTCATCAGCGGCGCAATCAGGATGGTCGCAATGCGGTCGCGCTTGCTCTCGATCGTGCGCGTCGCCATGATGGCCGGAACCGCGCAGGCATAGGCGGAAAGCAATGGAATGAATGACTTGCCCTGGAGTCCGACCCTCGCCATGGTGCGGTCGGCAATTAGCGCGGCGCGCGCCAGGTAGCCGGAATCTTCCAACAATCCGATAAACAGAAAAAGGAAAGCGATTTGCGGCAGGAAGACGAGCACCGATCCGACTCCCGCCCAAACTCCTTCAACAAGAAGGGATCGGAACCACGTATCCGGCAGCGTTGCTGCAAGCCAGTTGCCGGAAGAGACGATCCAAGCCTCCAGCAGATCCATGATCGGCTTGGCGCCGGTGAAGATGGTTTGAAAAACCGCGCCGACCACCAGAATAAAAATGACCGGCCCCGCCATGGGATGCAGAAACACCGCATCCAGGCGGCGCGACCACAGCGGCGGCGCAGGCGCCTGGTACCCCGACTCGGTCGAAATCCGCCGGGCCCACTGACGGCACTTGGGAACATCCTGGAGAACCGGCAGTTCCACCGGCTTGGGAATCGCAATCCCGCCTGTCAGGAACCGCGTGATGGCGTGCAAACCTTCGCCCTTGGAGGCGCTGATCAACGCCACCGGCGTGCCCAGTTGTTCGGCCAGCATCGCCGCATCGACTTCACCGCCGCGATTGCGAAGGTCATCGGCCATGTTGAGCAGGACCAGTGTGGGAAGACCGAGGCTCAGAATCGGCGCCGCCAGCGTCAGGTGCCGTCCCAGGTTCGTGGAATCGATGATCAGCAGCACGGCGTCCGGCCGGCCCAGGTCCTTCATCTTCCCTTTAAGAACGTCGTGGGTGACTTTCTCATCCTCGGAGCGGGGATTCAGGCTGTAAATCCCCGGAAGGTCTACCAGGTCGACGTCATGGTGTCCGGGCAGGTGGGCGCGCCCCACGTGGTGCTCGACCGTCACGCCGGGGAAATTCGCGACTTTCTGGCGCAGTCCCGTGAGGCGGTTGAAGAGGGTGGATTTTCCGCAGTTCGGAGGACCGACAATAGCCACGAGCCGGTGGCGGGGACCGGACAGGCCGGGAATACCATTTCCGCCACCCGAAGCGTGGCAAGTGCTCATGAGACGTCCGTCGTAGAGTGCTGAATCCTGATGTGGCGCGCGGTCTCGCGGCGTAGCGCGATTTCGGTTCCATCGATGCGGAAAACCCGGGGATCGCCGCCCGGCGCGCTGTGAGTCGCCGCTACCAGCGTCCCGGGAACAAAACCGAGATCCATCAGCCGGGAAGTAAGGTCCGGTGGCAGATCGAGATGCTCGACCGTAGCCTCCTGATGCCTCGCCAAGTCAGCCAATGTCCGCTGGTTCTTCCGCTTCGATCCGTGGGCCACCATCTGGATTTCAGAGTCCTGCCTACCAGTATGGTAGTTCTTTTGCCGCAAGTCAATTGCAATAAGAGAATTTGCGGCCTCGCGTGTTACAATCGCTAGCGGTGGCGGAAGGCGCTCCAAAGCAATCCTATAGCCGTGATGAGGTGTGCCGCCTGCTGGGAGTCACACCGGCGGTCCTGGAGGGATGGGAGTCGCGTGGGTTGCTGGCCAGGCAAGAGGAATACCTGTTCCACGACCTGATCGCGCTGCGGACCCTGCAGGAACTCCGCCGCAAGCGTTTCCACCCGGACCGTGTCGGCAAGATCATCGCCTCGCTGCGCCAGCGGCTGAGCCATATTCGCAATCCACTTACAGAACTAAAGATCCTCACCGACGGACGGCGCCTGGCGGTCGCGGTGGAAGGCCAGAAGATGGAGCCGATTTCAGGCCAGTTGCTGCTCGACTTCGACCGCGCCGAGTTGAGCCGGCTGCTGCAATTTCCCGCCAAACGCGCCGAGCAGGACGGGCGCCGCGAAACTCTGCGCAAGTCGGAATCGCAGCGCTGGTTCGACAAGGGGTTGGAATTGGAGAATGCCTCGGCCTCACCCTCCCAGATCATCGCCGCCTATCAACGGGCCATCGAGATGGATGGCGCCAACTGGGCCGCTCACGTCAACATCGGGACAACGTACTTCCATCTGAAGAAGTGGCAGGAAGCCGAGCAGCATTACCGCAAAGCCCTCGAAGTTAACCCCCGCTATGCGCTGGCGCACTTCAACCTGGCGAACCTCTTTGATGAGCGCGGCGGCTGGGAGGGCGCCCTGGAGCACTACCTGCTGGCCCTCCAGATTCATCCCGATTACGCCGACGCTCACTACAACATCGCCCTGCTGTACCAGACTCACGGCGAACCCCTCAAAGCGGTTCGCCACTGGAAGGCCTATTTGAAAGCCGACCCGGCGGGCTACTGGGCGGGCATCGCCCGCCGCGAACTCGCCAAGTTGCGCGCAGGCGCCATCCTGGAAGGCAACGGCCGCTAGCGTTCCGGCGGACAAAGTCCCACTGAAACGGCGCAGCCGGTCTCGGATGCGGCCAGCGTCCTTTCGAGTTCCGCCAGGTGCCCCTCAATCGCCGCGCACTGCGCTTGCGAAAGCCGCTTACGCTCCAGGAGCCGTGCCAGTTGAGCCCGGCAGACGTCCGCTCTGGCATCGAATCGTTCCTGAAGCGCGCCGAGCACACGCCGGGTCCACCCTTCGATTGCACGGCCGTAGCTGGCGAAGCCGGCCTGCAAGCCCCTGGCAACGTCTCCTTCGAATTTGCTCTTGAGCCACATCCGGGTTACAGCGTCAGATGCCGGGAACCACGGACGGGCTAGGCGCATCTCCGGCAAAGCAGCTTCGAAACGGGGCATCTCACGTACGCAATCCTGTAAGGCCTCACCGGCTGCAACGGCTGTATTGGGGAGAATCTCGGCGGCGCGCGCCAGCGCCGCGCCGAGGTGGCCAGCCAGACCGGTCAGGCGGCCCGAGATCTGCGACGTGGCTTCCGCGGCCAGACGTCCGGCTGCCCGGTTGATGATGCCGGACGTGAGCAGGCCTCCAGGTTCCGGCTTGCGCCAACTTTCCAGAACCGCTTCCACGCAACGCTGCCGGGCGGTCTCGTAGAGCGCCTGAATTTCATCGCTGGCATCCAGGCAGTATCGCCGGGTTTCTTCGATTTCTCCGGCCGCTGTTCGAAGTTGCCGCTCAAGCTCCTCAAGCGGCGCAGCCACCGGCGGACCCGTATTGCCGTTGCCGAGTTTGAGGCGCAGCGCCGCCGTCACGGCCTCCCTCAATACACCCGCCTTCCTTTGCATCGACTCGACGGCAAGCTCTTGATGGCGTGTGAACAGCGGCGAGAGTGTGTGGTTGAACCAGTCTCGCAATAGTGCCTCATCGTCCCCAATTGTGCTCACTGGGTGAATGTCAATGGATAGACCCAGATTCTCGAATACCGCCTTACGGGTGTAGTCCAGGGCGCGCATCCGGTCAGCCGCCGGCAGCAGGTCGGCCTTGCTCAGCAGACCCAGTATGGGAATCCGCGCCATCGAAAGCGCCTCGATCGTGCTCAAGTCCTCCTCGTTGATCGGGTTTACGGCGCTCAACAGCAGGATGCCCAGGTCGCACTGAGGAAGATATGAGCGTGTTTCGGCCGCGCCAGCCGTCGCAAGCGCGCCCAAGCCTGGTGTGTCGACCAGCACCAGACCGGTCTGCAGGCGCGGGCTGGGCAAGGCCACGACGAGTTTGGTGACACCGCGCTCGTTTCCGGGATTCTGCTCCTCGCTGGCGTAGCCGGCGAGTTCATTGATCGGGCGGCGCCTCACCTCTCGATCCGAGAGTGTGACGGTAAGATGAGGATCCCCGCCGTAGACCAAGCGTGTGGGAACCGCCGTAATCGGGTTGACGCCCACAGGCAGGACACTGGTTTCCAGCAGGTGATTGAGCAATGTTGACTTCCCACTGCTGACGCGGCCGAACACGGCAATTTCGAAGCGCGGCGACTCCACCCGCTCCACCAGGTTCAACAGCGGTGCGCGGAACTCGGCCAGCTCATCCTCCAACGTGATTCGATCGAGAAGTCGAAGGAGTTCCGCCCCCTTCGTGGTCTGCCCGATCCGTTCCAGCCGCGCCTGTAGATCAACGCCGGCGCCAAGCGCCAGATTGCGTTCCAGACCGTCAATTAGACCTTCAAGCTCGCGGCACAGGCCCCGCAGGTCAGAGGCAGCCGCTTCCGGCAAGTCGCCATAACCGCGCAACTGTTCCGGAGTCATCTCCTGCACAGCAATCCGGACAAACGTCAATGTAACCCGGATCGAGTGAAGCGACCCGAACTGTGCGCCGCCGTGCTGAATCCCCACTGACGACATGACCCGCCCCAGGTGATCTCGAAAGCGGGCGAGTTGGCTGCGGATCAGCCGGGCCTGGTGCAGCGATACGTCGGGCCGGTACTTGGGAAACGGCGACTTCGATTCCGAGGCGCTGAGGATGCCCTCGATGTCGGACACCAGCTTGTCGGCATATCGGGCGTTCGCCAGCAGAGCGCGCCGGTGCGACTCAGTAAATCCGTTGGCTGAAGGCACGCCGTCTACCCTCCTTCGTCCCTTCGGTACAATCCCGAGTGATCGTAGGAGTCATCTGCCCATCCGGGCGGTTCAAGGCGAACCCCAACGCCTGCTTCTATTATGCGACCCCACAAACCGGCCGGCCTTCCGGAAAGCCGGAAGATTGCCCGCCTCGTTGTATTCTGAAGGTTTGGAGGATAGCCATTGAGTCGCATTTCCATGGCATTTCGTGCTTTTTTCGCCCTTCTATTCGGAGGCCAACTGCCTGCCGACATTGCCAAAGCGTACGGCTACGGCAAACAGGAGGCAAAGAGAGCGGCCTCACCCGAGCCGCCCACGCTCAAGCCCGCTGATGGCGCGCTGCAGGTGTTGGGAATCCTGCAGCGGGATGCCCGGCTGATCGACTTCCTGATGGAAGACATAGGCCCGTACTCCGACGACCAAGTGGGGGCGGCGGTCCGCAATGTCCACACCCAGAGCCAGGAAGTCTTGAAGAAGTACCTTCGTCTTGCCCCGGTCATCGACGGCGTGGAAGGAACGTTTGCCAAATCGGAATCGGCCGGCGCATTAGCCAGGGACGCCGCCGCGGTCAAGTTCATCGGAAACGTCCCCGCCCAGGGCAAGCCCGCCGGCGGAACCTTGCGTCACAAGGGCTGGAAGGTCGAGGAAGTGAAACTCCCAACCCTGGGCGGGAAACAAAACGTCAGCGTCCTGGCGCCGGCCGAACTGGAAGTTGAGTAACCTTTGTATCTTCTCGGAATCGACTTAGGAACCACAAACAGCGGCGTCGCGTTTGCCGCGGCTGGATCGGAGACGCCGGTCGAGATTTTCGGCATCCAACAAGTGGTGCAACCCGGCGAAGTCCGCGCCGAGCCCCTGCTGGAATCGTCTTTATACCTGGCGATCCCTGGAGAATTCGCTGAAGGCGCGCTGGACCTGCCCTGGCCCTCGGACTCCAGCGAGATCGTCGGACGCCTCGCGCAACGCCGCGGGGTCGAGACGGCCGGCCGGCTGGTCACTTCGGCCAAGTCCTGGTTGAGTTACACCGGGGCGGAGCGCACCGCGCCGATTCTGCCCGTCAACGGTGCCGAAGGCGTGCGCAAAGTGTCGCCGGTGGAGGCATCACGCCGCTACCTGGAACATATGCGGGCGGCCTGGGACCACGCGCACCCCGAGGCGCCGTTCGCCGATCAGAAAGTTTTTCTCACGGTTCCGGCCTCGTTCGACGCCGTCGCCCGGGAACTCACACAACAAGCCGCCGACCTGGCGGGCTACAAGAACGTCGTCCTGCTCGAGGAACCGCAGGCGGCGTTTTATGCCTGGCTTGAACGCCACGCCGACTGGCGCGAGCGCGCCGGTGCGGGCGACCTGATTCTCGTCGTCGACATCGGCGGCGGCACGACCGATTTCACTCTGATCGCCGTGACGGAAGAAGCCGGCGAACTGCGGCTGGAAAGGGTGGCCGTGGGCGACCACCTGCTGCTGGGCGGCGACAACATGGACCTCGCGCTCGCGCATCATATCGCCGCCGGCCTCGCCGCCAAGAATACCAGGCTCGATGCCCTGCAAATGCATGCCCTGTGGCAGCAATGCCGTCTCGCCAAGGAAAACCTGCTCAGCGACCCGAAAGCGAAGGACGAACCGGTGACCATCCTCGGGCGCGGCACGGGGCTCGTCGGCGGAACCATCCGCGCCAAGCTCCTCCGCGCCGATGTCGAGCGTATCCTAGTGGACGGATTCTTCCCGGTGTGCGGCAGCCAGGACATGCCGCGGCGCGAGCGGCGCTCGGGCCTCATGGAAGTCGGCCTGCCGTACGAATCCGATGCCGCCATCAGCCGCCACATGGCCCGCTTCCTGCGGCAGCAGGCTTCAAAGACCGAACACGGTTCGGTCCGGCGCGGCGCCAGCGGTTTGGCCTCGCCGACCCACGTCCTGTTCAACGGAGGCGTCTTCCGCGCCGGGTCGCTGCGCGAACGCCTGCTTTCCGTGCTCAACGAATGGTTGAAAGAGGAAGGCGTCTCGCCCGCGCGGGCTTTGGAAGGCGAAGACCTGATGCACGCGGTCGCGCGCGGCGCGGCCTATTACGGACGGGCGCGCGAAGGCAGAGGCATCCGGATTCGCGGCGGCATCCCGCGCACCTACTACGTCGGCATCGAATCTTCGCTGCCCGCCGTGCCGGGAATGCCCGCGCCGATGAAAGCGCTCGCCGTCGCTCCCTTCGGCATGGAAGAAGGCACCGGCCGTCAAATTCCATCCGGCGAATTCGGCCTCGTGGTCGGAGAACCCGCCGAGTTCCGCTTCTTCTCCTCGGCGGTGCGGAAGGACGACGAACCGGGCGCCTTGATCGAGCCGCTGGACGAGACGTTTGAAGAGCTCGCGCCCATGCAGGTGCAGTTGCCAGTCGAAGGCTCCTCCAGCGCCGTGGTGCGTGTCACCCTGGAAACGGTGGTAACCGAAACCGGTGTCCTGCAGTTGTGGTGCGTGGCCCGCGACGGACGCCGCTGGAAACTGGAGTTTCAGGTTCGGGAGAAGGCGCACAGTGAAGATCGGAATTGACCTTGGCACGACCAACTCCGCTGTCGCGTTTGTAGACCCGGGCGAATCCGAGGGCCTGGACTTTCCGCCCGTCCATATTCTTCCGATCCCGCAGCCCGTGGGTCCCGGAACCGTCGAACCGCGGCGCACGCTGCCGGCCTTCCTGTTTCTCGACGGCCAGGGTTCGATGGGCGAGTTCGCGCGCGAACAAGGCGCGCTGATCCCTTCGAAATTGGTCCACTCGGCCAAGAGCTGGCTTTCCAATCCGGAGGTGGACCGGCGCGCCAAGGTGCTTCCGTGGGATGCGCAGGAAGCCGGGCGGGTGATGTCCCCGGTGGAGGCTTCAACCCGCTACCTGCGGCATATGCGCGAAGCCTGGGAGAGCGCCGGGCGCGGACCGATGGCCGGACAGGATGTCGTGCTCACCGTGCCCGCGTCGTTCGACGAGGAAGCGCGTGAACTCACCGTCGAGGCGGCGCGCGAGGCCGGGATCGAAAACCTCACCCTGCTCGAGGAACCCGCGGCCGCCTTCTATGCCTGGATTGCGAATCACCTGCGTGAATCGCAAAAGAAGCTCACCGCCGGCATGACGGTCCTGGTGTGCGACGTGGGCGGCGGCACCAGCGATTTCACGCTGATTCGCGTCGACCGCGATGGCGACCGCGTCAGCTTCACGCGCACCGCGGTGGGCAAGCACTTGCTGCTTGGCGGCGACAACCTGGACCTGACGCTGGCCTGGCTGGTCGAATCGAAGCTGAACGTGCCGCTCTCGCTGCGGCAGCGCAGCGGACTGCGCCGGCAATGCTCGGCAGCCAAAGAGAAACTGCTGAGCGGGTCCGGTCCCGGCAGCCAGGAAATTACCGTGCTCGGCGCCGGCTCTTCCCTGGTAGGCGGCACGCTCAAAGCCACCATCACGCGCGAAGAGGCGCTGGAACTGGCGTTGGAGGGCTTTCTGCCGGCGTGCGCGCTTCAAGACAAGCCTCAGGAGGAGAAGAGGAGCCTCTTCCTGGAACTGGGGCTCCCCTACGTGACCGACCCCGCCGTAACACACCACCTGGCGGCTTTCCTCACTTCCTCGCAATCGGCCGCGCCCGACGCAATCCTGTTCAACGGCGGCTTTTTCATACCGGAAGTCCTGCGGCGGCGGGTGGCCGATGTGGTCGAGCAATGGTATGGCAAGCGCCCGCTGGTCCTGGAGAACCAGGACCTCGACCTCGCTGTGGCCGTCGGGGCGGCGTATTACTCATTTGTCCGGACCAGCGGAACCGGAGTCCTGGTGCGCGGCGGCTTGCCCCGCACATATTTCCTCGGCATCGACGGACCCGAGGATAAGATTCGCGCCGTGTGCCTGGTGCCTCGCGGCGCCGAAGAAGGTTCCACCCAAACCCTGGCGCTCGAGAACCTCCAACTCGTGGCCAACAAGCCGGTATCGTTCCGCCTGTACAGTTCGCTCGTCCGGCCGGACGAGGTGGTCGGCGACATCGTCGAGTTCCCTCAAGAAGAACTGGGCGATGTTCTGCACCAGCATGCTCCGCTCGAAGCCGTGATCCGCTTCGGCAAGAAAGCCGAAGAGCGCCTGGTCCCGGTGCGCCTGACGGCGAAACTGACCGAAGTCGGAACGCTGGAGATCTGGGCCGAATCCACGGTCAGCGAGCATCGCTGGCGGTTGCAGTTCGAGCTGCGCAAGCCGGTGGCCGCCGAGGAGCGCAAGAAGCTCAAGCCTGTCGCCCTGGTCAGTCCCGAAGCGCAGCAGTTGGCCGAAGACCTGGTGCGGCGTGTATTCCTGCAAAAATCGCTAAGCCCGGAAGAACTGCCGGCGCGCCTGGAACAGGCCATCGGGTTGGGCCGCAATTCCTGGCCGCTGGAAACCATCCGCCGCCTTGCCGGCGTATTCCTCGAAGTGGCCGAGGGCCGCAAGACGAGCCCCGCTCACGAGGTGCGGTGGCTGAACCTGTGCAGCTTGTGTCTCCGGCCCGGCTTCGGCTACCCCGGCGACGACTACCGGATCGAACTGTCGCGGCGCATCTATGCGCAGGGTTTGCAGTTCGCCAACAAGGTGGAAGCCGAGACGCAGTGGTGGATTTTCTGGGGGCGTGTCGCCGGCGGGCTGAACCGCAATCAGCAAGCCGATGTGTTTCAGCGTCTGTCGCCGGTGGTGATGCCGAAAGGCAAACCGCCGCGCGTCAATACCAGCCTGCGGCGCGAGATGTGGCGCACCGCCTGCAGCCTCGAGCATTTGCCGGCCGGCACCAGGACGGAGTTGGGCAACGCCCTGGTGCGGCGCATTCGCGCGGGCGAAGCCGGACCGGGCGAGTTCTGGTGCCTCGAACGCCTGGGCGCGCGCCGGTTGTTTTACGGGCCGGTCAACCAGGTGTTGCCCGCCGCGACGGCGGCGCGCTGGATCGAGAGTCTAGTGAAAATCCGTGGATCGGAGGAGTGCCTCGCGCGCCTCGCGCAGCGGACCGGCGACGCCACCCGCGATACCGGCCCGGCCACCGTGGAACTGGTGCGCAGCGCCATCTCCAAATCGCCCGATGCCGCAAAACTTCTCGCCCTTCTCGAGGGTGAGCAGGGACAAGACCTGGAGTCCATGGCGCGAGTCTTTGGAGAGGAACTGCCTTCGGGCTTGGTCCTGACCCCGGTTGAACCAGCCGCCAGCGAGTGAGCTCGATCTGATCGCCATGCTGCGGCGCCTCAAGGGCGTCGAAGGCATTGGCGACGACTGCGCCATCCTGCCCTGGACACGCACTCGCGATCTGCTCGTCACCACCGACCAGTTCATCGAGGACGTCCATTTTCTTCGCGACGTACACAAGCCGGAGGACTGCGGCTGGAAGGCGGCAGCGCGCGGGTTGAGCGACATTGCCGCCATGGGCGGCGCCGCGCAGTACTGCTTCGTCTCCCTCGCCCTGGGTGAATGGGCGGACAAGGCGTGGCTGCGGCGATTCTATTCGGGGCTGACGCGCCTGGCACGCCAGTACGGCGTCGTGGTGGCGGGCGGCGACCTGTCCCAGGCGGCGCGGACTTACTGCGACATTGTCATCCTCGGATATTGCGCCCGCGGCAAGGCGCTGCGGCGCCAGGGCGCGCGCGCCGGCGACTCGATCTATGTAACCGGACGCCTGGGCGGCGCGCAGTTGGGCCTCGAAACGCGTTCCGGCATCGCCTGGCGAAAGCACTTGCGGCCCGAGCCGAGATTGCGCGTGGGCCACGCGTTGGTGGGCAAAGCGTCCGCGGCCATGGACCTGAGTGATGGCCTGTCGCTCGACCTTCGCCGCCTCTGCATCGAATCAGGAGTCGCGGCGCGTCTCAACGACAACGTACCGGTATTTCCAGGCGCCTCCACCGAGCACGCCTTGCACGGGGGCGATGACTATGAGTTGCTGTTCACAGCGCCGTCCAAAGTCAAGATACCGGCGCGGATCGCGGGCATCAAAGTAACTCGCATCGGACAGATCATCCAGGGTCCGCCCGGAGAGGTCAGGGTTCAGGGCTTGGTCCTGAAACCATTGGGGTGGGATTCATGGCGGGCCCGGAGGGACTCGAACCCCCGGCCTGCTGGTTCGAAGCCAGACGCTCTATCCAACTGAGCTACGGGCCCGCTCGAATGCGAGTATAGCAACCTTCCGGTGCGATCTTTTGGTGAGGTAAAATCGTTCCGGACAGGACTCCAGGTCACAGGAGGAGCGTGATGGACCGCAAGCGCGTATCCGATCCTCAAGATGCGGCCCTGGGCAAGTTTCAGGGAAGCATCGAGCGCATCTCGGACTTTCGCAGCCAGGCGTTCAACCATAATCTGGGCAGAAATGTGAGGGTGGTTGAGGTCTTGACGCACGTGGCAAAGATGGTGGAGGATGGCCGCCAGTTTTCCGGGCAAGTGACATGCGTGGCCGCGGAGCGCCAGAACTTCTCCTCTCCAAAAAACCTGACCCACTTGGGCCTGCCCGCGGCGCCAAGCCAGGCTGCGCATTTCCTCCCTGGTCAAATACAAATAGGTGGACAGAATATCTGGGAATGGGCGGCGGACAGATCCACTCGCCGCCGGTTGGAGTTCCTGTTCGCTGAAGTGGAACACCTTCCCGTGGCCTTTAATCAGGCTGACAGCGCCGCCGAGCGCAAAGGGGAACCGTGCGGCCTTGCCGCTGCGTTCGCGGCTGCGTGCGCGGCGGTCATCAAGCAGTCCGATTCACAAATTGGAGAACCACCGCACAGGCCGGGCCTCACCGGTGCTGTTCCACACCCTCGTTCCCCAGCGGGACGTATGTTCGACTGGGCCTCGATGAGGACTGCACACCCGGATTCGCCGGCATCGAAGTCGAGCCTCGCATTTCTGAAGAACTCTGGCCGCCGTGACCACTTCAGCGTATTGGGTCTGGCCGCCTGGGGATTCGAAGCATGGCGCAGCGGCGCCGAAGAAGCGCTCAGGCTGGCCGCCACAGCGAAAAATGAGAAGCCTGGCCTCCCGCCGCTGGAGGGCAACCGATTTGATGGCTACACAGCGGAATCAATTTCTCGCCGTTCCACTGCCGGCACGCGGCTGTGGAATCAAGACGACGCGGCAAGGATTCTCCAGCACTATCTGGAGGACCAGCAGCAACGAACCGCCGCGTGGGCTCGTGGCGTGTGTAGCCGTCTGCTCTAGTCCCAGGCCAGCGGCAGCGTTGCGGCTTCGTCCCAGTCCGATTCCCGGGTCTGCTCAAACAACTTCGCAATACGAACGTCGGGCGGTACGGACGGCTCTATCAAAGCCTTGCGAATGGCGGGTTGCTCGTCGAAATGCGGACCGGCGACAAACAGCAGGGAAACATACGCAACCACCGTCGCGGGCTGCTCGAAGCCAAACTGCCGCGCGCGCTCGATTCCGATAGCGGCGCGCCGCCGGATTTCGCCATCGGTGAGTCCGGCAACCTCCTCGGGCTGATGCTCGCACAAGTGGCCGACCACGGCATCGAGCAGTTCGTTTGGCTCTGTCATCAGGACTCCGGAAAGTAGAGGGCGGCGGACGCGCCGACCCATTCCATGTTCTTATTGTGATCGACGCCCATCATCTTGCCGCGTCCCATGCGGATGATCGTGGTAACGGGAAGCAGTTCGTCCAGCCAGACGTACATCACGCGAATTTCGGCATTGGTGAGGCCGTGCGGCGTTTCCACCGCGGGAGTGAAGCGCACGCGCTCTTGCAGGATGTAGTCGCGCCGCCGGGCCGCGGGAACCGCTTCCACTTCCTCCCGTGACGGACCCACCTTCACCCCCAGCCCCGCAAACGAGTACAGCGGCTTGAGCACCCATTCGTCCAGGTTGTCCGGCAACGCCGGCGCCTGATCCAGAAACCACGTCTTCGGGACCGAAGGATGCTTCAGATACGGAATGGAGAACTTGCTGATGCGGAAATAGAAGTTGGGATGGCCGGCCCACTCGACATCCAGGTCGTCGCGCCAGTCAAACGGAATCGCCACCGCCTTACGCTCCAACTCGTCCACGATGGCGCGGTTGTAAATGCGGTGAATCGGCGTCCACCGGCCCTCGCGCTCGTACAACAGCTTGCGGCCCTCGCGCTTCAACTTTGTGATGCAGACCGCCCGGACACCCAGCCATTTCTCCGTCAGCAGAAAATCGCACAGCGTCTTTTGATGCAACGGGTCGATCTCGAGCAGGACAACATTTTCCGGGTCGTGACCGCCCACAATGGCGCGGCGAAGCAAGGCGACGTAACTCTCGCGCGTGAATCCGCCCAAGTGGTATTCCAGTCCGGAGTCGAGGCCATAGGCGTCTTTGTAGGCCTGCGCCAGCGCGGGCTGGAAGGCGTACAGCGAAGGGAACCCCTGGATCTCCACCAGCCTTGGCTGATACTGGTCCGCCTCGTCGCGGACCAGCCCGAAGTCGACCTGAACAAACATCGGCTCATGCGGTTCTCGCGGCACGTTGTAGCGTTCCGGCAGGGCGGCATCGGAGATCCGCCGATAAGCGGGATCATCCACCAACTGGCGGATCAACTGCGCGCCGTCGGCCGCAAGCCGCTCCAGGAGCGACTTACCGAAAAAACACGGCGTTTCGCACAGCCGGAATTCGACGTGCGTGCCGGCCAGCCTATCGGCGTGCTCCAGAAATGTCCGGTAGCGTTCCGGGGTGAAGGCGAGGTTAAACTGCCTGCGCAACTCTTTGCCAGGGATCACGGGCACGGTAAGCAGGATGCGCGAAAGCCGCCTGCAAAGTCAAGCCGTGCCCGCTTGCGGACTCGCTGGCTCAGGGGATCGTGACTTTCGAAATACGGCCCGCGCCGAATTCCGCGATAAACACTTCTCCTGTTTTCTGATCAATTGCAATCCCGGTCGGAGCCGCCAGGCTGTCAACCAGCACCTGGCCGACCGGATTCGTGTACAACGTTAAACGGCCCGGTCTCGGCGGAGTAGCGCTCATGTTATCGCTGAAGCCGAGAACCAGGTACTGATACTCGCCCGCCGCCGTCACGCGCACTCCGATGTCGGTCGCCGAGGTCAACAGGTTGATCCAGGGATCGATCGTGCCTGAAGGCAGGTTCACAGCCATCACGCGCGCTTGTCCGGGTACGAACGGAAAGCCAGACAGCATGGATACCAGAATCTGGTTGCCCACCACCACAGCGCCGGTCGGAACCGAGTCAACCATCGGCGGGCCGGCACTGGTCGGGTTCTTTGTCGGCGGAAAACGCGCGATCACTCTCGACCGCCCGGTGCTCGTGTCGAGCCGCACAATCGAGTTCTGCCCGGCATCGACCACATAAAGCGATTCAGGCGTATCGCGGAGTCCCGACGACGGGCGCTCCGGCCCAAATGCCAGGGCAAACGGATCACTATGCCGGTAAGTTATGTTCGGATCCGAAGTGACGACGGGAAACGCCGCCATCAGGTCGATCATGGCATGCTGCTTGGAAGCGTTCTCCAGCACGACTTCCCACCCGTCGGCGATCTGCTGGTGCTGTGCCGCTGCCAGCATGAAAGGTTCGCGGATGGAATCGACATTGGCGTCGAAACGCACGCGCAAGACGCAGTGGAACAGCGGTGAAGAAACTCCGGCGGGGTTCAGCACGAGGGAACCCGGCGTGGCGCCGTTACGCAGCGAGTCTCCCTCGCCCATGGCGATGTACAGTGTGCGTCCGCGCAGCGCAAGACCGGTAGGACCGATCGGCACCAACTCCGGATTCGACTCACCCGAGGGCATCCCTTCAATCACGCTGGTGCGGGCCCCGCTGCGAGTGACCAGTGAAATCCGGCCCGAGTTGGGCGGCCCGCCACCCTCGGATACCAGCAGGTTTCCCGCCTCCGTCAACACGAGCTTGTACGGCAGGTTCAAACCGGAAACCACGACTGAAGATTCTTGTGCGAAACCTATGGCGGCGGGCAGGGCAAGGCCTGCCAGCAGACAGAGGTATCGTTTGGTTCTTGTTTCAAACATCCCAGACCTCCAAGTGGGGAGCCTCTGGACTCCCCGGTCAAAGATTATAGCTAGAGGAGAAATTCGCCGTCGCGCATCAACTGCCGGGAATCGGCCCAGATATTGAATTTGCGCCCGACGACGTCGATGTGAGTTGACGAATACCACTGGGCGCCCGTGTGATCGCCGTACGGGTTTCCAAAGGCAATGTGCACGCCCGGAATTTTTTCGTCCTGCAGAATGTTGCCGATGACATCCCGCACGCCGATGTTGGTTCCGATCGCGAATTCGCCCACGCGGTCGCTGTTTTCGTCGGTGTGTGTGTAGCGCCAGAACTCGTCTTCCAGTTCCTGGTTGGCGCTATGCGCTTCTTTCAACCGGTTGCCTTCGATGCGCAGCGTCAGTGGCGTGTTTTTCAGGTCGCCGTACTTGGCGCACAGGTAATCTCCGACGACGCCATCGACCACAAAGACGCCGTTGACCTCCCCGGGCGTCGTCCACACCTCGCCGCCCGGCAGGTTGCCCCACGTGTTCTGGCTGATGATGCCGCTGGTCTTCAGCCACTTGTATTGCGGGTTCATGCTGGCGGCGATGTCGGTGCCGGCGGCGCTCCGGGCCCGGATGACCGAGGCGCCGCGCGTGATATCCAGCAGGCGCACGCTCAACGCATCCACCGCGTCGTAGTCGGAGCGCATGCCCTCCAGCATGATCTGGCGCGTGATGTTGACCATGTGCGCATGGCGAATCTTGCGACGGTTGACGACTTCGGTCATCTGCATGCGGCTGCCCAGTTCATTGGCCTGCGCCACCACGGCGAAGATGCTCGCCTGGCTGGTTTCCAGGTCCGCCAGGATGGCGGCGGGCATGCCCGCGAGCGGGCGGCCGGCGCACTCCTCCAGCACCCATTTTTTGTAAGGCGCGCCCAGCAGGCGTACTTGCTCCGCCATCGCCGCTGCAATCTCCAGCGACGCGTAGTCGGTGATGATCGTGACCTTCTCGTCGGGGCGGATGCGCAGGCAGGTGCGCACGGCGTTCCGGGCGCCCTGGCTCAATTCAGGATCGAAATGAATGGCGTCGGCGTAACTCATCAAAACATAACTCCGGCCGGCTTGCCGATGCCGGCGCCGAGCCCGGATTCGGTCTCCCGCACAATGTAGTCGACCACGGCCTCCAGGCTCCCGGTCTCGTGGAACACCCGGAGCTGGCGGTCGGCGCCCGTGCCTTCCTCCAGTATCGTGTGCAGATAGTCGATTTCCTCGCGGCTGCCCAACTCGTCGGCGACCGGCTTGATCATGGCGAAGTACTCGTCCATCAACTGCCGGAACGGCGTCTCGATCCGTTTCCCAAAGTCGATCAGCTTGCCGTTGATGCCGTATCGCACCGCGCGCCACTTGTTCTCCATGATCAGCATGCGGCGATACAGCCGGAAGCCCTGGTTGTTGGAGTAGAGCTTCCACAGCATCACCACCGTCGCCTGAATCAGCGCGGCAAGCGCGATGGTCTCGTCGGCCCGCATCGGCAGATCGCAAACACGGAACTCGAGCGTTGAAAAGTGCGGATGCGGCCGCAGATCCCACCAGATCTTCTTGGCGTTGTCGATGCACCCCGTCTTAACCAGCAGTTGAACCATGTTTTCGTACTCTGAGTAGCTGGAAAAGTAGTCCGGAATGTTGGTCCTCGGAAACTTGTCAAACACCTTGCAGCGGTAACTGCGCAAGCCGGTCTCGTCGCCCAGCCAGAATGGCGAGTTGGTGGAGAGCGCCAGAATATGGGGCACGAAGTACCGCGCCGCGTTCATGATGTGGATCGTCGTCTCGCGGTCCTCGATGCCGATGTGAACGTGCAGGCCGAAAATCAGGTTCGCGCGCGCCACAAGCTGCATGTCTTCGACGATCGTCATGTACCGTTCGTCGGGATAGATGCCCTGCTTGCGCCAGTCGGAAAACGGGTGGGTGGCCGCGGCCGCCAGCCGCAATCCGTTTTGCTTGGCCAGATCGACCATGCTGCGCCGGATCCACTTCACTTCGTCGCGCGCTTCCTTGATGTTCCGGCAGATGCCGGTGCCGACCTCGACCACGCACTGGTGCATTTCCGGCTTGACGCGCTCCCGCAACTGGAGCTTGCCTTTCTCGATAATCTCGGCATCGATGTGGCTGCGCAGTTCCCGCGTGTCGGGATCCACCGTCATGTACTCTTCTTCGATACCGATGGTGAAGCTGGGCCGGTCGGACATAAGGTTCCCCCCTCTTTCTCGAAGTTAGACCCGCTGTAGACCCGCAAGGTAGCGGCCCCAATGATATTCGCCCTCGGGCGCCGGCCCGGACTGCGCCCGTTCGACGCACAAGCCGGCCATCGCGTTGACGATCCATTCGAAATTCGCTTCGCCCACCGAATGACGGTCCGCATCGGGAGCCGGGTTCAGAAAGTCGATGGCGTAAGGGACTCCGTCGCGCACCGCGAACTCGACCGTGTTCATGTCGTAGCCCAGGGCCCGGCACAGCGTGAGGCAGTCCTGGACGATGCGCCCGTACAGCGGTTGAGTGGTGACATCGACGCCCTGCACGTAGCGTTTCTCGTGCGGTTGGCGCGGGTCGTAGAGCATGACGTGCACTTGCTCCCGGCCAATGACATAACAGCGATAGTATTCGGTGAAGTCGATACTTTCCTGAAGCACCATGCCGAGATCGCCGGTCTTGTCGTAGGCTTCCCACAATTCTTGGGGGTTATTGACCTTGTAGACATTGCGCCACCCGCCCCCGAGGTGCGGCTTCATGAATGCCGGAAACCCGATGTAGTCGAAAACCTCGTCCCAGTTCAACGGGTAGACCAGGTTGCGCATCGAGTTCGCCGTGGTCCCCGGAGGATGGTCCTTGTGCGGCAGCATCACCGTTTTCGGCGCGGCGACGCCCAGTTTGGCCGCCAGCGCGTAGTTGAAGAATTTGTCGTCCGCGCTCCACCAGAACGGGTTGTTGATCACCTGAACGCCATGCAGAACCGCGTTCTTCAGATACGCGCGATAAAACGGAATGTCGTGCGAGATCCGGTCGACGATCAGATGGTACGGCGGCGGAGTGTCCATCCGGAAAGCGCCGGTAAGGAGGCTCTCACCGCGTATGTCATCAATCCGCTTCTGGTTAATCCGGTCAACCAACTCCATCGGAAACGAATTCTCCATGCCGTAGAGAACACCAATCTTCTTCATGCCTTGCTCCGTCCCTTATTCAAAGTATTTGCGCGCCATCTGCTGCCATAACGGCCAGTCGTGTACAGCTCCGAATCCCCAGAAATCGAACCAGTGCGGAATCCCCTTGGCATGGAAAATCCCCGACATGCGGCGGTTCTCAGCGAGGCAGATATCATGCTCGCCGGCGCCGAAAACCCAGCGCATATTGCGAAACTCGTTCAAGTACCACGGGTCCGTCATCGCGGGCAGGTAATCCACCGGGCAATTGAAATAACAGTTCTCGTCGTAATAGCCGTCGAGAAACTGGTGTATGTCGAAGGCGCCGCTCATCGCCACACAGGTATGAACCGCATCCGGATGCTTCAGTGCGAAGTTGGTGCAATGATAGCCGCCGAAACTCGCCCCCGTGGTGGCGATTTTGTGGTGTCCGGTGCGCGCCCGCATCAGCGGGACAACCTCGCTGTAAACATAATCGTCATACTGCATGTGGCGGTACACCCGGCCGCTTGGATGCGCCCACTTGCAGTACCAGCTTTCCTGGTCGATGCCATCCACGCAGAACAGCATCATCGAACCCCGTTCGATCGGCCAGCGCAGCGCATCCACCATTCCGCGGTCTTCGTACTCAAAGAACTTGCCCATGGACGTTGGAAAGACCAGCACGGGCATTCCCGCGTGTCCGAACGCGATCAGTTCCATGTCCCGATTGAGCCGGGGACTGTACCACTTGTGATATTCGCGATTCATTGCGTCAAAGTGCCGCTTATACGTCTATACGGCCGTCAATTCATTCTAGAGTAGGACCAAATCCGGCAACATCTATCTGTTCTCTCCTTGTCATCACGAATGCCAGGAGGAAGTGGCTATAATAACCGGACACGTGCTGTATTGCACGGCGATACCTGGCAGCCAAGCGTGAGGGGTTATGTGCGATCAAGATCATTTTGAAGCGGACCGGCAAGAGTACGAAGCTCGTGGACTGATTACGCGCAAGCGATTTGGCGCAATCCTGGGAGCCGGAGTCGCCATGCCGCTGCCGGTGGTGGCCAATGCTGTTGCCGTAACCGAAGCCAGCGTGACCGTCACGACGCCGGACGGCTCAGCGGACTGTTACTTTGCGCATCCGGCCAGCGGCGCCGCGCCGGCCGTGTTGATATGGCCCGATATCTTCGGCCTGCGCCCGGCGTTTCGCCAGATGGGCAAGCGGCTGGCCGAATCGGGCTATTCGGTGCTGGTGGTGAATCCCTTCTACCGCGTCAAAAAGGCGCCTACCGCCGAAGCCGGCGGCGCCACGCCCATTCAGGACCTGATACCGCTGGCCCGGACGCTGAATGAGACCACGCACATGACCGACGCCAAGGCGTTCATTGCGTGGCTGGACAAACAGGGCCCAGTTGCCAAAAACCGGAAGGCCGGCACACAGGGCTACTGCATGGGCGGGCCGATTGCCTTTCGTACCGCCGCGGCAGTGCCCGAACGCGTCGGCGCGGTGGCCTCATTCCACGGCGGCGGACTGGTCACCGATTCGCCCAATAGCCCGCACCTGCAAGCGGCCCGGACCAAAGCGCAGTTCCTGGCCGCCATCGCCGAAAACGATGACAAACGGGCGCCCAACGAGAAGAACGTGCTCAAAGAGACCTTCGCGAACGCGCACTTGCAGGCCGAAATCGAAGTCTATGCCGCCGCGCACGGCTGGTGCCCTCCGGACTCGCGGGTCTACAACGAGCCGCTGGCCGAGAAGGCCTGGAGCCGCCTACTGGCGCTCTACGGCAAAGCGCTGGCCTGAGGCTCGGCCTGCTGCCGCCCTCGAGGCTTACTGGTTCGGCGGAGTAGCGGGCGGCCGCGTGCCAGGCGCCGCCGTGCTCGCCCCCACCACCTGCTCGATTTCAGCCAGTTGCTTGCGCACGTTCTCCGCATCAGGCGCGCCGGGAGACGCCATCAGGTAGGTCTTCAGGTTCTCAGCCGCGCCGGTGTAGTCTTTCTTTTGCGCCAGAATGATTCCGAGCAAGTGGTTGGCCTTCGGAATCTTGTGACCGGCATCGAGTTTCACCGCCTCGCGCGCGCTCTTCTCAGCCTTGTCGTTGTGCTGAAGGTTGTAGTGCGCGACGGCATTATAGAAGTACATTCCCGGGAAGCTATAGGGATCGAGCTTGATGATCTGGTCCGTGTTCTGCGCCAGTTCCTCCCACTTCCGCTCCCGGGCGTCCTGGCCGGCCAGCATCAGGTACGGCTTGACGAACCGGGAATCGGCCTTGATCGCCTCTTCGAAGGACTTTCTGGCGTCAGGATTGTTCTGAGCCTCCTGGACACGGCCTAGCTCGAACCACGCGATGGCGTACTTCGGATACGCGTCCACCGCTTTTTGGAACTGCGCTTGCGCCTCGGGCAACTTCTTCTTCTTCGCCAGGTCCATTCCCTTCTCGTACGCCTTCTTCGCCTCTTTGGGCGCCATCCCGGTCGTTGCGCTGAAGGTGAACCCTTCCACGTTGGATAGGCGCTTAAGGATGATCGTGCCGACGTCGGGATTATCCAACGCCCGGCGTCCGCTCAGTTGAACCGGCTCAGCCCGGTATCCGGCCAGCACGGCGCGCAACTCACAACCCATCAGGTCGCGGGGCGAATACCCGCTCCCCGGCGTCATGCCGCCGCCACCGGCAGTTCTGGTGGAAGTCCTGGGCATCCCGGGGAACCCGCCGTCAGGCCCATCGATGCCCGAATAGCTGGCGTCGGAAAACATACCCTGGTTCTGTCCAAGCTGGAAGCTGAACTTGCCTTTCAAATCGGTATAGGCTTGCGGCCTCGGCTGGCCGTTGCACACCATTTCAATCACCACCTGGTCGGGAGGCGGACCGCCGTCTTCGGTAATCACTTTTCCGGAGAAGTAAATGGGGCGTTGGGCCTCGAACTGTGGCATCTCCTGTCTGGGCTGGGACGGAACGCCTATAGTCGGCCGGGAAGGACTCGTGGTTCCGCCGCCGCCAGGGCCAGTGGGCCCACCGGCGCCTCCAGGACCTCCCGCCCCTCCGGTCCCACCGCCGCCGGTGCCGCCACCCCCTGTGCCGCCACCGCCACCACCCTGGGCCCACGCCGTAGGCGCGCCCGCAAGCATCATGACCGCCAAACCCGCTATTGCCAGGGATTCCTTTAGCATAAGGAGCACTCCCCTTTCAGAATGCCCGTATTATGGCACAAATTCACCACGGTTCCTATCGTCCGGCGCCGCGCGCC